>JAFEAR010000012.1 GCA_018266335.1 Bdellovibrionales bacterium
GCGCCGCGTCAGCGCACTCGCTACATTCCTCGCGCAACTAAGCATGCGGTCTGGCGCAAGGCAGAGGGCAAGTGTGTGCGGTGTGGGTCTACGCACCGGCTAAACTTCGATCACATCCAGCCCTTCGCCCTGGGCGGCGACTCCACGGCGGAGAACATTCAGCTCTTGTGCAGCTCGTGCAATCTTCGGCGTGGGATTCAGTCCTTCGGCCTTCAGGTGATGCAGAGGAATGATAGCTAAACTCAAACCGTAACGGTGGCTTCGCTCTGTGCGCGGCGACTCTCGTGGATGAGTTGGGCGTAGTAACCGCCGAGGGCGACGAGTTTTTCGTGCGAGCCTTCCTCGAGAATGGCTCCGTCTTTAAAGACCAGAATTCGGTCGCAGGCCTCGAGGGTGCTTAGGCGGTGAGCGATCATAAGGCAGGTGCGGCCGTTCATGACTGAGAGCACGGCGTTTTGGAGGAGTTCTTCGTGGGCTTCGTCTACGTTTGCTGTGGCTTCATCCAGTATAAGGAGCGACGGATTGCGAATTAGGGTGCGGGTAAGGGCCACGAGTTGGCGTTCGCCTGCACTGAGATTGGCGCCTTGGTCCAAAATCTCGGAATCGAGCGTGAGTGCGCGCGATTCCATCAGCTCGCCGAGGCCGGTGCGGTGGCAGGCCTCGGCAATGTCCGAGCGCGAAACCGGCGCTCCGAAGGCTAAGTTGTCGATGAGAGAGCCGCGAAAGATCGTAACGTCCTGGTTTACGAATCCAATGTGTAGGCGGAGGGCATCGCGCTGGTAATCGCGCACGGATTTCCCATCTACGAGGATATCGCCCCGTTGGAATTCGTAGAGGCGCGAAATGAGCGCGGCCGTGGTGCTCTTTCCGCTGCCCGTGCGGCCCACTAGTCCAATCTTCTCGCCGGCGCGCACATGAAAGCTCACATCGCGCAGCACGGGCTGCTCGGGATTGTAGGCCATGGTGACGTGACGAAATTCGATTTCGCCGTCGACGTGTTTCGGTGCGAGCGTGCCATCGGGGCCGAGCGCCGTGGCTTCGGTGGGCGTGTCTAAGAAGCGACCCACGCGCTCGGCACTGGTGAAGGCGGCCTGAATGGTTTGAATTTCGTGGGCAATGATCGTCACCGGACTCGACAAGCGCTCGGTGAAGCGCAGGAAGGCCACGAAGACCCCGAGGGGTAAGGCACCGGACATCACGCTCACTCCGCCGAAGTACAGCAGAATAATGCGCGGCACGGCGCATAGGAGTTGCACGATGGGACGTACGAGCGAGTTGATGACGTTAATTTTTATGGCCGACTCTAAATGGTGGCCAATCACATCGTCGAATAGGTGTGAAGACCAACTTTCGGCACCGAAGTAGCGAATGACCGGAATGCCACTCAACAACTCGGAGAGTTTAGCGTTGATAGCACTGTTGCGCCGCGAGAACTCACGGTTCCAGTGACGCACGGACTTGCGGCTGAGCCAGGTGACCAAAACTGCGGGCAGCATGGAAGCCATGATGATCAAACCAATGCGTAAATCGGTGGCCATCATGGCCGCCAGCACGATCGCGATGTTTAAAAATGCGTTCATGATGCGCGCCAGTGTTCCGCCAAAAAAATCTTCTAAACCTTCTACGTCGTAGGTGAGGCGTGTGACCGTGCGACCTAGGGGTTGCTGGTCGAAGTAGCTCATCGGAAGCTGGTTGAGGTGCGTAAATAAACGGCGACGAATCAGCAGCAGCGAAGCGTTGGCGGCTTCGGCCATCATGAGTCGTCCGTAGTAGGAGGCCGCTACGGACACGAGCTCCAGTGCCAACACCAGAAGGCCCAGGCGCACCGCAAGGTCGTGGTTGCGCATGACGAGACCCTGCTGCACGAATTTGCCTAAATACGACGCCGCCGAAACGCCCGCGTAACCAGCGGCGATCAGAATCGCGACGGAAAGTCCCAGCTTAAACCAGTACGGGCGTGCATGTTTCAGGATGCGCGCAAAGGAGCGGATGTCTGCGCCCGAGCGATCGTTTTCGGCGGGTTCCGGTGCGATGCTCATGTTCCCAGCTCCAGCAAATCGGTGCAGTGCCGTAATGTGGATGCACGGTGAGCCACCCAAACGAGCGTGGCGTGCTGCAGCTCACGATCCAGAGCGCGGAGGATGCGCTCTTCGGTAACCGTGTCTACGGCACTCAGGCAATCGTCCAGTAACAGAACTTGGGGCTTGCGGGCGAGGGCGCGGGCCAGTGTGAGGCGTTGCTTTTGCCCGCCCGAGAGATTGACGCCCCATTCGCCGAGTTTCGTGTTGAGTTGGTCGGGCAACTCCGCGATGTCTTCGCGCACTCCGGCCACGTCGAGCCAGTGCCAAATTTCATCGTCCGTCAGTTGGCGGTCGAGCGCCATATTGCTACGGACCGTGTCGCCAAAGAGGAAGGGTCGCTGGGGGACTACGGAAATTTGCCTGCGCATTTCCGCGTGCGAGAGCTCGCGAATGTCGCGACCGTGAAAGAGCACCTGTCCCGTGAAGCCGCGTTGGAGTCCGCTGAGGATTTCGAGGAGCGTGGTTTTGCCGGCCCCGATGGGTCCGGTCACGCCCAGGCGGCGCCCTGCGCGAAGTTCAAACGAAAGTTTCGAGAACACGTCGCGTTCGGCCCCGGGATAGCGAAAGGAAAGATCCTTCGCGGTGAGGATGACTTCTTGGGAAAGCGGCGTGGCTCCGCCGGCGCGTAAGCCGGAGGCTTCCGGTTGCGCGAGGGTGCGGGTGACGCGTTCGAAGCTGGCAAAGCCGCGCTGCCATTCGGAAATAATGCTCCCGAGTTCGAGCATCGGCGTTTGGATAATAAAAATATAGCTCTGCATGGCAATGAACTCGCCAATGGTTAGCGTGCCGGCGAGCACGCGACTCATGCCGAGTGCCAAGAGGGCAGCGAACGAAATCAGCGGTGCTACGCCCGTGACGGGAATGAAGGCGAGCGAAGTTTTGGCTACTTCAAAACGCTTGCCGCGGTATTCGTTGGCCGTTTCGCCGAGCTTTGCTTCCCAAAAACGGTGCGTGCCCGAAACGCGTTGCAGGCGCTGCGTGGCCACGGCTTGCGCCACCAGGTCTGTAAGTTTGGACAACGCGCTTTGTGCCACCCGGTGCTGCGCAGCCTCGCGGCGCGAAATGCGATCAATCATAAAAGGCACGGCCGGCAAAATAGCGAGCGTAGCGAGGGTGAGTTTAGCGTCCACCGTGAGCATGGCGGCGACGGTGAGCGTAAGGAGAAAGAAAAAGTCCACCGTGCCCACAATCGTAAATCCGAACATGAAGCGCGCCAGCCCGATGTCGCTTGTGGCTACGTTCATGAGCTCGCCGGGAGTGAGATCCGTTTCGAGACGCTCGCGAGGAAAGAAGCGGGCGCGATTCCACAGCTGGGAGCGTAGCTTGGCCGCTACGTAGTGGGTTTGTTGGCCGAGTGTCTGTCGCCAAAAAATGCGGCCCATGAATTGGAGCGCAAGGAATCCGGCCATGGGCGCGAGGTAATGCAAAAAGCGTGCGCTGTTTTGCGAGAGCGCATCGACGGACCACTGAAAGTATTTAGGCAAAATCACATCGGCGATGTTCGTGAGCACGACCGAAAAAATTCCCAGCGCATACTCGCCGCGATGCTTGGCGAGATGATTCCACCAAATGCGATTCGGGCTCTCTCCTTCGAGAGCGCCGTCCAGAGTGACGGTGGGTTTTAGGAATTTCATGGGGGTCCGCAAATTTAATACGAAACGCTGCCATAAATCACGGCGCCGCGAGTCAAGCTCCCAGATTTGCAAAGACGTTAGCGCTTATGTATTCCAAGTGTGGGGACAATTTAGGGAGGGCATCCAAATGAAGACGAAGCATTCGTCAACCCTTACGAGGTCTGCCGTGAGGCAGAAAGCTCCGGCGAAAGTCGTGAGCCGCGGGGAACTTGGCCTTACGAAGAAGCAACTCAAAGAGTTGCACGAGCGTCTGCTCGAGCTTCGCGCCGAGTTTCTCTCCAAGATCAATGGCAAAGCAAGCACGTTCCAGGTTGGACTAGAAGCGGAGAGCCTTATCAAGGGCGACGACGCGGAAGTCGCCGAGAAGCAACGCGCCAGCAATGCCGCGCTACAAGAGCTGGACTTCCTCAAGAGTCGTCTGGCGCTCGTGCAACGTGCGATCTCCAAGATCGAACACGGTTGCTACGGAGTCTGCGAAGAGACCGAGGAAGAAATCGGCTACGAGCGTTTGTCGGTCGTGCCCTGGGCACGCTACTCGGTGCACGTGCAAGAATTGCGCGAGCGCCGGCAGCGGGAGTTCAAGGTGAGCCGTCTGCGTTCGGAAACTTGATTCCTTAGCGCGCGATCTTATTTGGGCAGGTTGGACCGGTACGCATTTAGGATGCTGCCGGCCTCCTGCCGCGAGTAAAACAGCACGCGCTCCTTGAGGGCCTTGCGGCGCTCAAGCGCAAAGCGCAATTCGCGCAGTTTCTTGCTGCCCATTTGGCGGGCATGCACTTGGGCAATTTCGTGACACATCCACCGTACGTGATTGCTGAGCGTTGCGTCCGCCTTGAAATCTTTCGTGACGAAGGCGACCGTGGAGAATGGCTGCACACCGTACGCGACGCCGCTCGACGTTAAGCACTTTGCTTCGGCGCTTTGATCTTTCGACGCCCGAAACACTTTGGCCGCCTTCAAAAAAGTTTCGCAACTTCCGGATAGCTGGCGGAACTCCGTCCACGAGCCATCACTCATGCGTGCTACGATGCGGGTGGGGTGGCTGAGGGCAGGATCGGCGGCAATGCGGCGCAATTCCGACACCGTAATTTTATTATCGAAGGCCTGATTAAATACGGCCGTTAGCTCGGGCGCTACGTCCTTCGCGGCGTTCGTCCAGAGCGCAGATTTTTCTGGCTGCGGATTTTTCACGCGCGGAGCAATGGCCACACCCCATGGATTTGCACCGGCGGGCTCGGGGCCATTGTCGAGCCACGCGAGCGTTTTGGTGTAGCTATCCAAACATGCGCCCTCTTTAAATCCCTTCAGGCTTTGTTCGTCGGCGAGCACGACGGCCATGCTCTCCATGCGAATGAGGTCGAGCCACCAGGGGCCTTCGCCGGCGCTCTCGATGCCTTCGATTTGCGGATTGCCCTGCACGTATTCGACGCGCAGCGGGTGGAAATCGTTGTGAATCAAAATATTGCTGGCGAGCTTAAGGCTGCCATCGCCCGCCGCCATTTTGGTAATGGCTTCGCGCCGAGCCGCAGAATCTTTCACGGAGTGTTGGAACGGAGCAAAGATGGGTTCGTTTTCTACGCCCTGCGTGGTGGCCTTGCGCGGCGCGCTCGAACAAGCTGCGGCAAAGAAAAATAAAGTCGAGAGTCGAAGTTGAGTATTCCTATTCATGCCAACAGGTTAGCTCTATTTGGGATGGAAGGTATAGACACCGTGTGTCTGTAAAATTTTCCGCAAAAATTCATGACACTTGGTCCAAAATCAAAAATTTCTGATAGTTTCAAAAGTCGGTTTTAAATTCACCAACACTCAATGCGGGATAAGGAAAGAATATGGCTGATGAAATTCTGGTTGTAGCGAGCAAAGTTAAGTCGTTCATCAAAGAAAAAGGTGAATGCAACACTTCGGCGGAAACGATCGAAGCGATCTCGAAAGTTGTCGAGAAAGTTTTGTCGTCCGCGATTCAAAGCGCAAAGTCCGACGGTCGTAAGACCGTTATGGCCCGCGACGTTAGTCCGGATGCTGGCCACTAAGAACATTCTTAGTTGTCCACTCAAGGCCGCAACCAGACTTAAGCAAGTCCTGGTTGGCGGCCTTTTTATTATGGCCCTCGCGCCCTGCGTGAGTCGGGCCCAGATCTTCGTTATTTTTCCGGAGCGCCAACAGGAGCGTAAATCCGCTCGGTGGTCCTTGTCGGAATGGATGAAGACCAAAAAAGAAATCGCTTTTCAGAACATGTGGCTCGATCACCACACCAATAAAATTCCGGGCGATTTAACTTATGGTCTAGATGTGCGGCCGGGCCGCATGGGGCACGAACTAGATGCCTACTTATTTTCGCTGGGACTCCATGCACGCTACGAGCGCGGCATTTCGCTGTCCCGGAGCGTAGCCAACGGCAATTTGAACGAAAAGAATCAGGCCGGCGAACTCGGTCTGCAAATTCGTTTGGCCGGCGGCAACATTCAAAACACGAACCTTATTTTTCGGGCGAGCTACGAATACAATCATCTTTATGGGCTGGGCGCTTTGTCTGGCGCCTACGGCGGTTATTCGCTCGGACCCGAGTTACAAGTCTACTTAGCTCCCTGGCTCGGTCTGCGTGGCGAGTGGCGCTACCGTTTTAATCAGAAGAGCATCACTCAACGCGGCGGCACGCTGAATGGCAACGGCTGGTTCGCCGTGGGCTTCCTGGAGATGGGATCGCTGCGTTTCGAAGGCGGCTGGACAAGTCGCAAGTGGAACCTCAGCGATAGCTCCGGCAATGCTACCGCGTTTGACGACGGAACTTGGGTTGGCAGAGCCCGGTTGTTTTTCTAGCACTCGCGTGGCTGGCGAGGGCGGCAACTCAACTTGATGTTTTACAATTTACGGCAATCGTCAAATATTTCGTCGTTCACCGGTGCGCAATGTGTGCGGATGCAGGCACTATTAAGTCTGGCACGTGTTTTGTATCTAACTCCTGTGTAACTTATTATTTTATACGAAGGGGGATTTAAAAAATGAACAAGATTACGAAACTAGCAATGGCCGTATGCATGGCAACTTCCGTTGGTGCTTGGGCTGAACAATGGGTTGAGGTCAAAAGGGATGACCGGTTGCTCAAATATATGGATGGTTCCACGGGTAAGGAAGCCACCATTAACTTTAGGGCTGTCGGCGGTCCAGGAAACGAGGGTTATGTGACCGCAGCGGGCGCTGACTGCTTGACTGAAGTATCTTCGACAATCGCCAACTTGATTCGCAAGGATCCGGCAGTTCGCGTTGACCTACAGGTTTTGCGCCGCTTGCGTAGTGTTAATACCATCGAAGTGCATCATCAAAAGGGATACAGTGAAGATTTTTTGAGTGGTAGCACTATCCTTGTGACCTATGATGTGAACAGTAACGGTTGCGACATGATGGATGCAGCGCAGATTAAGCAAAAATTACATGCTTATGCTGTTGATGCTTTGGAAAGGGAACAAAAAGCGAGAAAGCTCGATAAAAAACTCGACGCAATCTGCGAAGGCGATGCTTGCGAGGCGCCCGAGGCCGAAGCTCGTCACTGATTCCGAAGTACTTAGTTAGAGATATAGAGCGGGCGCTCTCCGTGTGGAGGGCGCCCGCTTTTGTTTGCCTTGCGCAGGCCACTAGTCCCTTTGTCTCAATTGTGAGACAGCGGTGTCTACGTTTTGTGACAAAGGGACAAGCGGTGCTCGGGTAGGTCTAGGGCTCGGGCGATCTTGTGAATGCTAGCTAGCGTCAGCTTGCGTTTGCCGAGTTCGATCATGTTCCAGTGACTTCGGGGCATTTGTGCCACCTGGCCGTTGCTGCGCCAGAAGGCGATTTCAAAACTCGCATCCCAGCGTGCGTTGAGGTCTAGCAGGATGCGCCGAAAGTTTTCGGCGATCTGCTGGCGTGTGAGCACTCGTTCGCCGCGGGCGTTGTAGTTCACTCTGAATCTACTGGGCATGGCGATAGCTCCCTGGCTCCTGCGGTTGTTCGGCGGTGGGCAGGGCCCAGAAACCTGCGCGCTCGCGGCGTGCGCGCGCTTCGGCAGCTTCGGCCCAGTGGCGTGCCTCCGCGTCGCCGCCCCGGCCCCGGTACGCAAAGGCAAAGCCTTTGGCCACGAGTTCCTCGTTGATGTTCGTAATGCCGTCGTCATCCAACAACACGGCCAAGTAGCGTCGGTAAACATCGTTGCCCCGCAACTCAACTGGCAAGCTTCGTCCTGCCACGCGGCGCTCTAGGTAATTGCGAGCCTCCACGCCAAAGCGCTGCGCGGGCCGCGCCCTTCCGCCAAAGTGCGTAGCGACTTCGGGGGCGTCAATGCCCAGGAGTCGCAGCGTCAAATGCACGCCGCTCTCCGCGCGGGCCGTGCAGGTGTCGCCGTCGTGGCAGCGAACGATTACGAGCCTTTGCCGCGCAGCCGGTGGCGCCCCACGCTCGCCCGGGCGCAGGCACAGCCCCGCCAGGCACAAAAGCCCAAGCAATCCTCGATTCCGTACGCGCATCGGGTTAAACTCCTTTCCTATGCGTAAGAGTCATCAATTGATTTTCGCCATTGCATATTCCTTGCCACCCAAACTCGTGGAAGTTTCGCTCAAGAGCGACTCGGCCCTGGGGCAAGCCGCGCACGTAGCCGCCCGCAAGGTAGAAATTGTGTCCAGCGAACCCGTGCTCCACGGTGGCATGTCGCTCTCCAAGGACAAACGCTCGCTGTTGATTCTCAACGCCGACGCAACGGCCGTCACCGAGCTAGCGCTCGATCAAGCCGACGCCAAACCGCGCAGCCGTTCCATCGACACCGCAACGAAGAATGCGCTTCTCGCTTCGCAAACGCAGACGGGCGCCTTTGCCGTAGAATCCGACAAGGTTGCTTTTCGTCCGGACCGCAGTCTGCCCGGCGCGCTGTGGGAAGTTCCGCTGGGCTTCGAGCCGCTCGGTCTGGCCATGAACGGCGACGGAGGTGCGCTGTGGGGTTGGGGTGCATACCCGGCGCACTTGCTCACTTTTCCGGCGGACCGCCGTAACTTCTACAAGATTGATTGGCAGGAAGATTCCGAGCCCGTGGCCGTGGTTCCTTGCGACGGCGCGCGCGCCGTGC
Organism: Bdellovibrionales bacterium; assembly: GCA_018266335.1. The sequence goes on from JAFEAR010000012.1 coordinate 8,802, forward strand.
TCGTAGAAAATCTGCGTTCGGGTTCGAATCGCTTTGTGTTCTTCACTGCCACGCTCCCCAAAAAATACGCGCTCATCGACTTCACCGGCGACAAACGCAGCTCCGACATCAGCGGTGTGGCTGCGCGCTCGTGCGAGGATATTTTCGTGGCCGGAACTTTTGGCGTGGCGCGCGTGCGCTTCGATGTGAAATCCGAATAATCATGGCGCTTCCTCCCTCCTTCGCCATTCAGGACGTCGAGGTGTGGAACGCCGATGGCGTGCTCGCGCATCAGGACCTCGTGGTGCGCGGAGGCGTGATTACGGAAATGCATCCCACCGGCACGTGCAGTGCTTTGCCCGATTACGTTTTTCCCGGCGGCGGCCAAGTGCTCATGCCCTCGGGCGTGGATAACCAAGTGCACCTGCGTGCGCCCGGACAGCCCCACAAGGATTTGCCCGAGTGCGGATTGCGGGCAGCCCTGCGGGGTGGAGTGGGCGCTTTGCTCACCATGCCGAACACGGTGCCGGTCATTGATTCCGTTGCCGCCCTCGAAGTGGGTCGGGCGGCGGTGGCTAAGGCCGAGTACCAAAGTGGCGTAAAAGTTTTGTGGTCTGCCGCGATGACCCTCAAGCAAGAAGGCCAGCAAGTGGTGGATGTGGCCGCGCTCAAACGCGCGGGCGTGGCGGCCCTGACCGACGATGGTCGGGGTGTGGCGCGCGATGAAATGATGCGCCAGGTGTTCGAGGCCAACGAGGGGGCGGGCTTGCCGCTGCTTCAGCATGCCGAGGTCCCCGGCCACGGCTGTGCCCTGGCGGCCGGCCCCGAGCAGGCACGCCTTGGGCTCAAGGCCTATCCGCCCGAAGCCGAATGGCGCATGGTGGAGCGCGACCTTGCGCTCCTGGCCGAGTTTCCGAATCAGCGCTACCACGTGCTGCACGTGTCGGCGGCCAAGACCCTCGATCTGGTGGCCGCGGCTCAGGCCCGGGGCCTCAAGGCTACCGCCGAAGTCAGCCCGCACCACCTCTTATATAGCTCCGACGACATTCGCCCCGGAGCTACCAGCTACAAAATGAACCCTCCCTTGCGGTCGGTCGCCGATCGGGAAGCCCTGCGGGCCGCCCTGTTTGAGGGGCGTTTGGACTTTGTGGCCACGGACCACGCCCCCCACGAACCTGCCGCCAAGGGGACGGAATTTGCTGCCTCGGCCTTTGGGACCACGGGCCTGGAGGCCTTTTTACGGGTTTTGCTGCTCTTTGTGGAGCAGGGCCTCCTGAAACCGACCCGTTTGGTTCAGGTTTTCTCTACGGCCCCGGCCCAGTTTTTGGGCATTGGCGACGAATTTGGCGCTATCCGGGTGGGGCGCCCCCTGCGAGCTATCCTGGTGGACGTCAAGGCCCCGGACCGTCCGTTGGTGGTGGAAGAGCTCGAGAGCCAGTCCAAAAATAGCTGTTTTTTAGGGGCCCGATTGCCGGGCGCGGTGCGGGCACATTTCAACTCGGCCGGTGTTTTTCGCTTTTGACTTAAGCTTTCGTTTTGATTAGCTACATCCCACCTTGGGTCTCTCGCCCAGGCTTTCCGCGGCAATGGAAATAAAAGGGAAACAATAGTCATGGCAAAAACTGCTCAAAAAACTCCTCGCTTCAAACGTCAGCGTCGTTTGGGCACGGAACTTCCTGGTCTCGGCAAAGCCGGAGCCCTCGATCGTCGTCCGTACCCCCCCGGTCAGCACGGCAACCAACGCCGTAAGCTTTCCGAATACGCGCTTCGTCTGGAAGAAAAACAAAAGATCATTTTCCACTACGGCCTGCGCGAAGAACAACTGCGCCGTTTCGTGCGCGATTCCAAGCGCGGCTTGGGCACGGACTGGGTGGACACGCTCATCGGTAAACTCGAGTCGCGTCTCGACAACTTGGTTTTCCGTTTGGGTTTTGCCGTGAGCATTCGTTCGGCTCGCCAACTCGTTCGTCACGGCCACGTGCTGGTGAACGGCAAGAAGCTGTCGATCGGTTCCGCGGTGATTCGCCCCGGTTCTAAAATCACGCTGACTCCGGAAGCCTACAAAGGCACCGTGTACCTCGCTGGCAAAGCAGCTCCGCGTTTGGAATTGCCCGACTACTTAAGCAAAGAAGTCGACGGCGAAACCGAAATCGGTACGCTCCGCGAAGTTCCCCACGCTAACCATATCCCGTTCCATTTCGAAACGGGTCTGTTGGCCGAGTACTACGCTGCTCGTAAAGCGTAATTAGTGAGTGTTTAACGTCCCGTAAGGGAACGTGACGACCCGGTGGTCCATGTGGGGACCACCGGGTTTTTTTATGGTTTGCGAGGGTCTTTGACGCCCAGACTGCGGAAGATGGTGTTAAGTGCCTCTTCCTTTATGCGCATATCCGCTCCTTCCTCGAGTGCCTTCATGACGACCGCTTTGAGCACCGTTGAGTCGAAGGGCTTATCGATGAAGTCGTAGGCCCCCAGACGCAGGGCTTCGAGCGTGTTTTTCCGATCGCCGTGGGCAGACAAGATAACAATCGGAATATTGTTGCCGCGTTCCCGCAGTGCCTTGATGAGTTCTAGGCCTGACATTTTGGGCATGTTGATATCCACGAGTGCGGCGTCGAAATTGCCTTCGGTGATCATCTCCAGGGCTGCCAAACCGTTCGGCGCGCCGGCCGTGTTCTCTACGAGCGGAGAAAAAAGTTCCTGCAGAATTTCCCGCAGGTCGTCCTCGTCGTCGACGATAAGCAGCGAAAGAGGTTGCTTGGTCTTAGCCATACTTATTGACCTACCGATCTGGATTCGAATTCCAAAAGAATCTGTCCACAAAGCGAAGCCGTTTCAATTTGGCTTCGATCACATTGTACAACTTTTGTATCGGCTGCGTACTTCAAAATGCCGAGGGCTTCGAGTTCCCGCAGGCCGTCGCCGAAGGAGGGCGAGTAGTAGGCGCTCGAGCTCTTAACGTATTGGCTGAGGTCGATGCTGAGGCTGTCGCCGCTTTGCGATTCCTTCGGGATGAGTGTACTCAGCACGTGGAGGGCTGCGGCGCCTTTGGTAGTGATTTGGATCATCACCGTTTGAAAGTCGGCGCTGCGGAACAGTTTGGACAGCCGCGTGATCTCGGGCACGTTGATGACCATACGTGCCTTCTCCTTAATTGCGGTTTGATCCACAATCGCTTGCTTTTGAATGTAGCGCCAAAAGTCGTACGGGCTCAGGAACGAGTCTCCGGCGAGCACCAGGAAGTCTTTGCGGGCGTCACCCATGTCCATGTCGTTGTTGTTGGTCGTGCCGATGAGTCGCAGAATGTCGAGCAAGCGCGAAAGCTCCATGCAAGTGCGCTTGCGTTGCTCGTCTACGTTTTTCCCGGCGTTACGCACGGCCAGCGCTCGGGAATATTCCATGAGTGATTCATTGGCCTCGCGCATGCGGCGCGTGATGGTCTTAACGAGGGGGTTGAGCCAATCGGGAATGTTAATGCCTTCGACCTTGGGGAAAACTTCCACGGCCTTCACGTGCGTGAGCGCTTCGACGGAGGCCGCGCGGGGCAAGCCGTCTAGGAAGCAAACTTCGCCAAAAATTTCGCCCTCACTCAATTTCTTGATGACAACGCGTTTGGAGAAAGCCTCCTTGAACATTTGCGCGGTGCCAGAAGTAATAATGAAGAAGGATTGCGCTAATTCATTTTCGCGCACAATGCATTCGCCCGGTACGAATTCTCGGAGGCGGGAGCCGAACGAAGGGTTCGCAACTTCCTTGGGTGAGACCTTCACTATTTTTTGGTTTCGCGGAAGTGTGTTCATGATCTGCGTTCAGCATATCGGAGCTGCAAGCAATTTTTAGGAAGAGAATGGATTGTGAAAGCAATGTCACTTGGTGATTGTCAGATCGTTCATAATCCGAGCTAAATCAATATCTAAGGAGGTGATGCCACCTCCGGGTGGCAGAGTGTCATGGGTACAAAGCTTCACCTTGACCGAGTTGTAGACATTGGACCAATCCGGGTGGTGATCCATGGTGTCGGCAGTCTTGGCAACTGCAGTCATGAAGTTGAAGGCTTCGTTAAAATCGCGAAATTTGAATTCGCAATAGAGCTGTCCTTGGGTGTGAGTCCAGCCGGGTAAGGATCTTAACGCGGCTGCGATGGCGTTGGCATCGAGGGGGCGGCGGTGGCTAGAGTCTGCAGACATCGTTGACGCATTATAATCCCCCGCCGCCCCTTGTAAACGCGGGGGAGGGCGATATCGTGGAACGCTCTACTCAAATACTTAGGAGGTTCTGTAAATGACATCGTTTCGTAATGTTCGCTTCTTGATGGCGGGGCTTTCCCTTGTCACGGCTTCGTCCTTCGCTGCTAACTTCAAAGTCGACGCCGATCATTCGTCCGTAGGCTTCGTGGTAAGTCATATGATGGTTTCCAAAGTGAAGGGCAACTTCGGAAAATTCGAAGGCGAATTCTCAACCGACGATAAGTCGGGCAAGCTCACCAAGGGCGCCGGTAAAGTAGAAGTGGCTGCAATCACCACCGGTAACGAAAAGCGCGATGAGCATCTGCGCAGTCCCGATTTTTTTGATGTGGCTAAGTTCCCGACGATTACGTTCAAGATCACCAAAGTTGAAGGCACTAAAGTGACGGGTGATTTTACGATGAAGGGTGTCACCAAGCCCCTCGTGCTTGAAGCCACGGTGTCGGGCAAAGTAAAAGATCCTTGGGGCAATGAGCGCGTGGGTATTTCGGGCAGCGGCAAAATCAATCGTAAGGATTTTGGTCTAACCTGGAACAAAGCTATGGATGGTGGTGGCGTGGTTGTGGGCGAAGAAGTCACGATCAACGTAGAAATCGAAGGCATGGCACCGATCGCTAAGAAATAGCGGTGATGTAGGCGTGGGGCGCGGTTATCGGAAGGTAGTGCGCCCCGCTTAACTTTTATCCGGCTTTGGGAGCAGGTCTATTTTTCTGGTGCGGCGCTGATGGTTTAGCCAGACTCCCAGGCCAACCACCAAACATGCAATCAGCCCGAGTTTGAATTCTTTAAATTTGTTAAGAATGGTGTCGCCGTACAGCGAGACCAAATAAATTTGCGGCGGGATCGTTAGCAGTGCGGCCGTGCCATCGACCGCAAGAAATTTCCATAGGGGCATGCCGGACATGCCGCAAAACAAGTGACCCGGAAAACGCAGCCCCGGCGTGAAACGAAAAATTCCGCTCGTCCAGTAGCCGTAGCGGTGCGACCAGTCTTCAATGCGCGCCAGGCGTTCGGGCGGAAAGTAAGTGCTGGCCCATTTGGAGCGCAGAATTCGGCGGCCGTAACGCCGGCCGAGTTCAAAAATAATAACGTCGCTAGAAATCACCGCCAGCACGGCCACGAGGGCGAGCACGCCCGGAGTTACGTGGGGCGTGCCGTGGGGAATGCCGTAATCCGGATTGAGAGCCGTATGGGCCATGAAGGCCGCGCTGAGAAGCACGATCTCCTCGGGCAGCGGAAACCCAAAAGCGCTCGCGTACATGAAGCCAAAAATCCCCACATACACGTACGCTGGCTTGTAAGCGTAACTCGTAAAGAATTCGCGGACGACTTCTTGGGCGTTCATGGAGCTCCGGAATTCCTAGGCCTTGCGCCCCAGGAAGCGCAGGATGCTCGAGAAGTCGAGCTTGCCCGCACCGGAGTTCGAATGCATGCGGTAAAGGTTGAGGGCTAGATTGCCCAGCGGCGTAGCCGTGCGCGAGGACAGCGCCGCTTCTTGCGCGAGCCCCAAATCTTTGGTCATTAGGTCCACGCCAAAACCGCCCTCATAGTTTTTGGACGAGGGCACGTTCTCCATGACGCCGGGGTAGGGATTGTACTTTTCCAGCGACCAGTTGCCGCCGGAACTCTTCTGCATGATTTCGGAAAGTTTTTTGGGGTTGCTGCCCAGCGCCACGCCCAAGTTGATGGCTTCGGAAGTGCCAATCATGTGAATCGCGAGCAGCATGTTGTTGCAGACCTTGGCCACCTGTCCCGCGCCGTGATCGCCCGCGTGGAAAATGTTTTTACCCATTTTTTCGATCACCGGCTTGGCCTTTTCAAAGGCACTCGCCGGGCCGCCGATCATGAAACTCAGCGTACCGGCCGCCGCGCCGCCCGTGCCGCCGGAGACGGGGGCGTCGAGCATTTCGAACCCGCGTTTAGCGGCTTCGCTGGCGACTTTGCGGGCCGACTCGGGGGCAATGGTGCTGGAGTCGATGAGCAATGCACCCTTGGGTGCGTAATCGAGGAGCTTGCCTTTGCCCAGGTAGAGGTCTTCCACGTGCGCGCTCGCGGGCAGCATGGTGATGACGACTTCGGCGCCTTTGACTGTTTCCTCCACCGACTTGCACGCGCGGCCACCCGCTTTGGCGGTTTCGGCCACGGCCTCGGGCACGAGATCAAACAGGCTCACGTCGAAGCTGGCTTTGATAAGGTTCAGCGCCATGGGGTGGCCCATGTGACCGAGTCCGAGGAAGGCAATTTTCTTAAAGCTCATGTCCATCTCCTTAGGCTAGGGGGTTGGGGCGGCTGGCGTGCGGCCAGCGGAAGTGTTCGTTGACGATTTGTTCGGTCACGTCGCCGAGGGTGGGCGCCGACCATTGGGGCCGGTTGTCCTTATCGATGAGCAGTGCGCGAATGCCTTCGGCCAAATCCTTGTGCAGCGCAAATTGCGTGGACATCGCCATTTCGAGGGCAAAACACTCGCGCAAGCTCAGGCCGCGCGTGCGACGAATTTGTTCGAAGATCACCTTGGCCGAAGTGGGCGATCCCGAGAGAAAACTTTTCTTGGCGAAGCCTAGCCAGGCGTCTTGCGTGTCGATGGTTTTAAAAAACTCGGCTACGTCTTCGACCCGTTCGAACTTGGTGAATCCGTGAATGAGCTCGGCGTGTTTACGGAGTTCGGAGCTCGGGAGCAGCGACTGCGCCTTAGTTTCAAAGGGGCGCAGGGCGTGATTGATGAGCGATTTGTTCGTGGTCACATCGTTCGTCCACTTAAGCGCTTCGAGCGTGGCGAAGAGTCCTTCGCGATCGGCGCGCGCCACGAACACGTTGCCCAGGCCAGACTCCAAACAGTCCGCAGCGTTCAGGCGAGCGCCCGTGAGCCCCAGAAAAAGTCCCATGCCGGGCGGCATGCGATTTAAAAACTGCGAAGCGCCCACGTCGGGGTACAGGCCAATGGTGATTTCGGGCATGGCCATTTTGGTGGTTTCGGTAACCACGCGGTAACCGGCTCCCGCCATGAGTCCCAGCCCGCCGCCCATGACAATGCCATTGCCCCACACCAGTAGGGGTTTGGAATAGTTGTGGATGTACTGATCGAGTTTGTACTCGCGCTCGAAAAAGAGCTCGGCGCCCTCGGGTTTTCCGGAGGTGATGGACTCGTGCAATTTGCGAATGTCGCCGCCCGCGCAGAAAGCTTTTTCGCCGGCACCTAGGAGCACGACCATGGCGACGCTGGAATCCTTAGCCCAAGCTTCGAGCTGCGGATGCAGTTGCACGATCATGTCCATGGTGAGGGAGTTAAGCGTCGCCTCGGAATTGAGCGTGGCGTAAGCGACCTGGCCGGATTGCCGAAACAAAACGGAAGCAGTCATTAGGCGTTTTTCCAAACGGCTTTGCGCTTTTGTAGGAAGGCTTGCACGCCCTCTACTTGGTCGGCCGTATCGAAAAGATCCACGAAGAGCTCGCGCTCTTTGGCCCAGGCCGCCGCTACGGGCATGGTGCGCGAAGCTTGGATAAGTTCTTTGCAGCGCTTCACGGAGCTGGGCGATTGCCCGGCAACTTTGCCAGCGAGTTCCAATGCTTTGTCCTTGGCGGTGCCGGTGGGCACAACGTCTTCGACGAGTTTAATGCGCAGGGCGGTGGCGGCGTCCACGCGCTCTCCACAGAGGATCATGCGCTTGGCCCAGCCTTCGCCCACGAGCCATGCGAGCGTTTGTGTGCCGCCGCCGCAGGGAAGCAATCCTACTGCGGCCTCGGGGAGTGCGAGCACGGCTTGTTCTTCGGCAATACGCAGGTCGCATGCCAGGGCACACTCGAGACCGCCGCCCATGGCGTAGCCGTTAATGGCGGCGATGGTTACGAAGGGTGCGTGCGAGAGGGCTTCAAAGGCCGCGCCAAAGAGGCGAGCCATTTTGCGGGCCATGGCCTTGTCGCCATCTTGGAATAATTTTAGATCGGCGCCGGCCGAAAAGAACTTGGGCCCTTGGCCCGTAATCACGAGGGCGTAGATTTCTTTGTTCTGCGCCAGCTCGTGCAAAACTTTGGGGAGTGCACTCAGACTCTCAACGTCCCACGTGTTGGCCGACGGATTGTCGATGGTGAGCAGCGCTGTGTGGCCGTGAGTTTCGACTTTCAGTTTGGACGTGTGCATATTGCGAGAACTCCTTAGCGGACAATCTCCGTCGCGCCTTCTTCGAGAACGCGGCGGGCGATGATCACGCGCATGATTTCGTTGGTGCCTTCCAGAATGCGGTGCACGCGGGTGTCGCGCACCATGCGCTCGACCGGATACTCCTGCGTGTAGCCGTAGCCGCCGAACATTTGCAGGGCGTCGTCGCAAATTTGGAAGCAAGTATCGGTAGCAAAGCGTTTGGCCATGGCACAGTACACGGCGGCGTCGGGATCTTTGCGGTCGAGCTTGGCGGCGGCCAGGCGCACCATTTGGCGCGATGCCACCAGGTTCGTAGCCATGTCGGCCATGCGAAACTGCAGACCCTGAAATTCTGCCAGCGCTTTGCCAAATTGTTTGCGCACGAGCATGTGCTTTTGTGCGGCGGTGAGCGCTGCTTGAGCCGTGCCCACGGAGCAGGTGGCAATGTTGATGCGGCCACCATTCAGGCCCTGCATGGCAATCTTGAATCCAGTGCCCTCGGTGCCAATAAGATTTTTAGCGGGGATTTCTACATTGTCGAAAGCAATCACGCGCGTGGGCTGGCTATTCCAGCCCATTTTCTTTTCGTTCTCGCCGTAGGCAATGCCCTTGGCTTGCGCGGGCACGACGAAGGCGGAAATACCGCGGGGGGTGTTGTCGCCTGTGCGCGCCATGACGACCATAACGTCGCCAGCGCCGCCGCCCGACACGAAGGCCTTGGTGCCGTTGAGGATGTACTTGTCGCCCTTCTTCTCGGCGCGCGTTTTGAGCGATGCAGCGTCCGAGCCCGAGTCAGGTTCGGTGAGGCAATAAGAACCGAGCGCTTGGCCCGAGGTGAGTTTAGGGCACCACTCGTGGCGGAGTTCTTCCGACGCGAAAGTGTCAATCATCCACGTGACCATGTTGTGAATGGTGATGAACGCGGTGGTGGAAGTGCAGCCGCCGGCGAGTTCCTCGAACATAATGGCGGCGTCCGTGCGAGTGAGACCTGCTCCGCCCACGTCCGTGCGTGTGTACACGCCGCAGAAGCCAAGTTCGGCCGCGCGTTTGATAACGTCCACGGGAAAGTGTTTGGTTTGGTCCCACTTGGCAGCATTCGGCGCAAGTTCTTTGGCCGCAAATTGGCGGGCCATGTCCTGAATGGCAACTTGTTCTTCGCTGAGTTCAAAATCCACGGATCAACTACTCCTTGCTACTTTGCGGGCACTACTTAAGGGCGATGGTCATGTTGGGGCCGGCCACGGCGCTCGGACCTTCGGGCCAGCGGCTCGTGACGGTTTTGGTCTCGGTGTAGAAGCGCACGGCTTGTTTTCCGTACGCATGGAGATCGCCGTAGAAGGAGCCTTTCCAGCCCGTGAAGGAGAAGAACGGCAAAGGCACGGGAATGGGAATGTTGATGCCCACTTGGCCAACTTCGATTTCGTGCTGGAACTTGCGCGCGGCCGCGCCACTCGACGTAAAGATCGAGGTGCCGTTACCGTACGGGTTCTTGTTGATCATGGCGATGGCGTCGGCGAGCGTGTTCGCTTTGAGAATGAGCAGCACGGGGCCGAAAATTTCTTCTTTGTAGATGGTCATTTCGGGCGTGACGTCGTCGAACATCGTGGGGCCCACGAAGTTGCCGTTGGGGTAGCCTTCGACTTTGCAGTTCGAGCCGTCGAGCAAAAGTTTAGCGCCTTCTTTAACGCCCGTTTGAATGAGCGAGAGCACGCGCTCTTTGGCTTTCTTGCTAATGATAGGTCCGAGCGAGGCTTGGGGATTGTCCCACGCGCCCACTTGCAGCTGCGTGAGGGCGGCTTTGATTTCGGGCACCCATTTTTGGGCTTCGCCCACGAGCACGGCCACGGAAATGGCCATGCAGCGTTGTCCGGCCGCGCCGCACGAAGCGCCGGCGAGGTTCGAAATCACCGAGTTCTTGTCGGCGTCGGGCATGACGATCATGTGGTTCTTGGCGCCCGCGAAGGATTGCACGCGCTTCAGGTGTTCCGTACCGGTGCGGTAAATGTACTGGCCCACGGGCACGGAACCCACGAAGGACACGGCGCGGATTTCGGGATGCTTGAGGATGTGGTCGACCTGGTCCTTGCCGCCGTGAACGATGTTCAGCACGCCCTTCGGAAAGCCGGCTTCTTGCCAGAGTTCAGCCAGGCGCATGGGGGTGAGGGGATCTTGCTCGGATGGCTTGAGCACGAAGGTGTTTCCGCACGCCGCTGCGAGCGGGTACATCCACAGGGGAATCATGGCCGGAAAGTTAAAGGGCGTGATGCCGGCGCATACACCGAGGGGTTGCACGTAGGAGTAGCAGTCGATGCCGCGCGCCACGTTCTCCACGGTTTCGCCCATCATGAGCGTGGGAATGTTGCAGGCGTGTTCGACCACTTCAATGCCGCGCCACACGTCGCCCTGGGCGTCGGCAAAGGTTTTGCCGTTTTCTTGGGCCAGGATTTTTGCGAGCTCATCTTGGTTTTGTTTGAGCAGGTGCGTGTACTTCATCACGAAGCGGGCACGCTCGGGCGTGGGCACTTCCTTCCAGGTTTTGAAGGCGGTAGCGGCGGCCTGCACGGCCTGTTCCATTTCGGTGCTCGTGGAGAAGGGCACCTCGGCAATCACCTCCTGGGTGGCCGGGTTAATGACGGAGCCAAAGTGTTTGGTTTGGCTTTGAACGAATTCGCCGTTAATCAAATTAGGAACTTTTTTTGCGCTCATCCTTAAACTCCTTGTTCGGTCCTCGCTTTGAGGGCCGCGTATGACTTTTCTAGCGCCGCATTGTCGTAGGACTTTTGCGGGGCACCCGAGTTTTGTTCAAGTTGGGATTGAGTCAACCCCAGTTCGGCAGCAGTTTTGCGGGCCTGCGGGCCGCCCTCGAAGAGCGAAAACCAGCAGCCGCAGTAGTCCTGGCGGTACACCCCGTGTTCGCGGGAGTAGCTGAGCGAATCCTTGAAACCGTCGTCCTTCATGAAGTTCCGGGCCAGGTACGGAATGCCGTACTTGCGCTCGTTGAGCTCGCCGAAGGCCCGGAGTTTTTCTTGGACCTTGTGCGGGCTAATGGCCAGGGTGGTGGTGTACAGGTCGCAGCCCTGGCGCTGGGCCTCTACGGCGGCGCGCTCTAGGCGTAGGTCGTAACACTTGGAGCATTTGGCGCCCTGCTCGGGGGTGTGCTCCAGGCTGCGAATGGAGTGCAGAAAGTGCTCAACGTCGTACTCGCCAATAACGGCGGGGATGCCCTCAATCTGCGCGACTTGCTCAAAGGCGGCCTGGCGCTTGTCGTGCTCGTCCTTGGGTTGAATGTTGGGGTCGTACCAAAAGCCGACCACGTCGAAGTCGCGCTTGAGCTGGGCGATGACGCCCCCGGCGTCGGGGCCGCAGCACACGTGCAGGAGGAGTTTTTTGCGCCGGGTGATCTCGTGCCAGGTGGGAGCAAGTTCGGGGTGAGTCACATCGTAAAGGCCGCCGAGATCGCCATACTTTTTGAGGGTGGTTTGGTGGAGGGTGAGGTCGGCTTGGGTCAGAGGAAAGTGGGGCAGCTCGGTATGCAGCAGCGCGCGCCGTTGGGCGGCGTGGGCAGTGGCTAGCCTTTGTGCCTGGGCAAGGTCGGCGGGCACGGAATGGGGCGCCACAACGAGGGCCCGGAGTTGGTCGTAAATGAGTTCCGTAAAGCGCGGGTCGGCGGTGAGAAAAGCGAGCACCTGAAACTCGCTGCTCACGCGTTTGCGTAGCTGAGTGAGGGCCTGCGTGGCCGCGGCGATAAGGTGCGCGGGCTCCCGTGCCTCACGTGCAGAAACTTCCACGCACGACAGAACGGGGGCGGCATCGGGCGGCAGCGTAAGGGCATAGACTAGCGTGGGGCCGGCATATTCCGTGGCCCCCAGGCGCTCGGTACAAAGAAAGAATTTACCCCGTTTCACTGGAAAAACTCATAGGTCTGCCAGGTATGAAATAGCAAGGATTTTAAGCGTTTGGCTGGGTGCCCTAAAGTGCTTTCAGAGGGGCGATTTAGAGAAAGTTTGGGAGCGGGGCTCAAGCTCCTAGCTGAGGGGCCGAGAAGTTACTTGGGAGGGCATGTAGGCCTCGGAGTCTTTGTTCCATCATCGGAAAACAAGAATTATGCGGCCCTAGGCCGCTCTCGTTCTTTTGATTTAGGTTTCAAAGTTTGGGACTCCCGAGATCTGCAAGTTTCCCTGCGAGTTCTCGTATGGCGGTACAGTTCTGCGACTGCTACCGCCACTTTTAGCATCCACAGCACAAGTTCAAGTAGGTCCATAGCGCCTCCCTTCTCTTGCACTCATCCTTGAGTCCAAAGACTCCGAGGTGAGCTTGCCCTAGCGAGATGTATGCCAGAGTTGGGCGGGAGGCGGGATACCGGTTCTTAGTCGGTCAGGATGATGGGGATGATGGCGCTTTCGATGACCAGGCTTTGTCCACGGAACCCGGTGGGCAGAGGGAGCTCGCGCGCCTTACGGGCAATTTTTATGTAGGCGTCTTTGGGGCCGCGCTCCAGAGGACACCCCGTTTCGTCGCCGGAGAAGGTGTATTGGCCGTTACTAACGGCCGGAGGGTCGTTCCGCTCTGGGCAACCAGAGGCTTGAATCTTCAAGAATATGGAGTCCTGCGGGCCGTCGCTCCACGAAACGGCTAACGATTGGCCCTTGGTGAAGGCGGTCTTCGGTTGGGGATAGGTGACCGCGATAGCTTCGCTTTCTTCGAACTTAGTTTCGGTGCTGACCTTAGTTCCGTCGGCCCGAGTGAAAGTGATGCGATAAGTTTTGCCGGGTGAGTGGGCGAATCCGCCTAAATTAGGGTTATCAGTGGTGGTGAGAGTTTCATTGCCGTCGGAGCATTCGAGTTTGTCGCCATTCGATAAGTACGAGACACTTTTAAATTCCAAAACATCTCGACTTATTTCGTAAACCACAATTTCGTAGCCCACCTTCGCATCGCACAAGACTTGGTTTGTGACGGCGTTTCGCTCCAGTGAAAAACGCAAAACTATTTCGTCGTTGGCTAGTTGGCCAGAGGCAGTGGGGTGAAACTCCATGACTTTCACTCCGTCGTGAAGATGGCTCCGAAGGGTATGATCTTTGCCGCAGCCGTTCAGGGTAAGCGTAGTCGTCGCGATCGCAAGTAGGTAAAGATTTTTCATAAACGATTTTCTCTGGAGTTAGTTATTTCAGTTGGGGTGCGTAGGCGTCGAATAGAACTTTGCTCGAGCTTCCATCCACTTGTAGGAGAATTCGCAGGGCCATGCCGTTCGTGTTGAGCGTGACGAAGACGGGGAACTTTTTGCCTTGGGCGTCGGTGAGGTTGCCGTAGTAAACCCAGCCCGAAGCATCCATGTCGTTATTGCTTTTAAAGTTTTTGAAGGTGTAGCGGGCGTAGTCCACGCTCGCTACGCCGCCCGTGGTGAGCAGGTCGAAGGTGAAAGTACCCTTGGCGTCCTTAAGGGTGAGGGTGCCTTTGAAGGCCTCCGATTCGCGTCTGGGCTTACGTTCGAAAGTGACGCTGAGGTCTTCTTCCGCCGTGCGTCCCAGCAGAGCGGGAAAGGTAATGGTTTTTTGGTAATATTCCGTAGAGTCGGCCCCTTCCGATAGAGGGTTGTACTTGTGCGTGTAAAGTTTGGTGCAGTTGAAACAGTCTTGCAGCTCGATTTCAGTATCGATCGTGGGGTTGGGACGTTGAAGATCCTTCGGTGATGGTTGGCGTCCGAGCAGATATGCGCCCGTCATCGGATCCATGATGGTTCCGGGAACATGCGGGACTCCAAAAATGTGTCCCACTTCGTGGAGCAAAATCGTTTTCAGATTTTGTGTTGATCCCGAGTAGGACCAAACGGGGAGTCCGTTGCCAAACGAGGCGGCCGAACTAATCCAAATGAATCCTTTGCCCCAGCCTGTGTCGGGGTTGAGGGCAGTGCGGAAGGAGAAGGCAAGAGGATTCGAATAGTGAACTTTGGCCGCGGTGACCTGGTCGTCTTCTGCGCCAAAGTAAAATTTAAGATCTTCGGTACCATCGCAATTTTGCAGGGCGAGGCGGTGGGCGAAACTGGCGTAAATGGCGTTTTTCTTGGAATCGCGGTGAATTTCTTTTTTGAGAATGTATTCGCGCCAGGTCTTAAAGGCGAAGTTCACGGCGTCTTGAGCTTCGGTCTGCGTTGCACCGAACTGGGGCGAGACAACCATGCAGGTTTTGATGGATTGGTTTTCGTTCTGGAACCAGGCCATGTCGTCGAGGAAGGTGGGGATGTCGACGCCCCCGCTGCTTTCTCCGCCGGCGCGGGCGGATAGGGATAGGAGGGAGAGGAATCCGAGGGCGAGGGATCTTTTGAGCATGGTGACCTCTAAGGTTAATAAGGCATGGGCTTCATGCCCTTGCTGCCCCGAATTATATCGGCCAACGCCCGGCTGAACTAGAGTATTTTAATTATAAAACAGCAAATATTCAGAGTTTTACTTAATATTTAATTTTGGTACCTTGGGCCCATGCGTGCCCAGGTGTTTGATTTTGAAGACTATAAGAAATACCTCCTGAAAGTTCTGAATCAGAACGAAACCCGGGGACAGCGCACGCGTCTGGCTGCAGTCATGAATTGTCATACGGCCTATGTCTCCCAAGTGCTCAACGGAAAGGCCCAGATAAGTTTAGAGCAGGCCGTGCGTGTGAATGAATTTTTGGGACACTCGCGGGAAGAAGGCCACTTCTTCCTACTCCTTGTGCAGCTGGCACGGGCGGGATCGGCCGAACTAAAAGAATACTTTCGCGGACAAATTCGCCAAATTCTCGCGCAGCGCTTGCAAGTTAAAAACCGCATTCCGGCCAAGCGACTGGTATCGGCGGCGCATCAGTCGATGTACTACAGCTCTTGGCACTACCCGGCCGTGCACATGGCGCTCACAATTCCATCGTTGCGCTCGCCCGAAAATCTGGCCCGGGCCTTTGCGCTTTCGCTCGGCAAGGTGGGGGAAATTTTACAATTCTTAGTGGAGGCGGGTTTAGCCCGCGAAAATGGAAAAGAATTTGTGGCGGGCGAATCAGCTTTGCATCTGAACAATGATTCGCCACTGATCGCGCGGCACCACGCAAACTGGCGTCTGCGGGCAATGGCCGCGATGGATGATGAGCGCGCGAGTGACTTGCACTACTCTTCGGTGGTTTCTGCAGCGCACGCGGATTTACCTCAGATCAAAGCGATTCTCATTCGCACCATCGAAGAAATTCGTTCCGTCGTGAAGACGTCGAGCGAAGAGGCCGTGGTGTGTTACGCCATGGACCTTTTCTCGCTCACAAATTAGCTCCGCTCGGACAGTTTGCGGACTTTGCGTTCGGGTTGGCCGGTGTACTGCGATAGCGGGCGGATGAGGCGGTTGTTCGCGGTCTGTTCGAAGATGTGGGCGCTCCAGCCCGTCACGCGGCTCATCACGAAAATGGGCGTGAACATGTCGATGTCAAAGCCCATAAGGTAGTACGCCGGACCCGCGGGGAAATCGAGGTTCGGGTGAATGTTCTTCTCCGCGATCATCGTTTCTTCGAGCACTTTGGAAATATCGTGCCACTTGGTTTCGCCTTTGAGCTTGGCGACCAGCAGGCCGTACTTGTTCATGGTGGGGGCGCGGGAGTCGCCGCGCTTGTACACGCGGTGACCAAAGCCCATGATTTTCTTTTTGGTCGCCAGCGCATCCAGCATCCAGGCTTTCGCCTTGGACACTTCGCCCACTTCTTTGAGCATGTGCATGACTTCTTCGTTAGCGCCGCCGTGGAGCGGGCCCTTGAGCGAGCAGATGCCACCAACGATGGCGCTGTAGATGTCGCTCATCGTGGACGTCACGACGCGCGAAGTAAAGGTAGACGCGTTAAAGCTGTGCTCCGCGTACAGAGTGAGCGAAACGTCGAAGGCCTTGACGATGTCCTTGTGGGGAATTTCGCCGAAGCACATGTGAAAGAAGTTCTCCGCCATGGAGCAGTCCTGGCGGGGCGCGATGGGCTTGAGGCCCTTGCGGCAGCGGTAGTCGGTGGCGATGATGGTGGGCACCTTGGCGAGGATGTTCATGGCCTTGGCCAAATTGGCCTTGGGCTCGCGGTCCCACATTTTTTTGTCTTCCATGCCCAGGAAGCTCACGCCCGTGCGGACGGTGTCCATGGGGTGCGCGTGCTTGGGATAGAGCTCGATGCTCTTTTGCAAATCGGCGGAGATGGGGCGCAGGCTGCGCTCGAGTTTGGTGAACTCGTCCAGTTGCGCCTTGGTGGGGAGGTCGTCGTGCCACAGGAGGTAGGCGACTTCCTCAAACGTACAATTCTCGGCGAGGTCCTGCACCGGGTAGCCACGGTACACGAGGGCGTTGATGTCGGGCATCACTTTGGAAACGGCGGTCGTGTCGACCACCACGCCATCGAGGCCACGTTTAATTTCGGGAGCTGCTACATCTGCCATAAGTCACCTTTCTAAATGCGAGAGCTATTTCTTCACGGAAAAATTGAAAATGTTCGTGTCGAAATCGTTGTAGTCTTTGTAGCGCACAATCTCGTACAGGCGTGCGCGGTGTTGCATCTGCGGAAGCAGGGCTTCCTGATTGTCATTATCCTTGAGTGAGCGCAGGCCGTCTTCGACACCCTTCATGGCCAGGCGGAAAGCCGTCTGCGGGTAGATCACCAAGTTAAAGCCCAGGGCTTCGAGTTGTTTGGCGGTGAGGAGTTTGGATTTGCCGAACTCCGTCATGTTTGCCAGCAGGGGCACCTTGATGGCCTTGCGGAATTTTTCGAACTCCGCTTCGTTCTCGAGGGCTTCGGGGAAAATCATTTCGGCGCCGGCGTCTACGTAGGCCTGCGCGCGGGCAATGGCCTTGTCGAGCCCTTCCGAGGCGCGCGCGTCCGTGCGGGCGATGATCAGAAAGTTCGGGTCGCGCTTGCCGCGCACCGCCGCGCTGATTTTTTGCACCATCTGCGAGGTTTCCACGAGCGACTTGCCGTCCAGATGACCGCAGCGCTTGGGATTCATTTGGTCTTCCAGATGACAGCCAGCGAGGCCGTTGTCCTCGAGCTCCTGCACCGTGCGGGCCACGCTCATGGCCTCGCCAAATCCGGTGTCGATGTCGATGATGGACGGCAATTCCGTAACGCGCGAAATGGCGCGGCCGCGGCCCACCACTTCTGTTTGCGTGGTGAGGCCCACGTCCGGCAGGCCAAGTTCGTTGGAAATGCCGGCACCCGAAATATAGATGCCGTCAAATCCTAATTCAGAAGCGATCATCGCCACGAAGGGGGAGAAAGCGCCCGGAAAGCGCAGCAGCTTGCCGCTGCGCAAGGCCGCACGAAACTCCGCGCGCTTGGTGGCGCCCGTCTTCTTGGCGAACAACATTAGAAAATACCCCGCGTGTCGCGCGCGTTGTGCGTGAGCTTGGCCATTTCAACTTGAACGTTGAGTTGGCAAAGTTCCTCGTGCGTGAGTTTCGGCAGGCGATCGACGAGGGCAATGAAGCGATCGGCCTCGGCCTTCGTGATGATGCCTTCCGTGAGGGTGCGGAACTTGTTGACGTACTGCGGACGCGTCCAGGGCGTAGCGCCGGCGGGGTGCGCGTTGGCGACGGCCATTTCGTCCGTAATCGCTTTGCCGTTTTTGAGTTTGATTTCGATGCGGGCGCCGAAGGCTTTTTTGTTCGGATCGATGTCGTGGTAGCGCTCGGTCCACTTCGGATCTTCCACGGTCGAAATCTTGTGCCACAGTTTGACGGTGTCGGGGCGGGCCGCGCGCTCGGGTTTGTACGAGTCCACGTGGTGCCAGCGGCCGTCCTGCAGGGCGACGGCGAAGATGTACATAATGGAGTGATCGAGCGTTTCGCGGCTGGCCTTGGGATCCATTTTTTGCGGATCGCCGGCGCCGGTGCCAATCACGTAGTGCGTGTGGTGCGAGGTGTGAATCACGATGCTCTCGATGTCATCGGGATTGGTGGGCACTTTGTCTCGCATGCGGAACGCCAGATCGATGAGTGCCTGCGATTGGTACTCGGCGGAGTGTTCCTTGGTGTAGGACTCCATGATTGCGCGCTTGGCCTCGCCCTTTTCGGGGAGGGGCACTTCGTACTTTCCGTCTTTACCGCCCAACATGTAGGCAATGACGCTGTCTTCTCCTTCGTAAATCGGCGAGGGCGCTTTTTCGCCGCGCATGCAGCGGTCAACGGCCTCAACGGCGATCTTGCCGGCCCACGAGGGCGCATAAGCCTTCCAGCTAGAGATTTCGCCCTTGCGGGATTGGCGGGTGGAGAAGGCCACGTGCACGGCCTGTTGCACCGCTTGGTAAATCACGTCGGTGCTGAGCCCCAGGAGCGTGCCGATACCGGCTGCGGCCGAGGGCGCCAGGTGCGCGATGTGGTCTTTTTTGTACTGGTGTAGGCAAATCGATTTTACGAGATCGATTTGGATTTCGTAGCCGGTGGCGAGGCCGCGTACGAGGTCGGCGCCACTCTTCTTGCACTGCTGGGCCGTGGCTAGAATGGAGGGAATGTTGTCGCCGGGGTGGGAGTAGTCGGCGGCCAGGAAGGTGTCGTGCATGTCGAGCTCGCGCACGGCGGTGCCGTTGGCCCAGGCGGCCCATTCGGCCGAGAAGCGCTGACTGTTCGGCAGGCCGAACACCGTAGCGCCGCCTTCGCGCGGATGGCAGAGCGCTTGCGAGCGCGCGTTGGCCACGGGCTGACGATTGATGGCGGCGATAGCGACCGAGGCGTTGTCGATGATGCGGTTACCGATCATCTCCGTGACTTCGGGCGTGACGGCGACGGGGTCCGTGGCGCACTCCGCAATTTTCCAAGCAAGTTGGTCCTGCTTAGCGAGGGGAACTTTGGAAGGGTAAACTTTTACGAGATGCTTTTTCATGCGGCTACGGGTCTAGCAGGTCTGACCTGACCTTGAAATCCCCGGGCCGGCGCGGGCGCGTGTTATTGCGGAGCGTTAATGTTTCGGCGCGAGGGTGAGTGTGCCAAGATGGGGCAGATGTTTGCTTCCTTGTTTTACTATCCCAAACCTTTGTGGCGCGTGTGGAGTTTATTTGCGGGGCTCTTTGGCTGTATCTCGCTCGGGGCGCTGGGAATGTGGATTGTGATTGCCGATGCGTGCGGAGCTTCGCGCCGGACAGTGTCGGGCTGGATTTACGATTGGGCCATTCGCTTTTTGAACTTGGCGCACATTGAAGTGGTGGTGCGGGGGCGCGAAAATTTGGTGGGCGAGCATCCCAAGTTGGTGACCACCAATCACCAGAGCCTGCTGGATATTCCCACTTCGTACATCGCCATGAAGGACAGTGGCGACATGCGCATGGTTTCTAAAAAAGTGCTGGGGCATATTCCCTTCTTTGGCTGGGGCATGCGCTCGTGCGAGTTTATTCTGGTGGATCGTTCGAACCAGGCCTCGCGCGAGGCGGCGGGACTTAAAATTCGCGACCGCATTTTGAGCGGTCTACAAATTTGGATTGCGCCCGAGGGTACGCGCAGTGCCGACGGCACGTTGCTCGATTTTAAAACCGGTTCCTTCGCCTTCGCCATCGATGCGCAGGTGCCCGTGCAGCCCATCGTGATTTTCAATGCCAAGGACGCCATGCCCAAGAACTCGCTCTTCCTGCGCCCGGGCGCCAAAATCTACGTGCAAATTTTGCCCGAGGTCTCGACCGAGGGCCTCAAGCTCGAAGACCGCGGCATGCTCATGAACAAAGTTCGCGGCCAGATGTTGGAGACTCTGACCACTGGTCCTTTTGTCTCAAAAGTGTGACCAGTTTTACGAACCAAGCTTGCGGTACAGCGTGGCGAGGCTCAGGCCCAGCACTTCGGCGGCTTGCTCTTTGGAACCCAAACGGCGCACGGTGCTGGCGATGTATTCGCGCTCGAAGTTGCGCACAATATCTTTGAGTTGTTGGTCCTTGCCGGTGCCCATGGTGGCGAATTGAATTGTGTCGGGTAGATCGCGCAGTTCAATGATCATGCGGGCGTCGCCCCAGCAAAGGGTGGCGGCGTGATCGAGCGCGTTTTCGAGTTCGCGGATGTTGCCGGGCCAGGTGTGGAGCAAGAATTTTTCCACCACGGGCTCGGCTAGCGAAAGCACTGAGCGACGCGAGGTCTTAGCGAGTTTCTTGAGTATCGTTTTGGCGATGATCAGCAGGTCGGCGCGGCGCTCGCGTAGGGCGGGCAGGGCGATGTCCATAACCCGCACGCGGTACATCAGATCTTCGCGGAATTTGCCCAGTGCGACGCGCTCCTCGATGTCGTGTTTGGTGGCGGCCACCAGGCGCAGGTCTAGGCTCACCGACTTCGATGCGCCCACGGGTGTAATTTGCCGGTCCTGCAGCACGCGCAGCAATTTGACCTGAAACTCCAGCGGAAGTTCGGTGACTTCGTCCAGGAAAAGCGTGCCGCCACTCGCGGCCTCCAGGTACCCGATGCGATCATCGCTCGCGCCCGTGAAGGAGCCTTTCGTGTGGCCGAAGAGTTCGGACTCAATCAGTCCCGGTGCCAGCGCCCCGCAGTTGACGGCCACGAAGGGGCCTTGTGCGCGCGCGCTGTAACGGTGAATCGCGCGCGCGACACGTTCCTTGCCGGAACCCGTGGGGCCCGACACGAGCACGTTGCTTTCGAGCGGTGCAGTTTTACGAATTAAATTGCGCACGGTTTCGATGGCCGTGCTGGTTCCCTCGAGACCCTCGATGGGAAAGGGAATGGCGTGCTTGGGAATCGAAGGCTGTGCGGCGTGAATCGCTACTTCTTCGGTGGAGAGCTCGCTTGGCGGCGT
Source organism: Bdellovibrionales bacterium (assembly GCA_018266335.1). The sequence goes on from JAFEAR010000012.1 coordinate 29,919, forward strand.
GGGCGAGCGTCGGTCGCTCAGCGAAACTAAATTTTCAC
>JAFEAR010000130.1 GCA_018266335.1 Bdellovibrionales bacterium
CGGACAGCCCAAAGACACCAACGGGATCGCGAAAAGCAGGTCAGCACCAATGAACGAACACGCTGTCCACAAGCAGTACGCTGCTCAAGCGGATGTCATGGCGAAGGCAGTGGCTGAGGTGTCCACAGACATTACATCGGCAGCGGCTGTCGTGATGCTCAACATGGAGAGTTTTGTTCATAAACTGGCGACTGAGCGACTCGGAGACAACAATAACGTCTTCCACCAGACGGTACTTGCACGCCGGGAGCAGCACAAAGGCGCAGCTGCTGCGGCGACGGCGGAGAAAGAGGCGCACAAGAAGGCACTTGCGGAGTGGAGGAAGAAAGGCGCGAGTAAAGATGAGAAGCCGGTTCGCGACTTCGAAGCCAAGAACAAGATGGACAGGCTCAGCGGTAACGACGAGTGGAAGAAGGTTCTCGACTTTCTGTTGCGAGCGGAACTAGGTCTCAATATTGGTGAGGTTCCCGCCATGATGAGACACATGCCAGAGCTACTGGGCGAGGTGATAGCAGGGCACGCCGCGGAGTTGAAGCGCAAGGGGGAGACGGGCGACTGTTTCACTGGCTGGGTCGATGTGTACAAATACGTTGTGACTGAGCTTTTCACTTCAATAGAGAACAGCGTTGACCAGCTGGAAGAAGTGGCCATCGCCTTCATTAAGCGGTTACTGACGAAGCAGCAAGCGAAGACCGTGAAGCGCATTGCCTACATGAGCGACGAGTTGTGGGACGAAGGGATGCGCGGTGTCAAGCCAGTGAAGCGTGCAGCGAACGATCGCAAGCTGTCCATGAACGGCTGGCGTGGAGTCTGTCGTGAGCTCATGACGTACCTTCGTGAGTTCATCCACGAACCCGACAAGACGAACAGGTTGCTGCTAAGCTGGCTGCTGCGGGCTCGAATAAACAAGGTCGGAGAGGCGCTGCAGGGGCTGGCGGGAGTCCCGAAGCTCAAGGCAGCAGTCCTTATTCCGCAGATGGCGTTCACCCGACGCCATCTGCGATTTGACAAGGCGGGTTGGACGGCGATGCTGAAGTGGAAGAAGGTGCTACAGCCCGAAGAGACGCTTAGCAGTCTCAGCCAGTACTTTGACTTCACGTCAGCAGCGTTTGGCGACACCGTTACGGCAGGTCTGCATGATCCACACAGCTTTGTCAGCAACGGGATCATCGGCCACTTCCTCTTCACCAAGTGGAGGACGAAGAAGCGCTTCAAGAACGGGAAGCAGGAGGAGCCGCGGGCGTACTTGTACAACAAGCAACCAGCGCTGCTGTCATCACAGGAGCCACACGTTGCACAGTCTGTGACAGAGGTTCGCGATGCTGGCTTTGTCGGGTTCGCCAACGCGGACAAGTTGATCGCAGATTTGCGCAAGATCCGCGATGACCCACGCCATGCGGAACACGCTGCAGCGCAAGTGCTCCTTGACTGGTTTGCGAAGGGAATGGTTGCCGGCGCAGACCCAGGCCACAAGAACGTATTGGCCTTCCACGATGGCCTCATCGTGGCACTGGCGTTGTGCTACCAAAACCGACAAGGACGGGACCCAGTGCCAGCGGAGATCCAAGCCCTTCTCAGTCTCCTCGCTGCAAATCCGCTCAAGGTGTTCGACAAGGAGAAGCACAAGGCAGCAGTTTGCGTGCGCATGGAGGCGATACCCCGTCTTGTGCAGCACTACGCCCGCCAACAGGCCTGTCACAAGCGCAACACGCGCCAGATGAAGCGCAAGTCGTTGTACGCCCGCATTGCTCACGACATCGTGTTTGACAGCAATGGTGAACGCAAATATTGGGCAATCGCGTGCGGCAGTAACTACAGCGGCGGGAAAACTCTACGCGGCGTCAGCCTTGCAGGTCCAGCGATGGTAAAAGCCGTCCTCCGTGAACTCGCACATTGCGCCCTTGTCATTTTAGGTACGCCACTGCCCTGCCACGCAAATGACGTTGAAAATGCGTGTTGATGTTGTCTGATGCGCCTCCTCTGCTGTGTGCGTGCAGTTGACGAGTACAACACTTCGCAAGTTTGTCACCACTGCGCCAACTACCTCGCAAAGTGCGGCAAAACGACGGAGCAGTCGTGCCTCAACTGCGGCCTGACTTGGATTCGCGACGTGAACTCGGCGCACAACATTCTCAATGTGCTGCTGGCGCTGCTTGAGCATGGCGAGGTGCCGGAGATGTTCCGCAGGCCCAGCGCGAAAACGACGGAGAACGAGAGTCCTAGCACCGATGACAGTGACTGCAGCAGCGGAAGCGACGAGAGCAGCGACGAGAGCAGCGATGAGAGCAGCGATGACAGTGATGGCGAAGGTGGCAGCGGCGCTGAGGGGAGCGAAAGCGGTGAAGGTGCGCCGCTACATAGGGAAGTGCAATTGTGTTGGCTGCTTGATAATCTCTCGCTTCACTCCGTCCTGTGCAGAGGAGGAGGCTGGCATAGCAGGAATTGAGGCGCCCGCGGTTGTGCCTGGGCCCGCTGTAACGGTGGGTCCCGACAGTTTTCCCCTTCTCTGACAACTTGCACAACTGACGTCCTTGCTTGTACCTTACTCGCAGGCTGGGACGAGGAGAAGTCGGCGCAGTGCAAAGAAGCCCGCGCGGTTTCAAGCCGACTCAGACAGCGATGAAGAGGGGGAGTTGGAAGACGATGGTGATCCAGGTACTGAGGGCAGCGATGGGGAGTACGTGAATGATGGTGATGACGACTCGGAGTGGGACTCCAGCGAAGAGCTGCCATCGAAGAAACGCGGACGACACGTAAGTGCCCAGACACTGAACCGGCGCGCTGTCATGCGATTGTAATCACCGCCACTCCTAACCACCTCGTTCACAGGCACAAGGCGGCGACGGCAGTAGAAAGCCAAGGAAGTGCGGCAAGCATGTAAGCATTCTGTTTTGACGCAGTCTCGGAAACACGGTGCACATTTGCTTCTGCTTCCTTATTCCTCCCTTGCAGAAGAAGAAGATGATGAGGAAGAAGAAGGCCCACGCAGGTGCCGCTGCTGCGTATCTGGCGTTTGCATTCCTGTGCTCATCGGGCTCTGAGCATGACGCTGGTGGTGTCTGCTGTGCAGGTGACGGCGGCGAGGACGGCGGTGACGACGCTGTTCACGGTAACAGCAAGA
>JAFEAR010000131.1 GCA_018266335.1 Bdellovibrionales bacterium
AGCATCGGGCCGTCGTCCAACTCGGCAAGTAAATCCGATTTTTTGTCTTTAGTCAAAACCTTCTCGAAGTTCCGGCGTGTTTGCGGTTGACTGCGCTCGAATGATCAATAAGCAGGTGTCGGCCGCATTGAAGGGATAAGCCTCCAAGCTCTTGCGTCTGGAAGTAGCAAATCGCCTATGTCACTCGAAAGTTGCGCATCATCCCCATGTCTTCATGTTCGAGGATATGGCAATGGTACAGATAGAGTCCGGGGTAACTGGTGAAAGTTACTTGAACGCGGACGGTTTCGCCCGGCAGAACTAGTACAGTATCTCTCCAGCCCGCATCCACGATTCCTTCTCGAAGCGTATTCTGCGCAAGTCCTCCAGTCCGGCTCACAACGCGGAACTGACGGCCGTGGATGTGAATCGGGTGAGCCGCCTGCATGCCCATCCGATTCGGCAGATTTTCGAATTCCCAAATATGGGTTGAACCGGCTTGAACCGTTTCCCCCGTAGAAACGTTGTCCACTTCAAAGGTCCGGCCATCAAGCAGCCATTCCATTCGCTGAAACACTAATGGAACCCGCCGCACCTTCGCTGCTGGGTTGAGGGACCAAGACGAGTGGAATGAGGAGAGTCGTTCGGGAACTCGATAGTTCGAGCCCTTTCGATCTCTTGCTTGCAAGGTCATCACGCGGAGCGGGGCTCCATTCCGAGTACTGGAGCGGCCACCCATCATGCCCATCATGCCGATCACACCCGCGTCGCTCTCAGCGAATGCCTGGCTATCGAGATGCACTTCGGTTCCAGGTGACAAGCCGGTAAGATTCACTAACAGATCCGCCCGTTGGCCCGGCGCCAATGTCAATACTTGTTGACGAAGCGGTCGCTCCAGTAGCCCGCCGTCTCCACCGATTATGGTCATCTGAACATCCCGGCTCCAAGCCAATTTGTAGATGCGTGAGTTGGAGGCGTTCAGCACCCGGACCCTGTGCGAAGCGGCATCCACGGCCCTGGCCGAATGCGGCTGGCCGTTCACCAGCATCCGATCGCCGAGAAAGCCGTTCATCATCTCCATCATGCCTCCGCCGTGGAATACCAACTGGTTGCGTTGGTCAAAGCGGCGATCCTGAATGACACATAGCAGCTCGGCCTCTCCTGACGGCAACCCGAGAGCTTCCTCTTCCGGGTCGGTCACGATTAGGACACCGGCGAGGCCCTGGTAAACCTGTGCGCCAGTGCGCATATGCGGATGAGGATGGTACCAGTAGGTGCCCGCGCGATTGATCACCTCAAAGTCATAAACGTATTCATGGCCGTGTCCAACAACCAAGTTGGGGTGCCCGTCGGCGCGCTCTGGCACGTCGAGTCCATGCCAATGGATGATCGAATCTTCGGCGAGTTGATTCGAAAAGCGGATGCGCACTTTTTGGTTGCGGCGAAGGCGGATTACTGGACCCAGGTAAGAACCAGGGATTGTCTGGAGAGTTTCCGCGGGACCCTTTAGCACGTGGCCAGAAAAACGCCATACTCGCGTTGCCGATCCGGGAAGCAGTGCAACCTCGCCGGGGGCTGCGGTCAAGACCAGTTCAACGTCCGGCACGAACTTCTGGCTCAGTGGTCCGGACTGGGCGTGGCAACCGCCAACCACGCTGGCCAGCCCAAATGCTCCAAGCTTCTGGCGACGAGGGATGCTGGGTTCGCCGATGGCGCGTCTCAATTGCGTATTGCTGTCGATTGCCATCGCGTTAATCCTTTGCTCCCGAAGCTACCCATATTCTAGATTGGGCGGTTCAGGATCCCGACGATTCTCCAGGATGCGGTCGAGCCAAGAGCCGCCCGGTGAATACGAGAGAGCAAGTTGAATGCCAGTAACCCAGTAGTCTACGGACCCATCAATGTGGACGTTCCTGCGCGCGCATCGGACCTTCAGCGACCCAATCCTTGCGGAGGATGGGTCCACCGGGGCGACCACATAGGGTCAGATAACGCACTTGCGGGCAGATTACCCAGTTCGAAATTGTCCTGTATGCAGAAGCCCTTTGTTCTCAGCGTTCGCTCGATAGGAGTTGAGATTACGCGATGGCGCAAAAAATGCAGCTAGAAAAAGGGCCTGAACGCTCGCAGTCGAAACCAGTCAAAGAATAAGGGCAAACAACAAATGATAGGCTTTGTCCAAAATATCGAGGCTCTCGCCCTCAACAATGACGACTTTCGCCGTGTGCTCTATACAGCGGTGCACTGCCAAGTTGTCCTGATGGCGCTGAAGCCGGGCGAAGACATCGGGGCCGAAGTCCACCAACTCGACCAGTTTTTCCGCGTTGAAGCGGGGAATGGGGAAGCCGTACTGGATGGAGTTCGAACCGCTATCAGCGCAGGCTTCGCTTTGGTGGTCCCGGCGGGGACACATCACAACATTATCAATACGGGTAAAGCCCCCATGAAGCTTTATACGCTGTACGCTCCACCCAATCATCGGGACGGCGTAGTGCACCACACGCGCGGCGATGCCGAGTCCGACAATGAGCACTTCGACGGCAGGACGACCGAATAGGAATTTGTAAATGGAACAGTCATCAGTTAAATCAGCAGTCCCCTCAAAACTAACCGCGCCATGGAATGGGATTCCGAGGGAAACGATTTCGTGGAATCCCACTGTCAATGAGTCAGCTTGCATCGGGTGTGGAACCTGTGTGACGACTTGCGGCAGGCAGGTCTATAAATTCGATTTCAGCTCAAAGAAATCGATTGTCGTCAACCCCACGCACTGCATGGTTGGATGTACCACCTGCGGGAACCTGTGCCCGACCCAAGCCATATCATTTCCGGACCCCGGCGAAGTTCAGAAGCTTATTGCCCGGCCGGAAGTTCACCAACGGGTTGAAGACAGACTTCTGGCTAGGGCCGAAGAACTTGCCTTCAGCGACATCTTGCCCCACAAGGACAGGATGGTGCATTTAACTATCGAAAAGATCGTTCACTATGGAGATCGCATTCTTGTCTTTACGCTGCATGGCGTGACTTTGCCCGAAGACTGCATGTGCCAGTTCGCTGCTGGTGACTACCTGGAGATTTGGGTGCCAGGCACGAAATGGCTTTCTCGTGCATACTCCATCGGGAACGCACCGAGAGCGGATGGCAGTATCGAGATTCAATTGCATCGCGTAGCCGGTGGAAGATTCAGCAATTGGGCATTCGAGGAGGCAAAGGTCGGGGATCAGCTAACCGCAAGGGGGCCGATTGGGAATTTCAGACTCCGGTCCGCCCGAGAAACACCTCTGCTCTTTGTCGCCCGAGGGACAGGCTTTGCCCCAATAAAGGCGATGATCGAGCAGGTTCTAGTGATTGAACCAGGCCGGAGCATTGAGCTCTTTTGGGGTGTCACAGATACCTCCGATTTTTATGAACTTGATCTGCTGGCAAGTTGGATGGCGATTCACCCCAATGTCCACTGCACGCTAACCGCGAGATCAACTCAAACGAACTTCACGGTACCAACTGGCGCCAAGTTCGTTGAAGGAACGGTTTACGGCGCAATGAATCAATCCGCCGAGCAACTCAAGAATCGCGATGTCTATATGGCTGGGCCAACCAAGACAATGCATGAAACCCTTCGAGTCCTCGCAGAGATTGGAATTCTCCGGGAGCGAATCCTGGTGGATGCGTACGGTGGATGATCCGAAGGACTGCCCCATTCGGCCCTACTGCAAGTTGGAAGACGGAGCCTCAATGCGATGACAGGCACAGAGTACAAACGTTGCATCCTTGCCGTCTTTGCGCATCCAGATGATGAGACATTCTTGGCGGGAGGCACCCTTTCGAAATACGCGGCGGCAGGCTGGAAAGTGTTCTTGCTTTGCGCAACGCGCGGCGAGGCCGGCCGACGGGGCCCAAGCGAAGGCTTGACGCCCGAGGAGTTCGCGGAATTGCGGCAGAGGGAGCTGGGAGAAGCTTGCGCCGCTCTGGGTATTGAGGAACCAATGTTCCTTGCGTGTGCCGATCAGCATTTGGCTGACAGTCGTCAGGCTGCTTCCCAAGAATGCGTACGGATCATGAACCA
>JAFEAR010000132.1 GCA_018266335.1 Bdellovibrionales bacterium
AGCGTCCGCACTCGTCGCTAAAAAACAAAACTCCGAAAATGTTTGCTTTGGAATATCAAAAAACGGTAGCTGCCTAAGCTACCAATTCGGAAGTCGCTTCTCCTACAGTCTTTGGGCCAAGACCGAAGGGCATTGTGATTCACGAAGCCTCCGGGCGAGTGAAGCATACGGACTCTAATCGAATGGAGTTTCGTGCCGCAGTTGAAGCCCTACAATGGCTGCCCTGCTCATCTAGAGTTGTATTGCATTCTGACTCTAGACTTCTCATTGATACGCTCACCCAATGGCGTCACGAGTGGAAGGCCGCCGGATGGGTGAAGCCACGACAACGAGTGATTCACAATCTTGACTACATTCGGGCGCTTGATGCGCTCAGCGCAAAACATTCTGTCGCCTGGAGATGGGTGCGTGCCCACTCGGGGATCAAACACAATGAACGTTGCGATCTTCTTTGCGTCCAAGAGCGAACGACACGTTGCTAAAATTAGTTTTGCACAAACTAGGTGCTGGCTACCAGAAACTCTTCACCGCTCGACGGTTGCAACCCGTCGCTTCGGTTGGCGAAATATTTTTGAATGATGTCGCTTCGGGATGCGTGGTGCACGGTTCGAAACCCAGCCTCGCGCGCCATTTGCAGCATTTCTTCCGGACGGAAAAAGCTAATAAAGGGAGTTCCGGCAGCCCGCGCGCGCTCGTAAACCATGGCGTGCTGGGGACGTTCGGCCGGGTCGATGAGCTCGAGCGGTAGCATGAAGGTCATGGCCAGGACTGATCCCGGCGCCAAGGTGGCTACCTGCCGAAGCGTGTTCATGTTGGCCTCGCGCGTGAGATACATAGAAACTCCCGTCGAGGCCACCAGAGCGGGTTGAGTGGTATCAAAGTCATGGGCGGCGAGCTTGGCCGGCCACGACTCCCCAACCTCAAAATCAACGGGAACGAAATGGAGTTTGTGAGGGGTGCCAAGCCCCAACTCGCGTAGACGCCGCTGTTTCCAGGCCTGGGTTTGAGGTGCGTCGATTTCGAACACGTACAATTTAGCGGCGAGATCCGGACGGCGCAGTGCGAATGTGTCGAGACCTGCTCCCAGAATCACGTACTGACTCAGGCCGTTTTTGACTTTTTCTTCGACCAGATCCTCGATGAATCGTGCTCGTCCTACAATGGAGGCGCGGTATCCGCGCGTTCCCGTGGGATGCATGTCCGGACGCTCGCGCCATTGCTCATCGGGGGCCGCAAGCTGAAGGCCCACTTTGTCCACGAATACGTGGGGTGTGGCATCTACCTCCGTGTGTAGGGCGCGCCAAAGCGCAACCCGAACGGCCGTATGGTCCGGAATGGAGTTGAGCGCTTTGCTCATAATGGAGCTCCTGGTTTGGGTGGCAGCAAATCTTTGAGGTAAGAACCAAAGGCGCGCATGACGCCGAGGTGGAAAATCGCTTGGGTGTATTTGTAAATATACCAGGGAAGCCGCGGGCTAAAATCGTGAATGGCGACAATCAAAGACTGCTCGTGCCGGCACTGACGAAACTCCAGCCGGGCCCGTTTGCGTCCCCGGTCTAGCAGGCCACCGCGAATATAAAAGAGCACGCGATCCGGAGTACTGCGCTCTTTGGAGTACTCCAGCACCAACAAAGGCTTTTGAATGGTTCGAATATAAAAAGTGGTGCGCGTGCCTTCGGTGTGCACGGCCATGGCGCCCTTAAAGTACAAATTAAGAAAGAAAGTATAAGCCTGAGCGGCCTTTTCGGCATCGTATCCCGGAGGCAGGGCAATTCGCTGCACGGACTGAACAATTTGGGCGGTCTCTACGGAAGCCGCTCGGGTGTAAGCCTTGGGCGGAGAGTGATTGGGCGCGTGAAGGTCCGAAATTTCTTCGAGGGCGGTAGAAAATTTGGTGTAGGTCCAGCCCGGAATGAAGAGGGTCTTTTGGGGATCGGCCACCATTTCGTGCTTTAGGGATTCAATAAGCGGGTACACCAAGTTTGCGGGCGCTCCCGTAATGGTGCTCACCCATAACCTGGATAACTTTGGCGAGAAAGCGGGAATGTTGATGAGCAGAGGCTGCTTTCCGAAATGCTGTGCGCAGAGGCGGATCATTTGGAAGTAGCTCAGTTGCTCGGGTCCCGCTAAATCGAAAATTCCTTGTAGCTTCGGTTGGGTAAGGACGTGGCGGAACGATGCACACACGTCGTCCACGTGAATGGGATTGGATTTGCCTTGGGTCCAAGCTGGGCACACCATGGCCGGTAGGCGATCCACCAAGCGTAAAATCATTTCGAACGAGGAGCCGCCGGTGCCCATAATGATTCCGGCCCGCAAGGAAACGAGCGGAAGGTTGTAGGATTGAAAAATTTTCTCCACCTCTAAACGACTTTTGAGGTGCTGCGAGAGAAGTTCGGGATTTGCTTCGCCTTCCTTAGGAATGATGCCGGACAAATAGAGAACGCGTTTAACTCCGTTCTTAACGCAAGCGCGCGCAAAGTTATCCGCCAGAATGAGGTCGTAGTCGGCAAAGTTGCCTTGGGCGAGCTCCGAGGAAGGCAGCATCGAGTGCACAAGGTAAATGGCTTCATCAATGCCCTTCAGGCCTTCGTCTACATCCTTGAGCGAAAATAGGTCGCACGCCGTAAAGGACACTTTGTCGGAGGTGGCTTGGGTAGGCTTGGAGCGGGAGAGTCCCCGGATGTGCGCAACCCCCGGTTCTTGGGTAAGGGCCGCAATCAGACGCTGTCCGACAAAGCCGCTGGCTCCTGCAATGGCGAGATTTGTACTCACTAAACATTCCTTTGCATTGATCCCTAGATTTACCATGCCTGCATACCTTATGCTCGACGGACCATGTCGTATTGCGTCGCCCTGAAGAAAATGCCCATCGGGCGTCGAGAAGTGCATCAGGCCTACCACGATCTTCAGTACGGATTTCCGATTCACGATGATAATGAACTGTTTTGTCGGTTAATTTTAGAGATCAATCAGGCCGGTCTTAGTTGGGAAACAATTCTCAAGAAGCAGACTACGTTTCGCAAAGCTTATAGTGGTTTTAATATTAAAAAGGTCGCAGCGTACACCGCCGCCGATCGTAAGCGACTCCTTGCGGATGCGGGAATTATTCGCAATCGCTTGAAGGTGAATGCGGCAATTGAAAACGCCAAAGCGATCATTCGGTTGCAAAAAGATTTTGGTTCCTTTGCCGCGTGGCTCGAGCATCACCATCCCAAAACCAAGGAAGAATGGGTTAAACTTTTTAAGAGCACGTTTCGATTCACGGGTGGCGAAATTGTGAATGAGTTTTTAATGAGCATTGGCATTTTGCCTGGTGCGCACGACCGGCGCTGTTCCGTTTATCCAAAAGTTCTCAAGGCGAAGCCACTCTGGGCGCGTAGGGAGTAAGTGCGCATGACCCTCCCGATGCTTTCGGGCCCTCACTCTTTGGTGGATGCGTGGGAAGTTCTGGTTTTGTTTTTAATCCCCGTGGGGGGAGGTATTCCGGCGGGAGTCGTGTTGGCTCAGAAGCGTGGATTAGTTTGGCCCCTCATGATGATTCTGTATTTCATTTCCGATGTGATTTTGGCCTGCGTGCTGGAGCCAGTATTGAAGTTGCTGATTGCCGCTGGTCGTAATCGGCCCTGGGTGATGCGTTTGGCGGAAGGATTTAAGTTGGCGGTTAAGCGGTCAACGGCCCACTACGGAACCAGCACCGGGCCCTTAGCGCTCATTCTAATTGCGTTCGGAGTAGATCCTATGACGGGACGTGCGGCGGCGGCCGCTGCGGGGCACGGATTTGTAACTGGGTGGCTTATCGCCATCACCGGCGACATGATCTTTTTTACTTTGTTGATGGTGTCCACACTCTGGCTGAATAGCATTCTGGGCGATGGTACTTTAACCACCATAATTATCCTCGCGGTGATGATTGCGTTGCCCGCTTTAGTCCGGCGAGTTCGCGCCCGATTTGGTAGACATCCCTAAAGGCAGTCGTTCGCCGAAGGCTGGTCGCGACAAATAGATCGCATGCTCCTTCACGTCGCGAGGCCACTCGGCAATTTGACTTGTGAACTTTGCTTTGTCCTTCCGGTACAGGGCGCGCAGGGCCTCTTCGTAACCTGGAAGGTCGCCGGCCAAGACGGACATGAATTTATAACAGCGCTCTTGAGCTTGTTTAGCTGAACTGACACTTTTGATTTTCGCCTCTTCCACAAGTTTGCGCAGCACGGCCGAAGCTCCTCCCGACTGGGTAGCGAGCCACTCCCAGTGGCGCGGAAGTAGGGACACTTCTCGCGAGATGACGCCCAATTTGGGGCGGCCCGGGCCCGTGTTGACGGACGAACTTACTTCGCTCGTGAACATTTGCAGTCGGCGGAGCACGTCCTTTTCGGTGCCCTGAAAATTGAAATCTATAACTGTTCCCGTGACATCGCTGAATATAAGCAAATCGTGGCCGTGTCCTGTGCGGGGCATTTTGGACTTCACCCAGAGCACGACTTCGTCGAGCGTTCCACGATGGAGAAGTTTGGTTCCTTCGAAGGCCGTATAGGTGGGAAGCTCGGGAGTTTTCATTAGACAATATTACCCGGGTGATATTCTGTTGTCAATTTAATCCGGGTAATATTATTGGGCTAAGTAGCTAAATTTCCGCCCGATGGTACACTGATTTGAGGAGGAGATGACGAAATGACTCAAACCAAAAGCATGACTTGGGCCGGAAGAATTATTTCTACGCTAGTGATCGTTCCCTTTGTTCCGAGTGCCGTGATGAAGGTAACGATGAACCCTCAGGTCATTTCGGGCATGGAGCATTTCGGTTTTCAGCAAAACTCCATCATGGTCTTAGCGGTGTTAGAAATTTTGAGCGTTTTGCTTTACGCGATTCCCCGTACGGCGATGTTGGGAGCTATTTTGGTCACCGGATACTTGGGCGGGGCTATTTGCACCCACTTCCGCATGGGCGAAAACGTGCTTCTGCAAGTGAGCATCGGTGTTCTTGTTTGGGTGGGGCTTTATTTGCGCGATGCGCGAGTCCGCGCTTTGCTGCCGCTGCGGTAAAATTTAATTTGGCTTGGCCTCCGCCAGCGCGACGAAGTTCTGCGCCAGGACGAAGGGCTGCACAATCAAAATCCGGAAAAAGCGTTTTTCCCTCCGCCAGACTTCGAGGTCGAGGGGCGATGCCTTGGTGATGAGGCTTTGCTCAACCAACTTGCTAATCGCTTGCGCTTTATCCTCGGCTACTAATAGCGCGACCTCGGCAAG
>JAFEAR010000133.1 GCA_018266335.1 Bdellovibrionales bacterium
GGGCACGTATGGGATATGAAAGCCGGCGGATCGCGGAAGAACGTTACGCAGTCAACCGAGTGAATGCTGCCGTGCTCAGATCGCTTGGCCTCTAGGCTGCGGCACGGGGTGTTGCGGCATTTCCCTGCTGGCCGCTAGAACCACCTGGGAAAGAGCCAGTACGAACCAGAACATGGGGAACCACACCTCGTAGACAGCAAAGTGGTGAATCGTCAGTGTCATCAGGCTGATAAAGCATAGATTGGCTTCCCTGAGACGACTCCTGGCCAGCTTGAGCAGCAGATTCATCAGCCAGATTCCGAACAGAAGGAAAGGCGCGAAACCCACCGCGACCAATAGTTCCAGCCACATGCTGATCAGGCCGGTACCACCCAGCTGCATGTCGATCTCCGACCCTGAACTCTTCGCTTCCTGTAAGATCGTCCCCCACCCAGAACCGAACGGATGTTTGAGGAACACGTTCAGGCCTGTTGCCCAAGCTTCCTGCCGTGAGCCACTCGTATTATAATAATTTCCAGCATCGAAGAATTCATAAATTTTATATCCGGCTGCCGAAAAGAAGAAGTCAGCGTTAAGTGCGATGCCGTAAGCAATTCCACCAAAGATAAGCATGATGGGCACGACACCGCGTACATTGTTTCGGATCATAGCGAAGAAAATCAGCGTCAGTGCCAGTGCGAAAAAAGTTGTCGTACTGAACAGCAGGAGCAACGCGATGGCGACGGCCACGGCGTAGGCGATTTGAAGCGGCAGCTTAACTCGCGTAAAGTAGAGTGCAGAAATCGGAACGAGCGCCTCGAACACCATCGAGGTGAATCCGGCTTCGGCAGCGAAGCCGCGAGGACGCGTGATACCAGTAAAAAATACGTCAGCCTCGGGGAATGTATCGATCGAGAACGGGATGAGATCGGACAGAAAAAGACCACGCGTGTTGGTGAGAATGAATTCGAAGATGACGAATCCGGCCAGCGTGGCCGAACTTAACATCGCAATGTGGGAGATTTCGATAAAACTGATCTTTGACACGATAATCATACGGCGAACGCCGAACCATAATACGATCAGCGACGCCGCCCATTGCAGAGCGCCTTGCATGCGGCTGATTTCGACAGGTGCCGGAAAGAGGATCCAAGCGAATACTCCCCAGGCGAAGATCGCGGCTGCCGAAAGATTGGCGGACTTGAAGTTATATATCGCCGGGATCGGCCGCAGTAGCAGGAAGGGTAACGCTGCTGCAGCAATGAAAAAGTTGAACGAGGCGATCGGAATGGGCGACAGCCCGTTCAGCAGGAACATAGTGAAGACGAAGATCGCCAATAGCGATTTCATCAGATCGCTCGAGCGGCGCAGATGGCGTTCCAGGTGTCGTCGGTGAGTGCATCCAGCGACGGAAACTCGGCCATTTCGCTTATCTCGAATCCCGCAGTCTGGAATAGGGAGTGGACCTCTTGAGGGAACAGATAGCGCATTTTGTGCAGCTCATGGGTCTCGCCCAAAAAGCGATCGCCCTCGATATTCCACAAGCGGAACGTAACATCTGCGGTGTGCGCGAAACTGTTTATTGTGGTCGATGCGGCGCGCAGCGTGGTACATCCGTCGTTCTCAATTACACGAAATCGGTCGCTTGGACGAACTGACAATACGGCGGGGCCATACCAAAAGTCGCAAATGAACAAGGCGCCGGGCTTCAGATGGCGACGCGCGTTCTTCAATCCGGCGATGAGATCATCATTTGTCGTCAGATAGCCGATCACGGCAAACATCATGATTGCAGCATCGAACGTGCGCCCGATGTCGAACGACCGGGCATCGCCGACATGCCAGTCGACTCTCTCTGCATCGTTGTCGCCACGCGCCTTTTGTTGGGCCAGATCGATCATCGAGGGCGACAGGTCGATGCCGGTCACGTCATAGCCGCGATGTGCCAACTCGATCGCATGGTTTCCGGTGCCGCATCCTATGTCGAGAATCGCTCGCGGTTTGACACCATGACGATTCCATAGCTTTTCGATCAGGTCGCATTCGCTCGCATAGCTCTTGTCAATGTAGAGCGCGTCGTATTGGCCGGCATAGAGGGCGGCAAAAGAAGAGTTCATGATCGGTTCTCGCTGGGATTATCGATGGAGGACGGCGCGGACGGCGTCGGCCACCGCATCGATCTGATCGACCGTGAGCGCGAGTCCGGAGGGAACATACAGTCCCTTGCGCGCAATCCGTTCTGTGACCGGATATCTCTCGTCGCGGAACAGCCCCACGTCGTGGAATATCGGCTGTTCATGCATACCGAGGAAGAATGGGCGGGTTTCGACTCCTCGTTCGCGCAGAAGACTGGCGAAGCCGACCGCGTCGAGGTCGAGATCATCTCCGAGGAGCAGTGAATGGACCCAGAATACACTGCGCGCCCAGCGGTGCTCCATCGGTAGCTGTAGTCCGGGAATATTCTGCAGCCGTTCGCGATACATCTCGGCAATATTACGCTTGCGCTCAACGATCGCTTCGATGCGCCGCACCTGCCCGACGCCCAGCGCCGCCTGCATATTGGTCAAACGGTATTGATAGCCCAGTTCGGTATGGAGGAAACGACGTTCCGGTTTGAAGCACAGATTGCGGAGGCTGCGCGAACGCTCCGCCATACGGGGGTCGGAC
>JAFEAR010000134.1 GCA_018266335.1 Bdellovibrionales bacterium
GATGGACTTATCGGCTAGTGACGGGTGTTGTGGTTCTGAAGTTCGCCATGGAAGACGATATCGAGTGCTTTGGCGAACTTCAGAACCACGACACCCGATTCAATCAATTGCCGGTGTCCTCTGAGTTCCGAAATTCGCATGGAGCCTGATATCAAGATCAAGCGAATTTCGGAACTGGACACCGGCTCGGAAACTAGCAGGAACGCGCCGCCTTTGCCCAACTTCACCGTCCTGGGCCTGGAAACAAGCTGCGACGAAACCGCCGCGTCGGTGGTGCGCGGGGCGGCGCCCGGTCCGGGCGAGATCCTGTCCAATGTGGTGCTCAGCCAGTTGGCCGATCATGCGCCCTATGGCGGTGTGGTGCCGGAGATCGCGGCGCGCGCCCATGTCGAGGCGCTGGACCGTCTGGTGGAAGACGCGCTGGCGCAGGCGAAGCTGGAACTGAAAGACCTCGATGCCATCGCGGCCACCGCCGGTCCCGGCCTGATCGGCGGGGTAATGGTCGGCCTCACCACCGCCAAGGCACTGGCGCTCGCCGCCAACAAGCCGCTCGTCGCGGTCAATCATCTGGAAGCGCATGCGCTCACCGCGCGGCTGACGCATGGCGCGCGATTTCCGTTTCTTCTGCTTCTGATCTCCGGCGGCCATTGCCAGCTTCTCGCCGTGGAAGGCGTCGGCCAGTTCAAGCTCTACGGTTCGACGATTGACGATGCCGTCGGCGAAGCCTTCGACAAGACGGCGAAGCTGCTGGGCTTGCCCTATCCCGGCGGTCCCGCCGTCGAGAGCCTCGCGAGAAACGGCGATGGCAAAAGGTTTTCCCTGCCGCGGCCGTTGCGCGGGCGCGGGCTGGCGGACTTCTCTTTTTCGGGCCTGAAAACCGCCGTGCGCCAGATTGCGAAAGGCGAGGATTTCAAACAGAGCGATCGCGCCGATCTGGCGGCATCGTTCCAGCGCGCGGTGCTCGACATTCTCATCGACCGCGCGGGCATCGCGATGGGAATGTTCCGCGCCGATTTTCCCGAGGAGGCCGCGCCGGATTTCGTGGTGGCGGGCGGTGTCGCGTCCAATCGCGCCATCGGCGAAGCGATTCAAAAGCTCTGCGACGAGAAGGAATTTTCCAAAAAAATACCCCCGCCCGGACTTTGCACGGACAATGCCGCGATGGTCGCCTGGGCGGGGGTTGAACGAAGCCAGTTGGGTTTGTTCGACGCCTTGGGGGTCGCGCCGAAGGCCCGCTGGCCGCTTTCCGGATCGCCGCCAGGGGGGGAGCCTAGCTGCGGCGAAACCGGGAAATCGTGGAGCGCGATCCGGAAAAGTGTGAAGCGGTTTTCCGGATAAATCGCGCGTAGTTAAATCAGCCGGCGAACAATGCCAGCGATACGAAGCCGGACAGAACCACGGTCGCCGTCATCAGAAGGCTGGCAATGGTGCCGTTGAGGCTGAAGCCCTGCTCGGGGCTGCGAAGGTTGAACTTGGTCATGACTGCCTCTCCAAAAACCGGCCGGGGAAGGGGAAGTCCGGCCTTGAAACTGTTTCCGGCCTCATTGCCGGACGAGGCTGATATAGGAGGGTTGCGATGCGGTTCAATGAATAATTCTGAGAATATTCAGCGTTTATTGGATACAAATTATTTCATAATTGCCATAAGCATATGATATTGCTTGATAATATAATTTCAAACCAAAGATATGCCTATGCTGCATAGCAGCAATTCTTTTCCACAGGGGTCCGAACAAGGTCCGATATGAAGCTCGCCACCTGGAATATCAACTCGGTTCGCCTGCGTTTTGGGGCCGTCGCCCGCTTCCTGCGCCAGGAGGCGCCGGACGTGCTCTGCCTGCAGGAGACCAAGGTGGTGAACGATCTTTTCCCGGCCGAGGGCTTCGCCAAGCTGGGCTATGTCCATCAGGCCATCAACGGCCAGAAGGGCTATCACGGGGTGGCGATCCTTTCGAAGCTGCCCTTCAAAAGCTCCGAGGCGCGCGAATTCTGCGCCAAGGGCGATTGCCGCCACATGCGCGCCAGCTTCGAGAACGGCGTGGAGCTGCACAATTTCTACGTCCCCGCCGGGGGCGACATCCCCGATCCCAAGGCCAACGACAAATTCGCGCACAAGCTCGATTTCCTGCGCGAGATGGAGGCGATGTTCGCTTCCCGCCGCGACCGGCACGAAGCGGCCGTCATCCTGGTCGGCGATCTGAACGTCGCGCCGCTGGAAAACGATGTCTGGAGTCACAAGCAGCTTCTGGGCGTGGTGAGCCACACGCCTGTCGAAGTCGAATTGTTCGGCAATGCGCGCGAAGCCTTCGAATGGAACGACGTCACCCGCCAGTTCGTGCCGGAGGATCGGAAGATCTATTCCTGGTGGAGCTATCGCGCGCAGGACTGGCGCGCCTCGGATCGCGGCCGCCGTCTCGATCACATCTGGACGAGCCCGGTTCTGAAAAATCAGGTGCGCGCGCAGAAAATCCTCAAAGACATGCGCGGCTGGAAACAGCCCTCCGACCATGTGCCGGTGGTGGCCGAATTCGAGCTTTGAAAAATATCTTCCGCCCTTCCCGAAAATCTTGCGCGCGAAGACTCCCGCCGGCGCACGAACATTCGCTGATTGTTCTGCCCGGTCAGGCCCTTAGACGATTTTCCTGCCTTCAGGACAATTAGCTTGACACCGCAACGGTGGCGATTATGTACGTGACAAATGCACCTGAAAGTGACACAGTGTCATCGACAGGCCGTCACGAAACCGGGGTAGGCCCCGATACATGGTCAGCCATCGTTACGGATTACGGGGCCTACCCGTCAGGACAGCGCCATGGGCGCAGAGAAAAAGATTACTGTTTCTGAGGACGTGCTGCTGGAAGCGATCAGAGATGAGATTAAGGAGTTTGCGCGCCTCTACGACGCAGACGGTCTAATTCTGCACGAACGAGAGGTTGATCGCATTGCTGGTGGTATTTTGCTTCGCGTTTCACCGGCTCAGTAATACGCACATAGCCGACAAACTCAAACATGAGCCACCAAGCTTGCTCAATCTCTGCTAACACTTCTTCGAGGTCGGATTTTCTATAGATGAAAAAATGCCTTGCGAGGTCTTCATGAGAAGGTCTTTTAGTGGATCTTTGTTCTGACACCAGCACATTCGCGTGCCAAGTGTTGTGGTGCTTAGCTTCCATCCACAAAAGCCCGTCTGGAACATGCGAGGATTCGCCCCACTGTCCATGGACGATGTCGTTTCTGTGAGATTCTGCAACTTTCAACACGCCCGAAATTGCCATCCACAGTTCAACGTCTCGTTCAGGTAAGGTCGCATCTGCTGCGGCAATTATTGCGTCACGTTTTACTGGAGCGGTACGTAAGACGCTAAATACGGCAATTGAGGCATCAGTATTTGCTTGAAGTAGAATGCCCAGCAACGTCGCCATCTGCTGTTCAACAAATGTCCACCGAATAGCGCATTTTGCTATTATAGGTAGCAGTTCGGGGCGACTATCGGCAGAGTCCCTACCTATACCCCATGGACCCTTGTGCCACTTTCTTGGAAAAGGCTGACGTGCCATGCCCAGCACCCCTAAGACTTCTCGTGCAGACGAAAATCTAAAACGGCTTCTGAAGACACCGCCGACCCCCCATGCCCCACTTAAGGAGCGCAAGGCTAAGGCTAGTCAGGATCAGGAGTCGAATCCGCAGGCGTCGCGTCCAAAATCTCCAAAATAAGGCGAAGCTTATCGCGTCCTTTACGAAACGCGCTGTTCTCCGTTAGGCCGCCGATAGGTCAGACGCTTGCCCTTGATGCCTTCTAGGGCCTTGTCGCCTCTCATATCGTCCGTGAAGCCAAGCTTCAGGCGATGCGAATAGCGGAAGTCAAATTCGCTGAGATAGCGTTGGAGGTGCTGCTCGCCGCAATGCTGGTATGTTCCGATCATGCCGCGCTTGAAGATCGAGAACACGCCTTCAATCGTGTTCGTGTGAGCATCGCCACGGACATACTCATCCTTGCTGTGGTTCACCTTTTCATGGCTGGCAAAGGTGTGGCGCATCGTGCCGTAGAGGCCACTTTCGTCCGTGCGAAGGTGAGTGTCAGCCGCCACGTTGTTGCGGAGAACCTTGCGCATGTCGCCTTGGTTCAGCTTGGGGACGTAGAACGAGCGGACGGCACCGTCACGCTCTACGAGCGCAACAACTGCGTGTTTGTGTCCAGAGCCGCCACGGGGAGCCGTGCGGCCCTTCTTGCGGCCAATGTAGGTTTCGTCCGCTTCAACCGTCTTGCCCTCACCACCGAGCGGCGGCTCGTTCGCAGCGGGCTTCATAGCCTCACGGATGCGGTGAGACATGAACCAAGCCGTCTTGTAGGTAACGCCCAGCATACGGGCCAACTGGTGGCTGGAAATGCCCTTCTTGGATGAGCAAATCAGGTGGTTCGCGTAGAGCCAGGTATTGAGCGGCACCTTGGAACGCTCGAACACCGTGCCGACCGTGACCGTGTATTGCTTGCGGCAAGCGTTGCAGAAGTAGAGGCCGTCACGGCCCCCCGAGATCGCGGAGGCGCGTTCAAAGGCGTTGCAATGCGGGCAGATCGGCTTGCCGTCCGGCCACTGTATCTTTTCCAGATGCTGGCGGGCTTTGTCGGGGTCGGTGAAGCGGGCGGGCAGCGGCTTAGGCACGGGAAATCTCCTTGTAGAGCCTAAGATAATCCCGGAACTGCATTTGTCAAGTATATAATCGCCGCAACGGTCCCCCTGTACAAATCTCCCAATTCTCGAACTGCGCCCGAACGATAGCCGTCGCTGAAAAGCGGCGGTTTTCTGTATTTGGAGCGCCGTTCCCACCACCACCCACCGCTGTCATGGCCCGCCAAGTGCGGGCCACCCAGGTGACGTCTTCACGAATGTCGAAAGAAAGAGCGCCATCGCCTTCTTCGGTATCCGGCTTCGCAGGATTCCAACTGGGTGGCCCGCACTTGGCGGGCCATGACAGGTGTTGTTTTGGAGAAATTGGAGAACGCAAATGCGCAAGCTCTAACGCCGCCCTCGCCCTGACCGGGCGTGGCGACAGGGAGAGATTCTTCTGGAGAAGCCGAGATCGCGCGCAAGCGGGTCCATGACGCCGAACCGGGAGACAGTCCCTCACAATCGCCCCGTTCAAGGTCGCGCCCTCATAAGCGATCAAAGGAACCGCGTGGCGTCAAAGGTTGAGGGATTCTTCCATTCAAATGCAAAGCACGGGGGGCGGTACCCCCCACGTTTCGCAATTCAACTACCAGCGCTCGAAACCGCGAATACTCAACCACCACATCTAGTGAACCGCGCAAATCGGAATCGAAAAAATCGACATTCAATTCCGGCAAACAAAAGCGGCGGGGCATGGCTGCCCCGCCACCTGCTTCTATCCCGTGCGATCAGATCGACTTCGAAAGTCCGAAGAACAATCCCCGCCGCGCGCCCCATTGCGGTGCGCCGACGCCGATGCCCGATCCGTCACGGATCAGATATTTGCTGTCGAGCGCATTGATGAGATCGACGCGCGCGGTGAGATCGCCCGCATCGCCCA
>JAFEAR010000135.1 GCA_018266335.1 Bdellovibrionales bacterium
AATTCCGGTGAAAAAGCTTGTGAAATCCTGGCTTGGTTGGCGAGGTAAGGCATGGTATACCAGGCACCTATGCCCCATCTACCGAAATGCTGAGTTGGGAGCGAGCTCTACGGTGCAGGGGAGGGCGAGGCTTATCTTGCGTCTCGTTGCACCATGACACTCGTTCGGAACGACTGGAAACCGACTGGAGAGTGGGTTATGGTTACGTTCATAGGAGCAGTGCTCGGGGGTTTGCGCTTAGCTTGCAAGCCGACTTATAAAGGCTCGGAGAAATCCGGGCCTCTTGCTTTTTCAGAGCTTGACACGAACGCTAGAGTCAGCCGCTGGTGGTAATGGAGAAGCTGTCGACCATGCTTAGCTGCCCGTGACCAGGTGACTGTTCCACGGGCAACATATTTCTTCACCACCGAATGAGCTACGCTCATCTTTTAGGAGGTAACTCTTGGCCACTGTCGCATTTTGAAACGCGGAAACCCAATGTGCTACCAGGGCAGGGATTCGAAAAACACGCGCACGGTTCCATAGACTTCCTCAAAGGGAGGTAAGTCCTCACGAATCTCATTGGCTAATTGAGGATACTCTTTTTTCGAACGCTGGATAATCGCAGGGCTCGCCATAGACGTTCGATTCACTGTGAGGCCACGAGAGGCGGCCTTAGACTTCAAGGCCTCAAGAATCACTGCTTTCACCAGCTCATCGGTCACGGGATAGTCTTTGATCATTCGGAAGAGATCGTAGGCATCCTGTCGGCGCACTCGGTTTCTGACTTCTTGCTGAAGGAGCGCTCTCAGTTTCTCTGCCATCAGGTCAATGAAGCTATACGCATGAATGACGGTCCCGTCAGGAAAACGAAGTTGATCCACCGAGCTGGTCTGTTCGTTAAAACTGTAATCCACATCCACCACATCGGGGCAGTTCTTGGCCACGAGATGACCATGTTTCCTCGTCCCCTTTTCCGCATATCCTAGTGTCATTTGAATGGTTTGAAATTCGGCGTCTGCTCGTTTTGGTCTCACCGCATAAGATTGCACGCGGCAATCTACTCCGTAGTCGAGCTCCTCGACCGCCACTGCAAGCCGGCCTTCAAACTTCGAACGAAAGGTCTCCTGATCAAATTCAGCGAATCGTTGGGCTGTTGAGAAATCAATATCCCGCGTATATCGCGAACTCTCGTACCGAATCGCGAGAAGGATGCCTCCCTTTATGATCATGTGGGGTTGTAGAGCGGATGAACGGCCAATTGCCACCAACACGGTGTGGACCGCCTGTCGAAGTTCTCGTTGCGCGGCATCAGGCGCCTTCTGGACCCAAGCAGCAATGTCACATTCCTCCATGCATGCCTCAGCTGTTATTCAGTGACAGGCACCAGCGTGCGGAATAGCGGGAGCTGTATTCAGAAAGAGGGTCCAGCTTCCGGGAACCGCCCCGCTGGACAGTCGTCGCCCACTTCTCAATAGTTGCGTTCCCTGTGATCCCACACCGTTCATCGAGCACATACCCAGCTCGGGCTTTATCGATCAGCGTGCCATGTCGATCAATCTCCTCGACAATCAACGCTTCATACTGTCTCGCATGAGCCTCATACACTTCGATAACATGATCGATCCCGCCGCACAGATGTGCGGCGCGAACCATATCGAGAAATGTTCGGCCGATTGTCGAGACTCGCAGGACTCGCTCCTTCCCGATTTTGAATGCACCAGTATGGGCGCTTGCGTACTTATGCACTGGTTTTTTGTCAATTCGGGCAAAGCGGATGTGCGTTAGTCGAGGCAGATTCCCGTCACGATAGGCTTGCAGGTGCTCGCCGAGATCTGATCTCATTCTGAGCACCGCAAAGCTAGACCATTTCGTTTGTTGGGGAGTACTATAAAAAATGGTGGTGAGAATTCGATTGGTCAGCCCATGATAGGCCATCGCACTCAGATGTGAAAGATAGGCAAACGGATCCACCGAGCACAAAATGTCTTCTGGCGTGAACTGCGTCTTCCCCAAAATATTGTACACACTCCCCCGGAAATCTCGTCTCTTTCGCAAGATGCCTCGATTCAGCAGCGTACGGAGTAGCGATCCGAAATCACCAGTATCCGGAACAGATTTTTTCAATCGTCCGATTTTCAGCCCTTCGACCTGTTTCTTGTCGTACAGATCAAAAAGGAGACGACCAAGCTCATACTCCGTCAGGACTGGCTGAGGCAGCCGTCCAATTTCAAGGGTTGCTGCACCTGCAAGATCCAGTGACATTGGAGAGAGCTTTCGTGGAATAACAGAATGACAGCATTCAGAAACGAGAACCACGAAGTATCGATGGTGAGGTGTATATGTCCTAAGGACATATACACCTCACCATACCAACTTGTCAATAGAGACACCGCTTATCCACCCATAGGCGTATATCATTTTTAATATTGACGACTTCGATATGTAGCATTAGAATGTCCTAAGGACATTCTAATGCTACATGATTTCTGTAATTTCTTTAAAGTCCAGCCACCAATCTAACTCCTCACCTTGCTGCTGACGTCCTCGCAGAAAAGCTGGACGAGCGAAAACTAGAAACGTACGCTGGTCTGACAACTAGCTTAAGCCCGTCTCCACTTCGAGTCTCTCCGGCTACACGTGATGCTGCAACGAGAAGGCTGGCTGATCAATGGCAAGCGAGTCTGTCGACTTTATCGCGAGTAAGGGTTGGCAGTGCAGCTGACACATCGACGGCAACGCGCCAATTCGCTGCGGCTAGTCCCGTCGGCTCCGACGCAGAAGAACGAACGATGGAGTATGGATTTTGTCGCGGATACAATACTGGATGGGCGGCAGTTTTGCGCGCACGGTCGTGGATCACTAGAGTTGGCACAGTCAAATAATCGAGCCAGACTTCACCCTGACCGACAAGAAGGTGGTCGCCGCCCTCGTGCGAGCGGCAAAGCAGTGTGGCTACCCGAAGCTCATCACCGAGGACAATGGGAGCAAATTTCCCTTGAAGGCGCTGGATGCCTGGGCTTATGCCCACGAGGTGAAGCTGGATGTGATTCGACCTGAAAACCCGTGGAACATCGCGTAATTGAGGGTTTCAACGGGCGGTCCCGCGACGAGTGTTTGACCACCAATGTGTTTGTCTCGCTGCGCGATGCCCGACAGAAGGTTGAAGCGTGGCAAATCGACTACAGTGAGCATCGGCCGCATGGGTCGCTAGGAAACTTGACACCGCGGGAGTTTCTCGAACAGGCAACTCAAACCACGCTGCTGAAAGCATCGAATTTCTAGCAACGCGTGGTCTAGTTTTTAGGAAAGGGTCAGTTCAAAAAGATACTCGCGGCTGCGGGTGTGCAGAAGAAGGTGGAAAAGAAT
>JAFEAR010000136.1 GCA_018266335.1 Bdellovibrionales bacterium
TAGGCATGCAGACGAAAGGGATCCTCGGTCATCACGACCACTGCCACGGTAATCACTCCTTCAGTCAGCAGGTTGCCGGGAATCCGGGCCGTACAGATATATCCCCCCATGGGGCGAGGCTTTCGCCGCCAGGCCGGATCACGATCATGGACCGTGCAAATTACCACATCCTCGTCATTGTGTAGGTTGAACACCGGCACGAGGATATGGCCCGGTTTGATAATATCGAATTCAATCTCCATGTTGATCGGTCGGCGAATGTCGAATCTATCCGTGACGACGCCGGATTCAGTCTGAATGCGCACGGCCCGCAGGCGCACGACCTCGTTGCCGGGCGCCTGTGCCGGGTCCGGCCATGCCGCACAGGCCTGAATATGGCCGGCGTGCAGGTACTGATTCACCACGTCGTGGGCCGTGCCCTCGTGCACCACCTCGCCCTTGTGCAACAGCATCGCCCGTTTGCATAACCGGGTAATGGCCTGCATGTCGTGCGACACCAGGATCACCGTCCGCCCGTGCTGCCCCACAGCCTCCATCTTCCCCATGCACTTCTTCTGGAACCGCACGTCCCCCACCGCCAGCACCTCGTCCACGATCAGAATGTCCGGGTCCATGTGGGCCAACACCGAGAACCCCAACCGGACATACATCCCGCTGGAGTAATGTTTCACCGGCGTGTCGATAAAGGCCTCCACTTCGGCGAAGGCCACGATCTCGTCGAACTTCCGGGCAATTTCCTGGCGGGTCATGCCCAGAATGGCCCCGCTCATGTAGACGTTGTCCCGCCCGGTCAGTTCCGGATGGAAGCCGGTTCCCACTTCCAGCAAGCCGCAGAAGCGCCCCGTGAGGACCGCCCGGCCCCGCGTGGGTTCGGTCACCCGCGAGAGGATCTTCAGGAGGGTGCTCTTGCCCGACCCATTGGTGCCGAT
Organism: Bdellovibrionales bacterium; assembly: GCA_018266335.1. The sequence continues at coordinate 930 of JAFEAR010000136.1, forward strand.
CACCCCGAACACTTCCCCCTGTTTGATCTCAAACGACACGTCGCGCAGCGCCCAGAGGCTCGCCGCAGCCCGGGGGACGGCCGGCTGCGGCCGCCAGAGCCGGCTCAGCCCTCGCGCCAGGGCGCCGGCCAGGGAGGTCTCCGAGGCATGGGTCGCCCCCAGGCGATACCGCTTCGACAACTGCTCGACTCGTACCGCGGTGTCTCCCATTCAGATCACATCGGCGAAGGTTCGCTCCACCCTCCGAAAAAACATCACGCCGCCTCCCAACAAGATCGTGACCACCCCCAGACTCACCGCTACCATCCCCCAATCCGGGGCCGCCTTGCCCAAGAGCGCCCAGCGAACCCCCTCAATGACCCCCGCCATGGGATTCAATCCATAGTACACACGAACGGGCTCCGGCACCAGGGACGCGGGGTACAGGACCGGGGAGGCAAACATCCACAATTGCGTCATCAAGGGCACGATCGACGCCACATCCCGGTATTTGACATTGAGCGCCGACAGCCACAGGCTCACGGACAGCGCGGTGACCACCGCCCCCCCCACGAACAGGGGCAGGCACACCAGCGTCCAGGGCGGCACGATCTGGTACCACAGCATCAGCCCGATCAGGAGGAGCAGCCCGACGGCAAAATCCACCAGGTTGATGAAGGTGGCGGCGATCGGAATGATCAGCCGCGGAAAATAGACCTTCTTGATCAGGCCGCCCTCCGTCACCACACTCAGGGTGCTCCGTTCGAGGCTGCGCGCAAACAGCGCCCAGGGCAGTATCGCCGCGAACACGAACAGGGGATAGGGCACGCCGTCCGAGGGCACTTTGACCACATAACTGAAGACCACCGTGAAGATCATGGTACTGAGCAGCGGCTGCAGGAGGGCCCACCCCGCCCCGATGGCCGTCTGGGCATACCGCGTTTTCAGGTCCCGCCAGGCCAGAAAATAGAACAACTCCCGCGCCGCCCACAGCTCTCCCCACCCGACCCGAACATACCCCTGGCTCGGTTCAATGACTATTGAAGAAGAATCACTTTGTGCCACGGCATATTCCATCATCGTAGTCGGGTATCAGCATCCAGGAAGTACAAGAGACTTGGCGATATTACCCCTTATCCGACTCGAGGATTGAGAGGAGACCATCGCAAGTCTTAGTCTTTGAATGAATGGTCCGAACAAAACGCACTGGAAGATCCTAGGTATGCCCGCACCACAAGAATAGCACAATGCGATGCAAGGGACTCCTGCCCTTGACTAAACCGAACGGCTTAAGACCTATGGGCAGCAACAATTGAATTTTGGTAGGGAGCTAACTTTCCTGACTGATGAAGCTATGTCTTAGTGCAGAGAATCACATGTTCCTAATCGTGCTTCGTGATACTCTACTTCATTCGGAGACGACCGAGAAGTCTCCAGTAAAGCCGAACGATCGTCGACAAACAGCGCGACTCTCACTTGAATTCACATCACCAGAAAGACTGCGAAAGGATGTTCGCTTGAAGCATACATTCATAAGCACTACGTTAACTTAATATGACAGTTGGTATGGTTGTAGAAGAAGTTGAATGTCTCGCGAGAGGCCGCGAAAGCAACCGCTCATGGTACATCCGTTCAATTGGAGAGAACACTTGTCGAATCGGTGCAAAAGAAAACTCCTGTAAGAGTGCACGCATTCTGCATTCCGTTTTATCTAAATTAAAATAATGCCGCAATCGTGACAGCAACGATCCTTCCATTCTCGGTTGGTCTGGATCGAA
>JAFEAR010000137.1 GCA_018266335.1 Bdellovibrionales bacterium
AGGCCGTGTGCACAATCGGAAACCCTGTGTTGGCGAATAGTCTCGCGACGACGTGTTGGGAATGTATGTTTCCTATCTCTCTCAGCGGAGTCACGTTGTTTAACCCGGGAGAAGACTTTACCGCCCCGGCCGTCGGTCCAGGCCGCGCCCCTTTTCCCCCGCAGTTGTGCGGGTGCGTTTGTCTTGGGCCTATCTGCATTCCTGGGTTACCGCTGGGGATCTGGGAACCGAAGAATCTGGTCGAGGCGGTACACGATCCCCTGTGTTTCCCGACGCTCGGTGTGTCCTTGGCCGGGGGCTTCAGTTACATCGGGCGAGGCATGGCTACGACGCAGATGGACTCCGAACTCAATTACGCATTTTTTCATGTGCATTATTTCATTTTTCCCCTGTGGGCCATCGTCGGCATCGGATTGGACATCGCATGTCTGAATCCTACCGGGATCGCAGACGAGATCGATTTGGCGTATGCCTCCGAGATCGATCCCTTGTGGGACGATGATCTGATTTCACTCATCCTCTTTCCAGAGGCCTTGGTCCTGGCCAATCCGGTGTCGTTAGCAGCCTGTGCTGCCGATTCCGTGGCCGCAGCGGTTGGCTTCCCGATCGATCCGCTGTTCTGGTGTGCCGGGAGCTTTGGATTCATGTATCCGCCGACCGGGCATGTCTCGGGAGCGAGTGGAGACCTCAAGCCGGCCGCACTGTCGATGACACGGTTATTAGCCAAACTGGCCCGTGCGGGGACAGAGTTTTGGACGTCCGCCAATGGCCCGTTGTTGTGTGACGACGTTACGACAGCTCTCATTGTGAAAAGCCAGTACAAGTTTCAATTACTGTGGCCTATTCCGAACACCGGAATTCCTCCGCCGTGCTGTCAGCCTCTGGGGCGGACACTCATGATGTGGGGGCTCGGCAAAATCGTGCCGGCCGTTGGCGAGGACTTTGTGTGGCTGCTATGGAAACGACAAAACTGTTGCTTGCTCTAGCGTGGTGCTCTGTGAGCGTCTGCTCGATGGGGGGGGCGACCGGTGTTGCGAGGGCCGCTGATCCTCCCGGCTCTAAGACGTTTATCGATCATCCCAGGCAGGGATGGTTCTTTTATCAAGACCCTCCAGCCGAGGCTGAGGAGGACGCGGAAGAGAGTCCTGTATCCGTCACGATTGACGGCTTACCCCCTGGGGCTTGGCTGGAGCCGTCGAAATACCGGACGTGGTTCAAGGGGCTTGCGATGGATGGAGTCAAGTTAACCGCCCTCCCGGTGACGGTGTTGCGGGAGCTGGTGTCGGCCAAAAAGGAACGCGCGTTGGACGATCCCTCGGTGGAGAATGTGACGAGTTACATCAAAGTCCAAAAGGAAGCGTATGACCGCTCGCAACGCTTCACCGATGCCTGGCAGATCGCCATGTACACGGACCCCAAGCTCGACTATGCGTCGCAACATCCCACGTCCACCTATGGGCATAGCGTCGAATCCGAGATCAAGCGAAACACCGAAGAGCAGCTGCTGGCAGGCACAGCCGACCGGGTCGGACTGTTCTTCTTCTTCACCTCTACCTGTCCGTTTTGTCAAGAACAGTCCAAGGTATTGAAGGTCTTCGCCGATACCTACGGACTAACGGTGAAACCTGTGTCGCTGGATGGGGTGGGATTGCCGGAGTACCCGCAACCCGCCATCAACAACGGCATGGCGGAAAACGTGGGCGTGCATATGGTGCCCATGATTTATCTCGCGATTCCCGAGGAAAACTTCTTAAAGCCACTCGGGGCCGGACTGATGACGAATGCGGATCTACGCGAGCGATTGCTGGTCCTGTTGCGGAATCGAGGATTGTTGGGCGAGCGACCGTCTCATGGATAGAGGACACACGATGCGATGCAAACGGATTCTGGTTGGACTGTGTATGTGGGCCGTACTGGCCTGGCCTCCCCTGGTGCAGGCGCAATCGATGAATGATGCCCTCACGAACATGTTCAGCTCGTGGGGTGTCGGGATCACGAGTCCTCCCGGTGCCTACGAGAGTCAACGTCGAGGTTACTTCAGCGGCGGTGGGGTCTCGGTTCGTTTGTGGCAGGACCCGATGCGGCTGTGGTCGATTGCCCCTCCGCGATTGAGCGTGGGCTGCCAAGGCATCGATGTGTATCTGGGCTCCTTTTCCTACGGCAAGCTGGATCGGTATGTCCAGTTGCTGCAGCAAATCGGGACCGGGGCCGTCTTGGGGTACGCGTTCCAGCTGGCGATGAAAGCCATCTGTGAAGACTGCGCGGACGTGCTCAATAAGATCGAAGCCGCTGCCAGAGCACTCAACGCCGCGGGACGGATCCAACCCTGTCAAACGGGGATTGAATTGGGTAAGGCGCTGGCCGGGAACGAAGCATCGAAACAGAAGCTTGCGAGTCGGTTCGGCGATGCCTGGCAGAAGATGAAGGAGGCGGGGGGCGCCATCGGAGACGTGTTTGAAGACCGGGATGCGGTCAAGAATCAGTCGAATGCGGATGCCGCCTCAGCTCTGAAGGGCACGGAATACGATGTGACGGGCAATCTGGTGTGGGATGTTCTGACGCAGGCCGGCCTGGATCAGAATCTCATTGTCATGGTGATGTCGGTCACAGGTACCATCATTGTCGGGAACGACGGCGATGTTCAAACCCGCGATCCGACGATGACGTTCGAACAGCTGGTCGACAGCCATTTGGGGGACGTGGTCAAAATATTTAATTGCGGGGGCGATTCCGAATGTTTGAACCCCACGATTACGGATGCGACCGATATCGAAGGATTCGAAAGTCGTGTGTATACGTCGATGAGTAACCTCATCGAAGACCTCTACTCGGGCTCTGCAATCAGTGCGGCGGATCAACAAATCATCACCATGACCCCGGTCCCGATTCTGACCATGCTCGCTGATTATGGGCGGCCACGGGATGTCGGCAATCAGATTGCGCGCTTGTCATCAGAAGTGGTGGCTGCAGACATGGGATATCAATGGGTGAAATGGGCGGCCACCGAAACATCCCGGAACGTCAGCTATATCCAAAAGGTCAAACCAGAATGGCCGGGCAATCTGCAAGATTTTCAGGGGCGGCTGCATCAAGTTCTGAGGGGGGCCA
>JAFEAR010000138.1 GCA_018266335.1 Bdellovibrionales bacterium
GCTTTGCGGAATAACTGGTCTGTCATCTCTGGCCTCCTGCTCACTCGATTGTGAGCTGTTGCAGGGCCATTTGATGCTTCTAACTTTGCCTATTCATACCGGAAGTAATTTCGTTGCACACAACAGGGAATGTTTACTTGTATACCGAGCAGCAGCTTCGCCGCATTGATCCAAGGGTGCAGCCTGAGTGGATTCCCAAGTCGGACGGCCATCGGCCTGATGGGTATTGGAATGTTCCCTCAAAACGCGGTCGCAAGGTTTTGGCCCTGGAAATCGAGTTCTCCCGTAAGGTTGATCGGCATTACCAAGAGATCGGTCAGTTTTACTCGCGCTGCCCAACGATTGGGAATGTCATCTGGGCCATTCCGACTGCGAAGCAAGCGGAAAAAATTCGCCGTCTCGTCTCGCTGGGCAGACGCGCCGAAGGAGACGTTCATAAGTTCTATCTCTTTCAGGACATCAAACGACATGGCTGGGAAGCACTCTCCGTTGAAGAGGGAAGAGCAGGCGAAACTATTTCCCAGCTCCTTGAGACATCGTGTTGGGAAAACCCTGGGAAAACCTTGGGAAAACAGTGGGAAAAAAATTCTCACAAGATCATCCTCAGCACGAGCATTTCGGCTGCAAAATTCACGAGTTGCGAATCCACCGCTTTTTTAGCGAAACGTCTTTGAGTGTACCACTCACGCCATACGTACGAGGTATTCAGCTTGATGCGCCTTAAAAATCGCCTGTTCCTCTTGGTCACGCTTAGCGTGACCTCGCTACTTGCCTCTTGCTCGACTCTTTCCAAATCGAGCAAGTCCGAGAGTTCCATATCGGGTCATATCCCGAAAGTAACTGATCCGAACATAAGTCGTGTTTGGATTCCTGATCGAGTCGAAGGAAATCGTTTCGAAGAAGGCCACTGGCTCTATGTCATAGAAAAGCCCGTGAGCTTTAAGAAGGAGTGAGTAGCTGTATGGAAAAGTCTTCCGACAAGCGTGCATCTCCTACCAATCTCGATAATCGAGAACGTGTTGCTCTTACGGAGTCTTCGATTGCTAAACTTAACGCGTGGATTGAACACCTGACTGCAAAGCGTCCTGGTGTAACAATCAACCGCAAACAACTCGTGAATTGGCTAATCGACTATCACGCTGCAACACTTTCGTTTGCGGAAGAGGAAATCCTAACCAGCCAGTTTTACGATGAGGTGAAATTTCTCACCCACGCGCTCGGCCAAATGCGCCGTGCCCGCGCGCGCGGTGAGGACCTTCGCTTGGAAACTCTGCTTAAGCCCGTTCTCGCAGGAAAGAACGCGGCGGCAGCAAAGGTGAAGAAGGAACCTAAAAAGGTCGCTCCCTCGTCGCCACAAGATCTTCCAGGATCAAATTTAGAAAGTTCGATTTCAGAAAAGGCTGCTTAGGGCAAAGAAAGACCCGGCTCCGTTTTGGAGCCGGGTCGATTACCTCACGCAGATGGGATGCCGCTCGTGCTCCAAACAAGAAAGGAGCACTGCATGGCGAGCTGGAAACCCAGAGAACATGCGCCCTTGGAGCAGGTCGTCGTTACGCTGCCGCCTGACAAGCTGAAGGCGGCTCTTGCCGAAATTGCGAAAGTTCTCTACAACCACTTCAGCCAGTCCGATTTTATCGCCCCCGCGTCCACTTATTCTGAGCCCATATCCGCAGTGCAATCCGATGCAAACCAAGCATTGGAGGCTTTGTGATGTCGGTAGCTAGAAAAATTGAAAATTCCCCTCAGCTTAAGCGTGTCGTCGGCTATGTGCGGGTCAGTACGGAAGAACAGGCCGAGAACCCAGAGGGGTCGATACGAAACCAGGAAGAACGTATCCGTCAGACGGTCCGTTTCAAGAACATGGAGGGCACGTTCGGCGAGCTCACGCATGTCTTCGTCGAGCGCGGGAAATCGGGAAAAAATACTAAGCGACCAGAACTTCAGCGGCTGCTGTCTATGATTCGCCGCCGCGAAGTTGATCTCATCATTGTGACGGAGCTTTCCCGTCTCTCGCGTTCCATTAAGGATTTTGCCGAAATGTGGGAACTCATGCAGGCGCATGGATGTGCCTTCATGAGTCTTAGGGAAAACTTCGACACGACGACCGCTGCGGGCGAAATGGTGCTGTTCACCCTGGCAAGCATTGCACAGTTCGAGCGAAAGCAGGTTTCGGAGCGCGTAAAGGCTGGGTTTGCGACTCGTGCTGCTCGAGGGCTCTTTAACGGAGGACGGGTTCCCATCGGCTATAAGCTCGATCCCGAGCGACCCGGACATTTCATCTTTGATGAAGAGATGGCAAATGTCGTCCGCCATGCGTTCCCGGCCTATCTTATGAAGGAATCACTTTCAGAGGCTGCCAAGTGGCTCAATGAAGCCGGGCATCGTGTAAAGCGCGTTATTCCGGGTGGAGGCGGTGGGCCGCGCATTGGTGCGTTTACCGTAGATAATCTGTACATTCTTCTTAGCAACAAGGCCTACATTGGGATTCGCACGTATACGGACCTGAAAGGGCAAAAACATGAGGTGAAGGCTGCGTGGCCTGCGCTCATCCCAGAGCAGCAGTTTTTGGACGTGCAAAAGTTACTTGAAAGGAATCGTTCAGTTTTGAAGCCCAAGTCGATGATGAACCGTTTCCCATATTTACTCTCCGGGCTGACGGAGTGTGGCACTTGCCGCGATAAGCTTCCCGGGAAATCGGCACACGGTCACGGCGGAAAGATCGCCTATTACGAGCATTCTTGGGCATCTAAAAGGGCATCGACACTTGCTAAGGAAACCCTTCGTTGTGAGCCCCACCGGATTCTTGCGCGTCGCCTTGAGCCCTTGGTCTGGGGAATGGTCCGTGACCTTCTTACACAGCCTGAATATATGACCGCCGTTGTTGAGGAAGCCCATGCTATCCACAGGCAGAGGCTCGCTTCCCCGGAGCGGGATCGTCTGAAAAAGCGTCTTTCCGGCATCAAATCCCAAATGGAAATCTTGGCCGAGCGGCTTTCGACCATTCCCGCTGGCGTTCCCACGGGACCGATCTTTGGACAGATGAAAAAGCTCGACGAATCCCGGGAAGAGACGGAAGCACAGTTAGCCGAGGTTGAAGGCGGGCGGGAAGGCGTGATGGAGCTGCCTGCGGAATTGAAGGACTACGAAAGTCTTTTGGCCGCAATCCATGGGATTGAGGCCATGGACCCCGAGCAACCTGAGCAAAGAGAGCTTTGCCGCAAGATCATTCACCGCCTCGTCTACAAGATCGAAGTTCTACCGGATCATGCGCGAGTTCATCTCTACGCCGGACGAGAGTACGTGCAGAACCAAGCGAAGTCGGAGGAAGCGGCTTTGCTTGGTAACGAGAAATCAGATAGTTGCGAACTTTTCGGCCCTCATGGTTCGAGGACCTTGACATTTGGTGCCC
>JAFEAR010000139.1 GCA_018266335.1 Bdellovibrionales bacterium
TCGTCGCGCTTTCGCAAGACCACCTCCTTGCCAGCCGGAATGTCATCTCTTGGACGGACCTTAGAGAGGAAGTTTTTCTGCTAAGCGAGCGCGATCCGGGGCGGGACATCCATGATCTTTTAATCGCCAAACTCGTGGCGCCCGGCAGCCGCCCGAAGATCCAAATCTACGATATCGGTAGTGAACACATCAACGGCTTGGTGGGTGCCGGCCTCGGCGTCACATTGATGGGCGATGCTTGTCTAACAGTCAGATACGAAGGCGTCGTCTATCGCGAAGTGCGTGACGGCAACGGCCCCAGCCGGATTAGCTACTGTGCCGTTTGGAATGATCGCAACGCCAACCCGGCGCTCAAATCGTTCTTAGGCCTGCTTCGCGAGCGGTATCCAGTCAACACAAGCCATTAACGCCGCCACTCAATCTCACGCGGTCTCGTCGTCGCCGAAGCGCGCTGGCATGCCCCGTGAAGAACTGGCCGAGCGAAAAGGCATGGCATTAAGGGCGAAACAAAGCCTCGGTGGCCAACAAGATTTCGCGCGGCACTTTCCTTTGCCGCGATAGAGGCAGAGGCGGTGAAATTGGAAGATGCGATAAGAGGCGGAATGCTGGACGAAACGTAAGTCTCAGTCTGTATCGTTGACCACATCCGTCAAGAAATAGAGCGACCAGAAAACCGCGACTGTCATAACCGAAAGCAGCAATGCGAGGATGAATGTCCCTGCGGCTTTGACGATGTTATACGCAATCGCAGACTTGCCTATCCAATGCAAAACATCGGCGCGCAGAAGATCGGCACCTACGACTCCCGCAAGCGTAATCAGGCCGACAAAACACAAATACCCCAGCAAATAGCATACAAACTGCCGCAGCTTGAGCGCGCGTCCATCAAGTCGCAGATCGACGCCGCGCGGGCGACTATCCAGGTGGACGCCAGGAGACCCCATTGCCACCGCCGCCAGCGCGCCAACCATAAACGGAACAGCCATGACGAGCAGATCGCGCGCGAAACGGAGAAGCCCGTCGTCACCGAACAGTGCTGGTTTGGGATCCAACAACCAATAGACGCCCCATGATCCGATAGCTAATGCGATCGGCGCAATGAGATCGTATTTCCACTTCTCAGGATGACGGATGAAGAGGTAGCGCACTGGCGCGAGCAAGCGAAGGCGCGAAGGTTCGCGCCCTTGGCTTACATCTCGAAGGTGCCTTATTTGAGGTGTTCCCATAACTCTTCTTCATCCACGAGGGTGCGCATATTGGCAGCAATCTCTGGCTCAATTGCGGCGACCCAATTTTTCGGCGGTTTTTCAAGGAAAACGTGCGTTCTTTGGCACATTAACAGGTCGGCGGCTGCGTTCACAGATTTATGCAGATCGCCAGAAACGATTCCCCCGGAAGCGTGTCGGAAATATACTTTCGTCGTGTAGCCGAGGTTACGATAGTAACTTTGAATCTTCTCGGCCCAACCCAGCTTTGCGGCTGGTGTGGGTGGTCCTTGGTTAGCGCCAACGTAAATCCGCACATCAGCCAGAAAGTCTTGATGTGCGACGGCTTGCTGTGTGCCGGTGGACTGTTTGTCGTGACGCTTGGTAAACAGCATCCCCGAAAGTTCGCCGGTTCCGCTGACGGCAACATCGAGTTTTCGTCCGACATCGGCGAACAATTCAAGCTTGGGCGTATAGCGATAATCCTGCTTTTTTCCTTTTTTATTTTCGCCGGTGAACATGAGCTGCTCGCTTTTCGCGTAGCGCCGTAACTGTCGGCACAAGAGCATCTCAATATCACCGCGTGTCACGCCGTGGACCGATTCAATCGTGCATCGATATTTCCCATCGTCATGAAGATGGCCTTTCGGGAAGCGTGCCACGACGTGTGCGGTGACTGCGCCGCGATCATGCGTCTTGCCCGAAATCTCGTGGCCTTCGAATGTCGTGTAGTTCACAACCGCGAACTTGCTGACCGTCGTGTCCAAATATTCGAAGAGCGCGGTCGCATAGATGTGGTCCTTGGTCTCGTCGAATTTCAGATCGCGCAGGCGGACATAATCGGTGCCCTGTCCGTTTTTGATGCGCTTGTCATCATCGTCGTCATGCTCATGATCTTTGTCCGCCCCGTAGTATTCGACGGCCCATCCCTTTTTCCAGCGATCCTCGATCACCTTCATCAGATCGCTGCCGTAGGCAGTCGGCGGTGTCTGCCCTTGCGCGCGGCAAGTGGATCGGCTGACCAGAGAATTGAGTAGAACGATGCGCTGCGATTTCTGTTTTTCTTCGTCTTCTGCCATCCAGCGCGGCCCCTTATTCGACGGGCCGGACTCTTCCGCGAGTCTTTAGCTAAGTCACCGCTGAAAAGCGGCCGAACCGGAAAATATTGAAACTTTATTACCATATCCACGCCACGAGACTATCTTTGGCGCAATAATATTACGTCAGTGTCTGGATAGGCGCGAATGCCACCTAATGCCGGAAGTTTCCGATCTGGTGGTGCAAGTGCCACAAGAAATCTAACGGTCTCGCCAATACGTTAGCGGCATGGCTGAGATACGAACGGTCAACGCTCTCCACAAAGCGCGATGAGATACGGCGAGTGATCGCAGGCTATGAGGAGTCAGAGGAACCGCTTTTCACAAAGCAGCTTGCCGAACGGGCCATGCTATCCGCCGATCTGGACGCTGCCGACAAGGTTCTAGCCAAATCCGGAGCCACCAAAATCGTCCAAGTCTTGCGCCAGCAGCATATTCGCGGAGAGGTGCAGGATACGGCCGCGCGAAAGGTGCGCGGCTTTGGTCCCTTGCGAAACAGGCCTAATATGCAGGTGAGTCGGTAGCAGCCGACCCACCCAAACGTCCGCACCCGTTGGAGCTATCGCGGACGCTATGAGCGTCGCGACGACGCCCAATCCCCGGGTTTGGCTCCGCCCATCTTTGAAGGAACCAATCAATGACAGATGCCCCCGTTTATCAAATCCTGTGTAAGCCTTGTCATGTGCCCCCTGAACCAATCCCGGACAGTCAGCCCGAGAGTTGGCGTTGCCCCTCCTGTGGAGTCAGTGACACCCGCGAGAACATAATCCGGGAAGCTAAGGATCATGCTATAGAAGTGGCTGCGCGCGCCACCCAAGATAAGGCTAGAGCGGTCGCCCAAAAAACAAAATTCATTAAGTTCAGCGGCAAGCCGATCCCA
>JAFEAR010000013.1 GCA_018266335.1 Bdellovibrionales bacterium
CGCACCAACGAAGCAAGCAATGGCCCCCACTTCCACCGGGTTGCGCACGTAACGATAGGGACCGTCAATCACCAGTCCGTCCGTGGAACGTTGGAAGCCACGGGCCCAAAGTCGCAAACCCACCCCCAAAAGCACCGAGGGGATGCCCATCACAAAGAAAAGGGGGAGCGAAGCATCCCACCGCAGGGGAAAAGTGGGCGCAAGGGCCAAGAATACAAGGTGGGGCCAGCCAAAGTGTCGCGAAATCTTGCGGCACTTCACCGCAGCATGAATCAAAAACGAGTCTGACCCAGCTACATCTTGCAGGACATCCCGACCTGTGGAATCTTCTCCGGTGGCCATCTGAGTTCCAAGTTACCACTACGGAGAAAAGATACAATGACTGACCTCAAAGCAACTTTTTCTTTTGCGAAGCTCAAGTCCTTCGGCGCGTTGAATCCTACCGAAGGTTCGGCCCTGGTGCTTGGCTCGCCCTTTAAGGGCGCCAAGGCCCCCAAAGAACTTCAAGCCGCACTCAGCGTCCTAGCCTCCTGCCCCTCCTTCAGCGGCAAGGCGGGCGAATGCGTCGCCCTTCTACACCACTCCAAAGGGCTCGAAGGTCTTTCCGGCTACGCCCACCTCATCGGCTTTGGCATTGGTACAGCGAAGGACTGCTTCGCACAAAATGTGGTTAACTGGGGCGGCCGATTGGCCCGCGAACTCAGCACCGCAAAAGTAGGCGCCGTAGACATTTATATTGATTCGCTATTCAGCCCGGCCGCATCGAGTGGTGCCAAGGACGCCCCTAAGGACTTTGCCCAACGGCCCCTTGTAGGCGGCATTCCCTCCCGCGAGGAATTCATGGAATTTTTAGCCACGGGTTTGCAACTCGCGCTCTACAAATTCGATCGCTACAAATCCAAAACCGAAAAAACTGATACGAAAAAAAGTGAGCCTACCAAGCTGAAAGTCCGCTTTGTATCGGCACTCCTGGACGATCGTAAGGCCAAAGCAATTCTAGAGCGCGTAGAAATTCTTGCCCAATCCGTATACATCACGCGCGACCTGCAAACGACTCCCGCCAACGACCTCTACCCCGCCGCCCTTGCGCAGCAAGCTCAAGTTGTGGGCAAAAAATGCGGACTGAGCGTTCAAGTTTGGGACGAAAAAAAGCTCAAGTCCGAAGGCATGAACGGGATTTTGTCCGTGGGCAAAGGAAGCGAGAATCAACCGCGCCTGGTCATCATGGAACACAACGCAAGCAAGCAGAAAAAACTACCTACCCTCGTGCTCGTCGGCAAAGGGGTGACTTTCGACACCGGAGGCATCTGCTTAAAACCGGCGCCCGGCATGGAAGAAATGAAAATGGACATGAGCGGAGCTGCCGCCGTGGTAGGCGCCATGCACGCCATTGCAGAGCTCGATTTGCCCCTCCATGTGGTTGGTCTTTTGGCCGCCGCCGAGAACATGCCCAGTCACAACGCCGTTAAGCCCGGCGATGTTTACACCGCTTACGATGGTCAAACGGTAGAGGTCATCAACACCGACGCCGAAGGGCGCCTGGTGCTGTCTGACGCTCTAGCTTACGCCAAAACCTACGAGCCCGATTGCGTGATCGACATTGCCACCCTCACAGGCGCCGTGGTGATTGCTCTCGGCAGCGTCGCCACGGGCATGATGGGTAACAACGCCGCCTTGCTAGATGGTTACCGCAAAGCTTCGGAGAAAATCGGCGAAAAAGTTTGGGAGCTGCCACTCTTCGAAGAATACCGCGATGACATGCGCTCCAAGTGCGCTGACTACCGTAATTCCGGTGGCCGCGAAGCGGGTAGCCAGAAGGGCGGAACCTTCTTGAACTTCTTCGTGAAGGACGCCTACCCCTGGATTCACTTGGACATTGCCGGCACGGCTTACAAGCAGCACCAAGCACACTGCCCGCCGGATGTGGGCTCGGGCATTCCCGTGCGTGGCCTGGTGGAATTTGCGAGCAAAATGTCGGTCTACCTTAAGTAGACCGACCCTGAAAACTTTGCCTAAGCAGCGAACTTACCAGTAAACGCGCGTACCGAGGGTGATGCCCAAGGTGTTGTTCGTGATGGACTTGTTGTACTGCACGAAAATATTCGCCACACCCACATCGAACTGACCACCCAAGAAATAACGCACGTTCGTTTTATTCGGGCTCGAACTTTCACCCAAATCCAAAGCACCGGTAGCGCCAATGTTCGAATCGCTACTGGTGATGGGGCCACCACCGTTAGCAACGGCCGAGGTAGAACCGAAGTTCAAGTCCACACCCACGCCCGTGTACATGGCGAGCACATAAAGAAGACGCACATACGTGGAAGCTTCAAGGGGAATCGTGGTGGTGCTAGCATCGGCACCTGCCGTGAGATCACCCGAGAAATTCACCGTGGTGTTAAGACCGTTGCTCGAAATCGTTTGCGACTGCGTTACGGATTCAGAAATAGACGCTTTCATCGAGGCACGGTGGATACCCGCACCAACATCGAGGCCGCCCCACTTCACGAGCTTGTGCGCCCAGTTTTTTTCTTCAATGATTTGGTATTTGGCGTGAAGTCCAAAGGAGCTGAAGTTCAAGTGGAACTTGTCCTTCGTAAAATCGTTCATGGAAAAGTAGCTGAAGTATAAACGCAAGCGATGGGGTTCAATGGGTCCCCAGTTGGATTTACTAACGGAGCCAGGATTAAATCCTACGACCACTGCCGTTTGAGCAGCAAAGCCCTTCACGTCTTCGGCCTTTACGTCGCCACTCATCAAATCGGACACCGAATTGCTACCCAAGTCAGCGCCCGTACCGGCGCTCACGCCCAAAGCAAAAACATCAAAGGGGGTTGCGTAGTCAACGCCCACCCCGGCGCTCGAAGTAGCTAGGGAGTTAGAAACGGCGTGCAGGTAGGTATCGGCTTCGGCGGCCTTCAGTAAGGCATCGTTCACTTGAGTTTGCAGCTCATCGAGGGCCGTGTCGATCGCAGTCTGGGCGGGCGTGCCGGCATAAGCGCCGTAGCTACGGTCCTTAACCTGAAAAATGCCCGAGGCAGAGGCGTCGCAAGCACCCCAAAGGGCCGCGGCAGACAACGAGACACCCGTGATTGATTTAAAAACTTTCGACATGAATCCTCCCCTTGAATATCGATTCTTAGGGCAAAGGGATCTAATGTAAAGGGCCATGGCGCTCCTCAGCAAAGCTCACCAAGCCGCCCGGGCCGTCAAAAATGTGGGGCGCTTGCGCGAAATCGTCTCGGCCATGAGTCGATTTGGCTTCGGCACGCTGGTGGAACGCACCGGCCTCAAGCGATTTAGCCCCGCGAGCGAGGCCGAGCTTGAAGATGGGGCGTCCGCCAAGCAACCCTTCCCCATCCGCCTCCGGATGCTC
>JAFEAR010000140.1 GCA_018266335.1 Bdellovibrionales bacterium
CGGTTGATTGTTACACCAGGACGCTTTGCAGTCAGGTGTTCAATCCACGCGTTAAGTTTAGCAATCGAAGACTCCGTAAGAGCAACACGTTCTAGATTATCGAGATTGGTAGGAGATGTACGCTTGTCGGAAGACTTTTCCATACAGCTACTCACTCCTTCTTAAAGCTCACGGGCTTTTCTATGACATAGAGCCAGTGACCTTCTTCGAAACGATTTCCTTCGACTCGATCAGGAATCCAAACGCGACTTATGTTCGGATCGGTTACTTTCGGGATATGACCCGATATGGAACTCTCGGACTTGCTCGACTTGGAAAGCGTCGAACAAGAGGCGAGTAGCGAGGTCACGCTAAGCGTGACCAAGAGGAACAGACGATTTTTAAGGCGCATCAAGCTGAATACCTCGTGCGTATGGCGTGAGTGGTACACTCAAAGACGTTTCGCTAAAAAAGCGGTGGATTCGCAACTCGTGAATTTTGCAGCCGAAATGCTCGTGCTGAGGATGATCTTGTGAGAAAAAGTTTCCCAGTCTTTTCCCAATGTTTTCCCAGTGGTTTCCCAATGAGATTTCTCAAGAATGTGGGAAATTGATTCTCCTGATTTCTGCTCTTCAATGGAGCAAGATTCCCAACCTCGCGACTTAATCTCGCGGAGAAGAAAAAATTTATGTACATCTCCACTGCCGCGTCTTCCCTGAGAAACAAAGCTGCGTATCCTCTCGGCCTGCCTCACCGTAGGGACTGCCCAAATGACATTCCCAATCGTGGGACAACTCGCGTAGAATTGCCCAATTTCCCTGTAATGCCGATCAAGCTTGCGTGAAAACTCGATTTCTAAACAAACTATTTTTCTGCCGCGGCTTGAGGGCACATTCCAGTATCCATCGGGCCGATGACCGTCCATCTTGGGAACCCACTCGGGATGCATCCGCGGGTCAATACGACGAAGCTGTTGCTCGGTGTACAAGAAGACATTCCCAAACTCAGCGACAAGTCCCGGCCCCAAATGAACAGCCATAGAAAAGCGGTCGTGGCGCGGGGCTTCCGAGCCTGCTCCGGCCTCCACAAGAGGTGGGAGTGAATCTACCACAGCATCAAAACCCCGGCGGGCAAGTGTCCACACACAGCCCCCCGCATGTTCATCGAACTTAGTTTTAACATAACCTAAGCGGTGAAGACGCTGTAAGCGCTTGTACGCGGTATGCCCCATACGGGTCCATTCATGGAAAAATCTCACTGCAATGGCTGCAGTGGAAGCAACTTTCCATTCCCAGAGGAACAGAAGAACGGGAAAGTCCTTGTGAAGGTCTAACTCCCCCGGCTGACAGCGGCGGCTTTTCTCTTCGCTCATGTTCTACCTCGTTGCCGCGATTTCTACGGCTTCCTTAGCCGCGTCTTCTGCTTCGCAAGAATTAGCTGAACTCCCAGCGCTTGTTCCGTCGTTCCGGTCTGCCAGCTCTTTGGCCTTACGCAGAGGTTTCAAAAACAACTCGGCATCTCTTGTGGGAAAATCCGGAGTCTGGATTTCCTCAATGTCAGGGCCGCTTTTCCAAACGGCACGTCCCTTATCCTTCGGAGAAAGGTCCGAAGCCCGCACGGAGTCGAGGATGACCATGCTCGACGGATTATCGGCCGTATGGAAGCACAGACGGCCCGTGAGATTCCCCTTGATTTGGGTGTCGATCGTGGAGGCGTCCGGGCGCTGAGTTCCGATGATGAGGTGAATTCCCGCGGCACGCCCTTGAGCGGCGAGCTTAATGCACAAACGCTTGGCGTCCGCGGATTTTTTGCCGTCTGCCTTCGATCCCACCATGAAAAGCTCAAACGCCTCGTCTATGAACACGACGACTCGAGGAAGCATTTCCCATCTAGCCTTTTTGTCCGCATCGGCGTTCAGTTCCTTTATCTTTTCGTGATAAACGTCGATGTTCTGTGCTCCGACCTCGCCGAAGAGCTTCATCCGCGATTTCATTTCGTTGTACAGATCATCGAGCGCTACGACGGCCTCAGATGCGTCCTTATACGTCGTCACCCGATCTAGGTTCTTGAACACATCGGCTTCGAGGCCATCCTTCAAGTCGATGAATACGATCCGAATGTGCGGGCTGTTTCCGAAGAGAAGCGTTGTGATGGCTTGGCGGAAGAACGTCGATTTGCCCATCTTGGTTGATCCTCCGACAAGCCAATGCGACACGTCCCTGAGGCTCACATCAAGGGGCTTGTTCCCCGCACCGTACCCTACGCGAATCGTAAAATTGCGCAGCTCGCCAGGCGTTTCCATTTTCACGTAGGAGGGAATTTCAAAAGGAGTGAACTGAATTTTTAGCGTGCCTTCCGTCCGCTTCTCTTCCATAGACGTAATGAAGATGCCGAATTTCGAGGCTAGCGCCGTGCGCCGACTCTTAAACTCATCGAATGGCACTCCGTTCATGGCGATCTTCAGCACTCGACTCGTATCATCGACATGATGAAACCTAAGAAGCTGCGGGATTCGCCCCTTCACCGTCTTTAGCCCCAGCTCCTCAAAATCCCGCGCGAGAATTGTCTGGACGCTGCGAAACCGAGCAAGCGCAAGAAACGACCAGACGGCAAACGGCCCAATACCCAGGATCGAAAAGTAAAGAAGCTCGAACCGATCCAAGACGCTCGCTAGGTTTATGAATCCACATCGGGCAAGCAGCATCTGATCGAGCCCGAGATTTTGTACCAACATGAGCCCAAGACTTAGCCCGTAGACGCTGTACGGAATTCTTCGATCAATCACACCGCGAACAACGTGCCAAACCGGAGAACCAATAGCCTTAGCCGTGATCCTCGCGCGAATTACGATACGCTCAATTTCAGTCATTATTTGTTGTGTGCAACGAAATTACTTCCGGTATGAATAGGCAAAGTTAGAAGCATCAAATGGCCCTGCAACAGCTCACAATCGAGTGAGCAGGAGGCCAGAGATGACAGACCAGTTATTCCGCAAAGC
>JAFEAR010000141.1 GCA_018266335.1 Bdellovibrionales bacterium
CGAAAAAAGAACAGCTGAGCGAGAAGCCATTTTCCAAACGTTAGAGCGATTTTCGCTCATAACACGAACCAAGGGCCCCTTGGTGCTTCCGCCCAAACCGGAAGTAATTACGTGAACACCACACGGAATCTGGCCGGGCGGCCAATGAAGTACCGCATCGCGTCACTTTGACTCGTGATTTTGAAATGCAGGTTACTGAAGTTACGCAGCTTCAATATTTTCTGGTTACAGGAACAAACCCGTCGATCTTCTTTTCCGGAGACAACACTTGTCCCAGAACGTACCGAGTGATCGATGGTACGGAGTTGTGTCCTAATAACCCCGTCGACCTTGTGTCGTGGAGGTCCGCACAAGCGTTCATCGAAGAATTGAACGAAGCCTCTGAAGATTATGTGTATCGGCTTCCCACGGAAGCCGAGTGGGAATATGCAGCGCGAGCCGGAACCACCACGGCGTACTCATTTGGTGACGATCCCGCGCAGCTCACGCAGCACGGATGGTACGACCGAAACTCGAACGTGCACACACACGAAGTGGCCTCGCTTCAGCCGAATCAAAACGGACTGTACGACATGTACGGCAACGTCTGGGAATGGGTGCAGGACAAGTACGGCGACTATCCCGCAGGATTCGTCGTTGATCCTGCGGGTCCGGCTACGGGCGAATTTCGTGTCATCCGCGGCGGCTCATGGCTGTCCCGCGAGCCCCAGTGGCTGCGTTCCGCCCAGCGTGAAAAGTATGAAGACAACGGCGGGCCGAGTAACCGAAATGATCACCTGGGCTTCCGATTGGCGAGAGTTCCGAAGTAGCCGAGCTGTCGAAGCTTATCGGCAAACCGCCTGGTAACCGCGGGCTATTTGAATCAGTGCGAGGCGGCCTTGTCTGTTTCGTTCTTGTTGGATGCCAAAGGATCAACATCTTTAGGCCCCAAGAAAGCACCGTACTCCCGAATCATGCAGGCCTCCGAAAAGGGAATGCGAAAGGTACTTGCGTAGGTACTTCCCTCTAACTCCCATCCTTCGTCCCAAGAATCAATCTCTGTTCGGCTGAATCGAAGTCTTCGACCAAGCTTTCTCGCAGGAACAAGCCCCCGGTGCACCGCGATTCGCAGTGCATTTGGAGTCTGCAAGTAGCTTGCTGCTGCCTTCGTATCCAGCCAGCCAATAGCTGTGTCGCGGACCGTACCCCTTGTTGCCCATCTCTTCTCCCATGAGCTGCCCCTCCTTGTCATGGTTTCCCTGTCTGATCCTTTACCCGCCGAGCCAAACTTCGTTCTCTTACATATCCTCGTACCTCCCCGTTCATTGTCGTTACCAACCACTAGGTTTCTGAGAGCAGAACAGACGGGAGAGTAAGGAGAAGTACGGCGGCATGGAGGCCTCCGACCTCAGGCGGCCGAAAGAACTCGAAGCCGAAAACACCAAACTCAAACGGATGGTCGATGAGATTGTTTTTGAATGGGAGCCCGCCAAAGCGTCGGGACTGTGAGCCTTCTACTGTATCGAGTGCGTCCCCGAAAGTTGGATTTCGTTCAAAAATTGGCGGATTCGGCGGGGAATGAAGAAATTCAGGTGCCCGGCGGCAAAGTAAGACACGAGTAAGACTTCATTTTTCGCTTCGCCCAAACCCAATCTTACGTTTCGACTGAATCTGAGGCGCGACGAGTTCGCGGATCGCCTGAAAGACTCGATTGCGGAGCACAGATTCTTCCTCCTCAGTCGCGCAGTGCGGGACTTTGGGCTACAGTGCTGCCATGGATAAACGACTTTTTGTACTCGCAGCCGCGCTCATCACTTCGTCGATAGCTCAGGCCGAGACGATCCGAGCGAAGATTCTTGTTCGCTTTGAACAATGCAAACTTCTCCATGGTCACAAGCAATCCTGCTGGGGGTATGAACCTGATGCAGAGACAGTGATCATAGAAACGCGCCGAGTCCGATTCGGAAACTTGGATGTGGAAGTCGGTCGTTACGAAGCGGACTACAGAACGGGCTGTCCGACGCATCTTTTTCTTGAAGTGCGAAAAATTCTGACGCCCGGAGACGTTCGTTACGAAGTGGTAGGTCGCCTCCGCTACTCCAACGGGGGAGCGGATATTGTCGAGACGGGCGCTCAGCTTGAATCGATACACAGTCCTTCTATTGAAGGGGACATTATGCAGCCCAGTTGCGGGGAACCGCGGGCGGGAGAGTCCTACGGAACACTACCGTCTCTTGGACTCCAGAAATTGGAGATCCGGTGAAAACCTTAGCGCAAGCATTTGTTCTGTCGATGTTCGTTTCAACTCAAGGATACGGCGCGGCTCGGCCTTTTTGCGATCGAACGCCTCAAGTGGTGTTTCGGATTCTGAGTCTATTGCCCGAGGCCGACTATGATTGCCGAGCCGTCACGCCCGAGATGCTCTCATCAATTTCCGATGTCGGGTCGTACGGAGGACGTTCGCTATGGTGGGATCTTCACGCCCTCAACATTCATGAATTGAAAGCAGGAGACTTCGACGGAATTCGGCAGGGGAGCTACATCTCATGGTTCGGAGGGGACTTTTCGGGGAATTTTCTGTCGCGTATCGAGTCGCGCATGATCCCAAACGTGCCTGATCTCAATTTTTCGCACAATCAACTGCGTTATTTGGGAGTCGGCGCGATTCCCGAAGGGTCCCTTTCGAAGAGGATCAACTTGAGCCACAATCGGTTGGACGAAACTTCATTTGAGGAGGGCTGGGCTCGCGCCGCTGAAGTCGAAAAAGCTGATTTAAGCCACAATCTGATTCGTCAAATCGTGCCAGCGATGATTCCTCCTCCGGATTTTATCGAAAGCAACTCGGGAGGGGAAGTCAGGCAGAAGATGAATTTTAGCTGGAACCAGATCACCGCGCTTCCGGCGTCTTTTGTTGATCTGTTTCCGCGCGATCGCATCGGAGAGTTGGTTCTTGATTTCGACCACAATCAGCTGAAGTCGATCGACGGGCCGATCGTTTCGGATCTCGGGAAAGTCTGTCTCGAGATCAGTTACGAGTCCAATCAGATCGAGAGCCTCTCATCTGGGCTTTTCGAAATTCCCGAGCAGCAAAAGTACTGGGAGTTTTCTATGAATCTGAATCGAAATCGTCTCACTCGCATTCCGGCGCTTCTGTTTCGGGATAGAAACCGCGTTAGACATAACTTTGGGATTACGCTCAGTTTCTTGTTCGAGAAAAACCAGATCCGAGAAGTGTCGGCACCCGCCTTCGAGTCTGTAAATAGAACGCCTCTCAGCCTCTATATTTCTTTTCGCGACAACCAACTGGAAGATTTCCCGGCCGGCTACGTAGACCTCTCGGTCATGAAGTATTTCGAGCTAGATCTTAGGGGCAATCCGCTGTCGGAGGCGGTGAAGTCACGCCTTCGTGCCGAGTACGGCAATCGAGTTCTGCTCGATTGAGCGCAGGATCTCGTTCGAGCTCTGGCAATCACGGTATTTGATGATCCGGATGCTTTGGGTCCGGCGCCGGCAGGGCGTACGCACCAAAGCTATGGGCGATTCACAAGAAGAAGTTCTTCGAGGTAATCATCTTCCCTCTACCCAGACCTGGAGTTGCCCCTTATTCGAGCGGACATTTTCCGATCTGACCGGGAGTCAGAAGATGATAAGGAGAATGTCGACACCATGGCCGTCAGCACGGAGGCCACCGAGGCTTCGGCAAGCCCCACGGCAAGGGCGTCCGCTTCTCTAGGAAGCAGCGCCTTCACCGCGGTCAATTGCGCACCTTTGGCCACCGCGCGCGCGAGCACGGGCCAAACACCAAAAGCGCCCAACCCTACCCCCGCCCCCAACGAGACTGCGAGTCCCAGCCAGGGGCTTTCTTGGTAGAGATCTTCTATGCGGCGCTTGAGGTCGGACATATTAGGATTCTTCGGAATTCGAAAACAGGTAACGACCTACGGCCCAGCCAATACCCACGGCGGCGGCCGTTACGAGTAAGGGATTTTTACGAATAAATTTTTCCGCAGAACCAGTCGCTCGTGTCATTTCGGTACGGGCCATTTTGTAGCCAGAGCTCATTTTATTCGAAACACTGTCGGCAGCACCTTCAACGGCGTCGATCGCATTCGGAATAAATTTAGACGCCTTGTCCGTGAGACTCGAGGCGATGTCGTTGACTTTGTTAAGTTGGTTATTGTTTTGCATGACTTGTTTTCTCCTGTGATGATTTCACTAAAAAATTAGACCATTGATGAACGAAACTTGGGCGCGCGCCCCTAGGGCTGCATGCGCGGCGGACGACCAGTGAAAATATGGACCAAGCCACTGATCACGGCCAAAATTAAAAATATACCAATCAGCATGCGAGCGATGTCCATAGACAAACCCGCGATGCCGGTCGCCCCCAGAGCAAAAGCCACGAGGGCCAAGACAAGAAACGAGAGCGCAATCCGTAACATTTTTTTGACTCCTTTTTTAGTGCGAAAGCTTATCGGTGGCTTTGTCGAAATTTTCCGAAACGTAATTACTCAAATCGCCCCAGGCCTTTTGAGCCTTTTCTTTTACTTTTTCGAAAGAATCACCGGCCGCAGCTTTAACTTGCTCCAACTCTTTCTGGAAGGCCGACTGCTTCTCTTCAAAACTTTCGAGTTGCTGGTGGTAGTCAACCCGAACATTGGCCGCTCCCTTGCTAACTTTTGCCTTCAGCAACTCCATGCGTGCGCCGAGCTCCTTGAGCTGGCTATTCATTTTGTCGATGTAAGCTTCCTTTAATCCGTCATTCATATACGACTCCTTCTGTATGCATCGCTGTCGATGTACGAGCAGAGTAGTCCCATCACTCCCAGCAACTAAGTTAAGTTTTACAAAGAAAATCCAACAGCTCAGAATGCGGGCCCCAAAAACAAAAATCCCCGATGGCCGAAGCCACCGGGGATTAGAATCGCAGCTAAATGCGGCGATGATTGCGGATTAGGGAGCCACGGCCGTAAAGATCGTGTCCTCGGTGTAAGAGTTCGTCATCGTATCGGCCGGAGTCGACCAGCTCGTGGCACCCACGCGCGAGTAAGCATCGCTGAGCACCGTTGCACTCGACACGGCCGTGCCCGTTAGCGTGCAGCTCAGGCTATCATCCGTCGCAACGGTTCCGTTCGAAACGTTCACGCACGCCTGACCAGCATAGTCCGCGGTTTGATCAGAATCGAAACTAAGCGCAAAAGTACCGCCAGCATTCGGTTTACCGGTCAAGGTGTAGGAAACACGATTGCCAGTGGAGCCGTAGTAGGTAGCAAGCTTACCGATGTCATTGGTTTGGTCGTAGTACAAGCGATGGAAGTAAAGGTT
Organism: Bdellovibrionales bacterium; assembly: GCA_018266335.1. Next base: position 5,305 of record JAFEAR010000141.1, read on the forward strand.
GGAGCCATTGCTTCCGCTGTAGTACTCAACTTTCAAGACTTTGGTCGCCAAATTCAAAGCTACGATCGTACGGCTATCAAAGGTTGCCTGGTCCTCAATATCCAAAATATTGATTTCCGAGCTATTGTACCGCATATAAAAGTACTGGGTTGCGCCGCCCGAGCCCGACATAGCTTCCGGCAAAGTCATAACCACTTTGCGATCATAATAGGTGGTATCGGAAGGATTCGAAATCACTGCTCCAATTTCGATAGGTGGCGTAATCGAACCCATGTAGGTTGCGTCGGCCTCGGACATGCCACACTTCTCTTTCATCTTGGTTAGCGCTTCCGAGGTGAGCTTCATCGTCACCGTGCCAACGTTCGGATAACCCGTCGCCGAATCAATATCCGCACCCACCTGAGTCAGAGCACAGCCGATCATCATGGCGTTGTTGAAACGGCCAAATACGTTCAGCGCAAACTGACGACCATGACCATCATCACCCACTGCGGACGGATCCAGTTGTTTACCCATGTATTCTTTAATCGAAACGCTAGACCCCGAGCCATCAGGCAAAGCAACCGTACCCGAATCCCATGCACTGCCAAAAGCGGTAAACAAGTGAAGCCCACTCTTGGATCGAGATACGAACGAGGAAGCTGTAGGGTCGAGCTTCTTCATATCTTCCATGGTTGTGCTCACCGTGCCAAGGGCATCGACGAAGGTTGTACCGCTACTGCTGCTACTCTTGCCGCAACCAGCCGAAAGGGCCATCGCCGTAAGGCAGCCAAGCGCACCTAATTTATGATTCATTTGATCTCTCCCCATATAAGTTAAAAATGAGTTACCAATCATGAGTCTAAAAAAATTTTTAGACTTAACAAGATCAAGAAAGTGAGAATTAACTTATGCGGCAGCAACCTTTTGACGCCGCCTCAACAACATGATCAAGATCAAATTTTCAGCGGGCGCAGTTGCCTTTAACGGGCTCCTGCACCAAATCGATGGTCACGGTGTGAGTGTCGTTGATGCCTGCCGCGTGCAGTTGATCTGCGGCACGTTTGCCCGCGCCGACGAATAAATCTATGTGCCGACCAACGATTGCGCCACCGCGATCTTCTGCGCGCCAGAGTCCATCGTGAATACTGCCATCGGCTAGCTTCATGCCAACAGTTTCCCGAATACGCACCACTGCCCCCAGGGGGATAACATTCGGGTCAACCGCAATGGTGCGCATGGGAGTCAGGCCACAGGTTCCCACACCGTCACCAAAGGGGTGATTGGCCAAGCGGTAACGAATCGTTCCACCGACCATACCGGCGTAGTTAAGCACCCGGCCGTCGAGCAACTTGCCCGAACCTTCGATATCGATGTCGCGTTTGAAGTTGTGCGAGACGTCCGCCAGCTCCTTGCCCTTCATGTCGTAAAGGCTGCAGGTGCGGGGTTCATTGGAGTGATCGGCCTCCATGGTGAGGCGGTACCAGGTACTTTTGAATTTCCCCAGGGGGCGGGGGGCAGCCTGTGCCGCGAAAACGAAACATGTGGAGAGGGTGAGAGTTAGTTTTTTGCTTAACTTCATCCCCCCCCATGTCTCATAGGCACGGTGCAGCTTAAACTCGTAACTTGTTAAGTTAATTTAACATTAAGCTTCCTTAACAAGGACCCATGAGCTCGATAAATCTTTAACGAACAGGCCTCGATCATGTTAAGAAACCCCAACATCTTCTAATTGCGCCGCGTTATAAACATGCCCTGTATTTCGCTTTCCGCAAAAAATATCGCCCCCACTCAAACTCCCTATGCATGTACACAATGCCACCCCACTTTATTAACCGGAGCTCCTTGATGCCCCTCCGCGGCTTCGGTAGCGCCAAGGGATTGTGGATAGAATTAGTCCCTACGAATTCAACAACGTTCGCGAGTACCTGCGGGAGGTTTTCGAGCTGCGCCGTAAGCGCAACCCTCGTTACTCGCTGCGGGCCTGGGCCCGGCAAATTGGCCTTCCCCACCCGAGCATGCTTTCCATGGTGCTCAATGGCCGGCGCAAACTCTATCCCACGCTAGCCGGTCAAATTCGCAACACGCTCGAACTCGAAGCCAACGAGGCCCACTACTTCGACATTCTCACCCTCTTCACCCTGGCCGAGCGGGACGACGAAAAGCTCTGCTATTCCAAGATTCTCGTTTCACTAAAGCCAAACCGCGCCACCCTGGGGCTGGAGTTCGATGCCCTGCGCTTCCTGTCGAACTGGTACTTTGTGGCCATTGCCGAACTTCCGTACCTAAAGGCCTTCCGTTCGGATCCGGCCTGGATTGCTCGCCGCCTGAAACTCGGGGTCAGCCAAGTCGAAGAATGCATCGAAGCTCTGCTCCGGCTCGGTATCTTCGAACGAAACGAAGCGGGAGAACTTCGCCGGACACAAACCACCGTCACTACGCCCATCGACAACCCCAACGAAGCCGTCAAACGCCTCCACGAACAAATGCTCGCCAAGGCCGCCCAGGCGCTGCGCTCGCAGGGACTCGATGAACGCGACTTTTCTAGCCGCACCTTCGCCTTCGAAGAGTCCAAGCTGAATGCCGTTAAACAACGGATCCGCGACTTCCGTGCCGAATTAGACCGAGAGTTCTCTTCAGAAGCAGCCGATTCCCTTTACAGTCTGAACATTCAATTTTTTGATCTCACCGGTAAGGAAAATGCCCATGAAACTAACTAATCGCTCCCTGGTTCTTGGTACCCTGCTCTCTATTTTTGCGAGCAGCTCCGCCTTCGCCGGTTTTGACGTGGGCAACGGCGGCGATGGGGTTAACCTGAACGGGCGTATCACCCTGCTGGATTTTCTGGAAGAAGGCGTCGATGAAGCGCCCTACCTCAGCATGGCCATTGCGCCGAATCCCGCCATCATGGCCGCCGTCAACGAGGCCATGCCAGATATCGACGCCCCCCGCGAAATGATCGCCAAAAAGCTTACCGAAATTTACGATGCCAATCGGACCTACGGTCAGGAGCTCTTGGCAGCGCTCAGCAACTACTCATGGGTGCTAGTTAAACCCGACCTCGTCAACGTACCGGACGAAGACACGGCGCTCGATTACCACGGCCTGCAGATGGTTCAATTGGCGGTCCGCACACACCGCACGATTCGCATTTCGCGCGAGGCCTGGATGCGTCTCGACATGGCCACTCGCACCGGACTGGTGATGCACGAGATTGTTTATGCTTCGCTCCTTCCGCGCCAAACCTCGCCGGGCGTTTACCTGCAGTACAGCCCCATTGCCCGGCAGCTTGTGGGACAAATATTTAGCGATCGCTTTCGCTCCGATGGGGCTCTCGCACTCCACAATTTGGCGGAAGGCGTGGTTGACTGGAACAATGAGTACGGAACTTTTGAGGACGGCAATTTTTATCGCGGGCTGTGGATTAAAGCCGAGTACACGAAGAATGGCGCGGCCCTAGCCTCGCCCGAAGCCCAGGCCCTGAGCACGGACGACGTCGATGCCCTCGACACGGTAAGCGCCCTATGCCATTTGCCGGCATTGTCCGAAACTCCCTCGGCTCCATCTGCGCCCGGGTTGCCACCCGCGCCAGCAGACATCTGGGCCCTCAACGTAAAAATTCAATCGCTACCGGCGAAACCTACATTCCAGGACTACACCGCCCAACACGGAATTATGAGTCGGATCGAATTTAAGGAAGAAAGCTTCGGCCCCAAAGCTGCCACGATGGCCACAATCAGTCTCGATCCGCGCAGCAGCGACTGCACGTCGCGCCTACTGCAATTCTGGGCAACGCAGAAAAAACGCTTCCGCTAATTCCAGCGGGGGCGATTGCGTTTGGGTTTAAAGATTGAAGCTAAACGCTGAATGAAAATTTCTAATCCGCTGTAACGGGCAATGGTGGCCCGCAGTTTCAAATACAAAGAGCCTTCGTATTTGTGCAAAACACCCTGCAAGCGATCGATCTCGGCCTCTGCAGTCCGCAGTTCATAAAGCAGCGCTTCGGGCGCTCCCGGATATTTAGTCAGGGCAAGGTAACGGTGGGACTGCGTAGTCGCCACAAAATTATTCACGGCTTCCGCCAGATTACCTTCCAGCGCCGCATAACGCGCACCAAAATTACCCACCGTAGCCCGGGCTCGCGGCAAGTCATCCATGCCCCACGCCAGGCCATCGAGGCCCAGTTCCAATTGCGAGAAATCTTCGCGGGCATGGGTACCATCGGGAATAATCACGGTGGGACAACCGCAAGCAATAGCTTCGTAACAAATAATGGAACTGTTATCGAAACAGTAAAGCACCCGGCTGCCGCGAAAGAGTTTGCCCAGTTCCGAACGCTTGGGACTCATGCGCGTGATTTCGAAGACTTTATCTGAATCAAAAATTCCTTCTTTGAACGTGGATTTACCCACGTAGTAACACTCTAATGAGCGTCCGGCGGACTCATCGTCAGGACGATGAAAAATTTCGTGATCAATCGTAGGCACGTACATCTTACCGGCCACCTGATTTTTTACGTGGGGACGATAAACATCGGAATAAACAAAGATGAGTTCTGATTCCGGATAAACGGGTGCCCCACCTAAAAGCCCCGGACTATTCAATATCCAACGGACAACACGACTAGCCGAGAGAGGGTTCCCCATGATGGTCTCAGGATAAACAACGATTGGATCGCTCCAGCGAACAATGTCACGAGCATCCTTAAAATTGAGGACCGTAATTCGTTTGAGTTGCTTGGGGAAGCTATGCTTCTTGAAACCCGTCTGCCAGTCCTCGCCGTTAGGACCACAAACCATGACTTGATACCCACGAGCAAGGAGCTCCAAACCCAGCATGTAAATAGCGCGAATTCCGGCCGACCCCGCAGAATAATTCGGGGCATAGATCATGTAGTTACGTCGAGTAGAAGGCTGTTTCATAGGTGTGTATTTAGAGACTAGCGAGCCATTCAGTAAGCAGGGGTTGAGTTTGGGTGACCACGTCGAGCGGAACCCTCTCCATTTTGCCCGGGCCGCGCGCCAACACAAAACCAATTTTTCCGCCGGCGGTATTTTTCTTGTCGAGCTTCATGGCCGCCATGATATCGGTGACGGAAAGACTCTTAAGTTGTTGCTCGTAGGGACGATAAAAGGGTTCCAAGAATTTTCGGGTGACGGCCGAGGATCCCACAGGTGCGTAATTCAACTTCTCGGCAAAGAAAGCCGCCGCGCCCATGCCCAGCGTGACACCGATACCGTGAGGAATTTTGTAGTGCGTAGCCGATTCAAAGGCGTGGCCAAAGGTGTGGCCGTAATTCAAAAAATTACGAATGCCCCTATCGAATTCATCTTCCTCAATAAACCGTTTCTTGGCCTTTAAACAGTCCAGCACGATGCGCTCACTCAAGTGCGCGTCGCTCTTAATTTTATGCGGATCCGTCGGCACGTAGGTGAGTTGCTCCATGGCCTGCCCATCCACGAATAGAATTTTAACCACTTCGCCCAAGCCAGAGCGAATATCATCATCACTCAGCGTTTTGAGCACATCCGGCGAAATCAACACCTGGCGGGGAGGATAAAAATTACCCAGCATGTTTTTGTAACCGGCAATGTTGATGGAATTTTTGCCACCAATGCAGCTATCCGCTTGCGCCAGGAGCGTTGTGGGAGCCAAGCTCCACCGCACGCCCCGATATAAATTCGAAGCAATGAACGAAGCCGAGTCCTGAGTAATACCGCCACCAATAGCTAGCAAGTGGCAGTCCTTCTTAAAGCCATTCTTAATAAGCTCTGCAAAACATGGGGTCAGAGCCTCGTACGATTTATTTTCCTCAGTCGCATCGAACACGATCACACGGGGGCTAGGAGCTAACCCGACAAAAGCCTGGGGATAGAGCTTGAGGATGTTGCGATCCACGAAGAAAAAGTTTTTCGGGTCGCCCTTAAATTCGGCCGTAATAGACTCAAGCGAATCCGCCCATTTTACATCGTAGGAATAAGCTTGGCTTTGAATGGTAAGAGCAGCACGAAACGCACTCATTGCGAGGAGAAGCCTCCGTCCACCACCACCGTTTGCCCCGTGAGATAGCCATTGGCTTCGGACACAAGGAAGGCCACAGTTTCGACAATTTCATTTGGCTTAGCCAGCCGACGGGCCGGAATAGTTTGAATAATTTTCTCGAGCACTTCCGGAGGATTGTTTTTACGGGTCAGATCCGTATCCACATAGCCCGGCGCAATCGAGTTCACCAGAATGCCAAAGGGCGCCAGCTCCACCGCCGCCGTGCGCGTGAGACCATTCAGTCCGGACTTCACCGCACTGTAAGCCGCCCGTTTCTCGCGCGTGACCACGCTGAACACGGAGCTCACATTAACGATACGACCCCAGCCACGCGCCTTCATTCCGGGCGCCACGCCCTGAATGAGCTTAAGCGGTGCCGTCAGATTGATCTGCAGCGTTTCTTGCCAGTTCTTGTCGGAGATTTGCTCAATCGCTTCGGGATTATTGATGCCCGCATTGTTGATGAGGATATCAATTTTACCTGCGACCGGTGTTTTTAAAAAAGCATCAATAGATGCAGAAGAGGAAAGATCCAGTTCCTCCCGCCCCGGCGCCACGACTTGAACGCCGCGCGCCGAGAGCAGCTCGCACATGGCCTTACCGAGGCCGCGTGAGCCGCCCGTTACCAATGCAAGCTTGGGAGTCGCCATCGTTTAGCGTTTTGCTTCGAGGGCCTCGATGGACTTCTTGTAGCGCTCTTCCATCATGACCAAACGGCTGTCGTCTTCGCGGTGAATCGAACCGTAGTAAGCCTTCTTGTTTTTGAGCCAGAGGATTTCGAATTCCACGGCCTTCAAGAAAGCGGCTTCGCTGTTCTCAAGGGCACCGGGGCATTGGAAAACAACTTTACGGGTTTCAAAACGGTCAATGTGACCTTTCGGGAAAGCACGGAAGAAGGGCAGCGAATGCACGGAAACAGCTCCGCCCACCACCACTTTAAGACCTTTGCTCTTGGCCTTCGCCGCAACGTCTAGCGACAACTTGAGGATTTCATCGCCGTTCACGTGTTCACGGTTGAGGCCCATGGAACCCGTCAAGTCGACGCGGCCGATGACGATGCCTTGGAGTTGATTGATTTCGGGAATCTTGAGCATGTCATCGAAGTTCTTGCAGGCCGTGATGGTTTCCACGTTGATCAAGAACTCGATGTCCTGACGCTGCTCTTCATTGAACGCCAGTTTAACGGCGCCCAGGTATTTTTTCAGGGCGTAAGGAGTTTCGACCATCGGACCGACCATGTGGCAAACGCCGAGGCTGGCCGATTCGAACATGTCCTTAATAGCTTCGCAGCCACCAATTTTAATCGTAAGACCAAGACCAGCTTTCATGCTGATCTCTTTGAGGCGCATCGCTTCTTCAAGACGCGTGCCTTCGGCTTCAAACTCCGCCTTTACGCCCGCGACATTGTACTTCTCGCGCAGTTCCGTAAGGAGGGAGACCATTTTCTTTTCATTAAGATTCATGACAATCCTTTCAGCCCCAATGAGACTGGGACACTTATAAAACCCGTCTTAAGCAACTGCAATCCCCCGTTAGGGGTATTTCACGACATAGGGGGAATGATCATATTTTCGAGGAATTCCTCGCGCGACAGGAAGGGGGCCATGTCCTCGAGAGGCGAAGAGACCATCTTGCCATCGGGCAGCTTCTTGGAGGCCAATTTGGGTGCAAAACCCTGCTCCAAATCGAGGACGATTTCGCAAATTTGGGGGCCCGCTGACCCAATGGTCTCCTTGATGGCCGCGGCTAGCTCTGCATGATTGGCGCAGCGCCGGTGCGGAATGCCGTAGGCCGAAGCCAATTTGCCAAAATCCGGGAAGCCCAGGCCGCTCTCTTCCCCACATCCGACCACGTTGTCGGGGAAGTAGCTTTGCTGAGTCTGACGAATGGAGTGGTAGCCCTTGTTATAGAGAACAAAGATTTTTGCCGGAATCTTCTTAAAGGCGATGGTTGCCAGGTCTTGCAGGTTCATCTGAATGCTACCGTCGCCGGCCAAACAAATGATGCGCTCCTTGGGATCGGCCATCCAGGCGCCAATGGCCGCCGGTAAATCGTAGCCCATCGAGGCGCAGCCGGAGTTCGTGTAAAGGCGCTGGCCTTTGCGAATTTTAGCGGCTTGGAAGGTGACCACGCACGCGGTGCCATCGCCCGTGACGACGTGCTCGTTTTCTTTAAGCTGCGAAAACAGCGTATCCACAAAGCAGTAGGGATTTACGTTTTCGGTTTTCCAGTATTCCGGCAGCACAGTGGGATAGCGCTTCACGCGTGCCTTGCCCCAATCCACCCACTCCTTGTGTGCGGCCGAAACCTCGCCTCGGGGCTGCTTGAGCAGCTCCGCAATAAAATCTTTGGCATCGGCGCATACGGGGTAGTCGGGTTTGAGCGTGGGCTTTTTGAGTTCCCAAGGATCGATATCCACGATCACTTTGTAGGCGGCGCGGGCAAAGCTATCCCAGTTGTAACTGACCTGCCGGATGTTAAGCCGGTTTCCTACCACGAGCAGGAAGTCCGAGTTTTGCACCACGAAGTTCCCCGCACGGTCACCAATAATGCCGGGACGACCGCAGTAGTACGGGTTGTCGTTGGCAACTAAATCGTGACCATTCCAAGCGGTGACCACGGGAATTTTGAGGTGATCAATGAGCTTCTGCAACTCCGGATACGCTTTGCCAATGCGCACGCCCGTGCCAACCATGAGGACCGGACGCTTGGCCGATTGGAGCTTAGCCATGACGTGTTTGACGGCCTCGGGCACATTGCTGCGCGGAGCTTCAGAGCTGGCTTCGGACTTCGGATCAAAAGCTTTGAGCGTCGTGGGATCGATGAGCGTGGCCTGCACGTTGATGGGAATATCGAGCCACACCGGGCCCGGGCGCCCCTGCTCGGCCAAATAGAGGGCCTTCTCGAGGTGGTAACGAATGCTCTGCGGGTCCGTCACCATGACGGCGTACTTCGTGACGGGTTTAACGACGGAGATGATATCAATTTCTTGATCGCCAAGTTGGCGCAAAGGCATGCCCGTAGAAGCCACGAGGGTTTCCCACTTCACCTGCCCCGACACGACGATGGTTGCGAGCGAGTCTACGTAAGCACCGTAAATGCCCGTGAGAGTGTTGGTGCCGCCCGGACCGGTGGTTACGTTCACCGCCGCCATGCGACCCGACATGCGGTAATAGCTCTCGGCAGCCATGGCGCAGGTTTGCTCGTGGTGACAGCACACCACGTCCATGCGCTTTTCACGGCCGAAGGCGTCGTTCAGGTGCATAGCGCCCCCGCCCGTTACCATGAACACATGTTTAATTCCGTGCTCGGCTAAACGTTGGGCAATAAAATCGGCGACACGAATCGTGGCCATAACCACTCCTCCTAAAATAGCGTTTTAAGTCCGTCATCGAGGCGCGTCCGGGGCCGCCATCCGCTCACGCGTTGCAGGCTGCTGGAGTCGCCACCAAGGAAGAACAATTCATTCGGGTTGTAACCGCGCGCACCAAAGTTGGGCGTTTGCGCGGGTAAGGACTTCGATTGGGCAATGGCCAGGAGCTTAAGAGTGATGTCGCGAAAACTCGCCATTTCACCGGCGGCCAGCACGTGCACACCAGACACCGCCTGTTCCGCACTCAGCGCCAGCGCCTCGGCCGCATCGTCTACGAAGAGCCAATCCCACACCTGAGCGCCGGGGCTCACCTGGGGAACGGTGCCGTCGCGGAAACTACGTACGAGATAGCTGAGAAATTTATTCGGATCGTCGCCCGGACCGTACGCGGTTAGCAAGCGCAACCACGCTGCGCGCTCGCCCAGCCGTGCCAGCGCGTACTCACCCGCTAGCAACTTAGCCTTGCCGTAAGCATTGATCGGCCGACACGCCGTGCTTGGTGTAAGCAGACAATTCTGCACGCCATATTCCGCCTGTGAGCCCACAGCAATAAGACGTGTGCCCGGAAGGCGATCGGCGAGAATATCCACAAGGGCCTGCGTTGCGCGCAGATTTTCTGTAAAGTGACAGGGATCGTTGCGGTGAGTGTTCGTCGCCCAGCCCCAGGCTAAATGCAAAACGGCATCCGGGCGAAAACTTTCCAGGTCCCGCGCTAATGCTCCGGAGTTGGCCGCAATTTGCGAGAGGTCCTGCAGAAAAACATCGGGGGCGGGATCGCGTCGCTGCATGCGGCGAACTTCATGGCCCCGGGCGTGCAGGGTGCGCACGAGCGCTCGTCCCAAAAAGCCCGTCGATCCCGTTACGAAGATTTTCATTTTTTGCAGGCTGCGACGATTTTCCCGGCAATGTACTCCAGGCAGCTCTTATCGAGTCCCGGCCAAATACCAACCCAGAAACCTTCGTTCATAATTTTATCCGTGTTCGTGAGCTTACCGTGAATGCGGTAATCCACCCCCTGGAAGGCCGGTTGTTTGGTGAGGTTCCCACCGAAGAGCAATCGAGTGCCTACTTTGTTGTCTTCCAAAAAGCGCGTCATCTTCGCACGGCGATCGTGCCCGCCCGAACGCAAACACATGAAGTAACCAAACCAGGAAGGGTCGGTTTCGGGCGTCGCGTGCGGCAACACCAAATGTTCTTCTGCTCCGGCGTCCTTTAAGCACTTAGTAAGGTAATCAAAGTTTTTACGGCGAGCCTCAATAAAGCCCGGCAGACGTTGGAGCTGCGCCAAACCGACGGCCGCCTGAAAGTCCGTGGACTTCAGGTTAAAGCCCACGTGCGAGTAAATGTATTTGTGATCGTAACCCTGGGGCAAATCGCCCAACTGCCAGTCAAAACGAATGCCGCAGCTGTTAGAAATTCCCGGCGGGCACCAGCAATCGCGGCCCCAATCGCGGAAGCTCATGGCAATTTTGTGCAGGTTGGCGTGGTTCATAACCACCGCACCGCCCTCGCCCATGGTCATGTGGTGGGCGGGATAAAAGGAGCAGGTCGCGAGCGAGCCAAAGCTGCCCACGTGCGCGCCTTTGATTTTAGCGCCCAAAGCATCGCAGCAGTCTTCGACCAGCCAAATGCCGCGCTCCTCGCACACTTTAGCTAGGAGATCGGCACGGAAGGGATTCCCTAGCGCATGGGCAATCATAACAATTTTAGTTTTGGGGGTGATGGCAGCCTCGATGGCCTCGACCGCCGCATTGTGCGTGGCTACGTCGACATCTACAAAGACGGGTTTCAAACCGTACTGAATGGCTGGCGCCACCGTGGTGGGAAAACCGCAGGCCGTGGTGACCATTTCATCGCCAGCCTTGAGGGCCTTTTCCTTGAGTCGCGAGCTGGTGAGCGTCGCAAAAGCAAGCAAGTTAGCCGAGGACCCGGAGTTCACCAGCAAGGACTTTTTGAGGCCCCAAAATTTTGGAAACTCTGCTTCGAATTTGTCCGAGAAGCGCCCGCAGGTAAGCCACATATCCGCCGAAGCCTGCAGCAGGTTACGAAATTCTTCCGCGCCTACAACTTTGCCCGTGGGCGGAAGATAGTCAGTGCCTGCGCGCAATTGTTTGGATTCAACGACGGTGCCGAATTCGTCCGCTACCTTGTTCAGAGTGTCGCGGAGCTGTGCAATGTTGCTCACAATTTACCTGCTTCCAAAGCGCGCTTGTACCAGTCTACCGTTAGGGCCACGCCCTTTTCGTAACCCAGCTCGGGCTTCCAATTGAGTTGTTTTTGAGCCTTCGAGCTGTCGAGACACTGCACTGGAATTTCGTTTTTAGCCTGACCCAAAACCTTGGGTTCGATTTTTACGTTCATGACTTTAGAAATGCTGTTCACTACGTCAATCACCGTCATACGCAGGCCGTACGAGAAGTTAAACGCCTCGCCCTTGTGCTTGCCAGTGAACATTTGTCGCGCCAGCGTGCGGTAGGCTGCCGCGCCGTCGCCCACGTAAATGTAATCGCGAATGAATTTGCCGTCGGAGCGAATAACCGGAGCCTGTCCCTTCAAGAAAGAAACAATCGTGTGCGGAAAAATGCGACTTTCGTTGAGATCGCCGGGCCCGAAGAAGTTTCCGCAGCGAGTAACGGCCACGTTCATGCCAAAGGTGTGGGCGTAGGTGTGCGTAATAAGATCGGCGCAGGATTTGGAAACATCGTACGGATGTTTGCCCGCGAGCGCGAAACTCTCGTCGTATTTTTCGCCGTGAAGATCGCCGTAGGCCTTGTCGCTCGAAGCGACCACGGTGACCTGCACGCGTGGATTGAGACGAACGGCTTCGAGCAGGGCCCAGGTGCCACGGATGTTAACGTCCAGAGTTTCCGTGGGACGCGTGTTCGCCTGCCCCACGAGCGTTTGGGCAGCCAGGTGAAACACCGTGCGCACTTCGTACTCGTTCAGGACGCGGTCGATTAAGTTTTGATCGCGTAGATCGCCGTGGATGACGACGACGCGGTCATTCATTTTTTCTTGAAAAAAACGACTCTGCGGAACCATGTCGCGCACGAGACAAACTATTTTGGTCGTTTCGCCGGAATCCAAAAGTTGACGAACCAACTCGCCGCCCAAGAGACCCGTGGCGCCCGTAACAAAGACATTGCCAAAGATGGGATCGCTCATTTTACGGCTCCTGCAGTGGGTTTCCAGGGAGCTTTGCCTTCTTTCCAGATGGCTTCCAAGCTCGTCTTGTCGTGTTGGGTGTCCATGGGCTGCCAGAAGCCCTCGTGTTTGAACATGCGCAGGCCATTGTCGCTTGCGAGGCGCTCGAGCGGTTTGCGCTCGAGGATGCAATCTTCAGTGGTTTCGAGGTACTTGCGGAACTCGCCGCGCATGAACATGAAGCCGCCGTTGATGTACCCCTGGCGCGACTGCGGTTTTTCGAGGAAGCTGGCCACTTCGTTTTCGTTTTTGACGTCGAGCTCGCCAAAGCGTGCCCGGGGATGCACGCCCAGAATGGTGCCGATTTTGCCGTGCTGCTGGTGAAAGGCAAATTCTTTGTTCAAATCCACATCGCACACGCCATCGCCGTAGGTCAGGCCGAAGTGCTCAATTTTTTGCGTTTGCGCCACAATGTCGAAGGCGCGCGCCACCCGGCCACCGGTCATGGTGAGCGCGCCCGTGTCGATCACGCGCACGCGCCATTTTTCTTGCTCGTGACTTTCGCCCATAAAGCGCGGCGGCGTGGCCGATGTTTTGCGGTAATCGACTTCCAGATGATTGGCGCGAGCCGCGTAATTCATGAAATAGTTTTTGATTTCCCACGATTTGTAGCCAGCGCACAAAACGAAGTCATTAAAGCCATGCGCGTAGTACCAGCGCATGATGTGGACTACGATGGGCATATCGCCGATTTCGACCATCGGCTTGGGGCGCACGCCCGTTTCTTCGGAAAGGCGGGTGCCGAGGCCCCCAGCCAGGATGAAAATAGGAGTGGCAGATTTGTCCATCGCAGGTCGTTTTAACCCATTTGTTTTGGCAGTAAAAGTAGAGCACCCATGAATCGCACCATTAACCAGGATACCCAATTCTGCACTTCGATCTCGGCCCAGCCCGGGAATTTTGGGAACATGTTTCACAACTTCCTCTACGAGAAGATGGGGCTGAATTTTATCTATAAGGGTTGCGCCGTTGCTCCTGACCGCCTGGGCGACGCCGTGCACGGCCTGCGGGCCTTGGGGGTGCGGGGCTGCGGCGTGTCCATGCCCTTTAAAATCGAAGTTATTTCCTTTCTGAACACTCTCGATCCCGTGGCCAAGCGCATCGGGGCCGTCAACACCATCGTCAACGACGGCGGCATGCTCACGGGCTACAATACGGACTACTCGGGAGTGAAGGAATTGCTCACGCAGAAGGCGGTTTCGCCGGAGCTTTCGACCGTTGTTTTGGGCGGCGGCGGCGCAGCCCAGGCCATTTTACTAGCCCTTCAGGATGCGGGCTTTCGCCGCGTCACCGTCATGACCCGCGACCCCGATCAGGGCCGGGCCGCAGCGAAAAAGTTTGGTTTCACTTACGCTCCCATCGGTGCCGGAAATTTTGATTTTCTGGTGAATGCGAGCTCCATCGGATTCAAGAACCCTCAGGGCCCCCTGCCCTTTACCACCGAGCAAATCGCCAAGGCCCAGGTGATCCTGGATATTGTGGGCAACCCCGCCCGCACCGCTTTCATTGCCGCCGCTGAGGCCGCCGGCAAAAAGGTGCTCACCGGTTTTGAAATCACTGCCCTCCAAGCCCGCGAGCAGTTCCGCTTGTACACCGGCCAAACCCCGACGCCGGAGTTACTCGCGTCCGCATTCGAATATTGCCAGCGCGGCTAGCCTTCGGTACATTCTCGGCCATGAGCGCTTTGTCTCCCACGTGACGACTTATTCTGTCCCCGCGTAGCTCATTTTTCCGCACACATTTTTTTGGAGATATTTTTATGACTTCTAACAACAACACCGGCCATTCGGCCGAATACTTTGGCGCGTCCCGTGATTTCTGGTGGAACCACGATTTTCTCGCCCTCATGGCGCAGCGATTGCGCTTGGATCAATGCACCCTCGCCCTGGATGTGGGCTGCGGTATTGGTCACTGGGGATTTACCCTAGCGCGGGCCGTGAACCCGCGCGCGCAGTGGACAGGCGTGGACCGCGAACCCAACTGGGTGCGGCGCGCCGGCGAGCGCGCCCGCGACGCCGGCCTGGCCGAGCGCTTTCGCTTTGTGGAGGGCACCGCTCAGGCCTTGCCCTTCCATGATGCCAGCTTCGATTTGGTCACCTGCCAAACCGTACTCATTCACCTGCCCGATCCGCGCGTGGCTCTGCGAGAAATGCAGCGCGTGCTGCGTCCGGGCGGACGACTACTCGTGGTAGAACCCAACAACTTGGTGGGCCACGCGCTGC
>JAFEAR010000142.1 GCA_018266335.1 Bdellovibrionales bacterium
ATGCGGGCAACATTGCTTCCGCATCGGCACGAGCGAGAAACAGAAGTGCTTCCGTCATACCAGCGAGATGACTGGCCCGACGCTGTACTTTCTCCAAAACGTTTCGGTATTCTTCGGCGGGACGATCCCGACGCAAGGTCACTTCGATTTGCCCCAAAATGGCGGTCAATGGAGTGCGAAGCTGATGAGACGCATCACCGGTGAATCGTTGCTGCCGTTCAAACGCAACTTGCAAACGATCCAACAGATTGTTGAAGGCTCGGTTGAGGTCCGCCAGTTCATCATTCGTGGCGGAAGCCGGAAGTCGCTGAGTCAGATCATCGGCATGGATTTCACGAGCAGCCGCGGCCATCCGATGCACGGGAAGCAAGGCACGTTGGCACACGAAGCGACTGGCGACGAGGGCCAACAGCCAGATTGCCAATGACAGTCCACCCAACGCCGTCGCCAATTTCGTCAGCGTGACTCGGACGGGAATCAGCGATACGCCCACAGTCACCGATAACGCTGGATACTTGTGGATGTCTTCTTGAGAGTGCGTGGGCGACTCGTGGTCTGGCAATCGAACCTCAGGACGAATCCACCGCTGCCCTGCCTCCCATGAGGCACCACTCCATTTGAGTTGCCTCTTCGCCTGATCTTTGAGCGACAAGATCGGTGTTGCGTCGGCCAAGAAGAGATCGGTGTTTCGACTCTGGGAACGCTCCACGACATTTCCCCGGTCATCGGCGACGAGCCAGACAACCTGATCTCCATCCACGGCGGAATCGAGATTCAATGTGCGATTCTTGGGTTCCCATTCCACGTCGTGCGGCCCGATTTCGATGATGTTGCTGACCGCATTCAGCATGGATTCGAGTCGCTCGTCTGTCTGCCGATGCAGGTGACTTGCAGCGAGCAAGTAGAGTGCGACTGAAAAGCCGATCAGCACGAACGCCAACATCGACAGAAAGAACAGCGAAAGGCGAGTTACCAGCGTCACGATGTCACCTTGGTTCTTCTCCCAACCGATAGCCCCGGTTACGCAATGTGTGGATCAAGCGAGGACCGTGGGCTTCGAGTTTCCGCCGCAATTCCATCACATGCACTTCCAGAGTGTTGGACAACCCGTCGTAGCGTTCGTCCCAGACATGCTCGTAAATGCGAGTTCTGGTCACGACTTCCTTCGGATGACGCAGGAAGAAGACCAAGAGAGATTGCTCCTTGGCGGTCAGGTCGAGACGCTGCCCGGCTCGTTCGGCTCGCTGAGTCGCCAAGTCGATCCGCACGTCCTCGAAGGACAGAAGTGTGCTGGTGGCCTGTCCGTGGGAACGAATCATCGCACGGATACGAGCCAAAAGTTCCTCGAAAGCGAACGGTTTACAGAGGTAATCGTTGGCCCCACCGTCCAGTCCCTTCACCCGATCCGAAACCGCATCCTTGGCGGTGAGGAATAGAACCGGCGTCGTTTGATCGTTTAACCGAAATCGCTTGAGAAGTGACAGACCGTCTGTGGCGGGCAACCACCAGTCCAACAGCACGACATCCCAGCCTCCGCCTTGCAGGAAGTGCCATCCGTCTTTTCCATCGGCGGCTCGCTCGACCGTGAACCCCTCTTCACGCAGGCCCCGCACAATGAAATCAGCGATTTCATCTTCGTCTTCGATCACCAGAATGCGAACACCCATCAGAAGACCTCATTTCGTTGCGGGCGGCCGTCCGATGGGTGTCCACACGACAACGGATTTATTTCTGGACTTCATCCTCGTCTTCATCTTCTACGATCTTCCCATCGGCCTTGATCTTCACTTCGATTTCTTGATTGTCCGTCGTCTTCAGTTGGACCTCGTAGAATTCGAGTTCTTCTTTGCCATCCTCGATCTCGTAGACCGCCTCGGCAGATTGGTGGACCGCTTTAGGATACTTCGTTTTCAGGGCATCCGTCACCGCTTTCGGCAAGGCTTTCAGGTCGATTTCCTTTTCCAGTCCCTCGATGTCGCCATCGGCTTCAACCGTGATGTCGATCTTCTTGCCGTTCTCCTTGACGGTCACTTCGTATTCGATTTCGCCGTCTTCCTTCTCTTGCGTGGCCTTGATGAGTTCGGCCTTGGGGAACATCTTTTTGACCGCTTCGGTCACAGCTTTGGGCAGCTTGTCCAACGGCACGGCGGTTTCCTCCGCTCGGGCCTGACTCACCACTGCCATTGCCGAGATCGCCGCCACCGTCAGACATCCGAGAATGGTTCGCATCGTGATTCCTTTTCAATTACAAGACAATCTGGCAACCTGCCACTCGGCAAGTCGTACCGCGTCTGGATTGTACGAAGGCTCGTTAAACTTACCGTGAGCCGAGAGTAAGCATTTCTTTATCTTCGGACGTGCGTGTATCCACATGCATCCACACGGATTACCTGCCACAACGCTTAGAGCTTACGGAGCATACGGCACGTTTGACTCGTCGTCGCAAAGCTCACAGCACTTCTCAGAGACTGTTTGACAAGAAGACTCCTCGCAGCAGGCATCGCCCTCGCCGTGCTTCTGGTAGCAGTACGAACTGTCGTTTCTGATGCACAAATACGGCACTCCGCAGCTCCCCGCAAGGAGTTGCGCCGTCAGCATCAGGATGAATAATCACTTCGCCAACAGAAATCCGACTATACACGGTCTCCGCTACTCACTTATCCTGTCGCGTTCCGATCGTGCCGTCGATGAAGAATTCGGCGGCTCAAACATACTTGCTCATCATCCGAGAAATAGCACGCGTCAATTCTCGAATAGCTAAAAGAAAGGGTCAGTCCGGCTCGTCACATGGACGAGCCGGACTGCGGTCTTTCGTGTTCAAGTTACTCGGTATAGATTGAATTCTTTCAATCGAATATGTCGCTCACTCCGTGAACACACTAAGCTGCCGCTCCCATTCGACGGTGACTCTCCAGTCCATTAGTTCGTACATCCTGCCGATGAGGAGTTCGGCCTGGGATTGGGACGGTTCGAGGTGCCGGCTGGAGGAGGCGGTGGATTCGATCAGTTGCTGGGCGTGGTGCATTGCGGCGTCGCGGAAAAGGCTTTGGTTGCCTCCGGTCCAAGGGAGCCAGCTCTTCTTTTCAACGCTCCAGGTTTTGGTCTTGGTGTGATCGACTCGGGCTGAAGTGACTCGGAGCGGTGGCAGGCGCAGTGTCGCGGTTCGCGCCGCCGGATCGAGGTTCAGGATCTTCGCGCGGGAGATATCGCACGTGCGCAGGGCGTCTCCTTAGATGAGCCACGCGCCGCGGAAGCCCTCACCGTCCGCCATTAGGATGACCTGGCGGTGCACACTGTCTATCACGCCCATGGCAAAGCCCAGTATGACTGCAATCATCGAGAACTCACCGGCCTGGAACCGCGCTGTACAGGACCGGCAACGCGGGCCGTGGATGATCTGATACCAGCTAAAGAAAGTCTGAATCTTGGGGCGGCATTGCTGCCGCCCCCTAAGTGCTGGCTCGTACACGAAAATTTGAAGAATCGGTTTCAACTCGCGTCCTTGAACCGCCACCGCGCCGGGTTCGGGGGACATTCTGTTAATCGGACAAACGCATCATTCAACCCGGCAGTTCGCAGTTGCTTCCCCAACTGCAAAGCGAGATGGGCGGCTCGCTCTGAAAGTTTCAGATGCGCGGCAATCTCCTTGAGGGTCGGTCGCTTCTCCGGCCTGGAGTCGTAGAACTCCAATGCGGCGAAGGCATGCTCCTGCGGTTTTGACAATTTCGAAAGATGAATTGAATGCGATTGTCGAAGTACTTCGTATTGAATTGTGAACTCGGCCGTGTCAGGCAACATCAGGCGCACTTCGTCGGGCATCAGCTGAACTAATTGAAGCGAGAACTCGGCCTTCAGGACGACATTGGAGTTTCCAAAAGGTTGGTACGGGACGGCGCGAATCGGACCATCCAGCAATTGCCGGAGTAGCGGTCGGGCGGCGTCATCACTTAATTGAACCGTCCGTATCGCAGACTCAAAAAGCTCCTCTATCTGCTGACGGTTGGGGACGTTTCTCGATTCCGATAGTTGCGCCTGCAACCGCTGTTCTTCCAGTTGCAAAGTGCGATCCTCGGTCTGCAGCTGTTCAAGCACCTGATTCAAGAATTCCGGTGGCGAATCGGCCATCTGAATTGCATTGATCAGCCGCTGCTGCTTCTTCTGGAGTTCCGAGCGACTCTTCGCCAAATTTCGTTGTTCTTCTCGAAATTGCCCCTGATCCATTATCAGCGACTCGATATACCCAATGAGGATTTCCGCCGAGTCCGGAGCAGCCGCAAGAATTGCCTCAGAAACCGCACTCACAATTGCGCCGTGAGCAAAGTCTCGGAGACAAGTTGCTTTGTTCCAACATTCGCCGTGACGAGCGGCACTGCACCGGTACCCGCCTTCGTTCCGGCCTTCGGCATGCATCTTGCTGCCACAGATTCCGCACACGAAGATGTTTGACAACAAGCTCCGTGAATCACGGGGAATCCCATGCAGAGGATGTTCACGACCGGTGGGCCGCATTCCTGGCGTTGCCCGATCATCAATCGCCTTGTTGGCCTTGTGCCACAGCCAATCCTGGACCATTCGTAGGTGCGGCATCTCACGCTTCAGCACTTTCGTGGGATCCGGGTTTGTTACAGGATTGTATCCCCCTATTTCATAATCCTTTTTGCTGATTTCCTGGCGGTAGAATTCCACGCCCCGGTATTTCGCACATCGGATCAGGCTGATGACGTTCCGATCAGTCCACTTAGACGTCTGGCCGTTTGATGTTTTGGGGAGTCCCGATTGCGTTAGATATCTCGCCACAGCTTCCAGGGGCCGCAGTGTGGCAACCATTCGGAATGCACGGAGTATGACTTGGAACCATTGCGGATCGATCTCGTCAAACTTGGGTGACTTAGGATTATCTGGATTTTTCCGGTATCGCCTATATCCGGGACGCAACGGGCCGATGGCGGCTCCCATTTTCCATAGGCCGTCATGCGCTCGCTTAATGCGAAAACGCGTGTAGTAGTTGTCCTTGCCGTGGTGTAACTGCGCATCGGTGAGTTTCTGTTCCCAGTCGTCGTTGGCCGTGTCGACGCCGTCATTGATGCAAATCACGCGAATCCCCTGATTGACGGCCAAGCCAACGAGTGGCAAACACCACTGAATCCCGCGGTAGAGGCGGCTCGAATCCTCGACGACGATCAGATCCCACCGGTGTTTCCGAATGCCTTCGCGGGCTTTGTCGATACCTGGACGGCTTTGCAACTCGCCGGAGAGGCCTTCATCAGAAAGCAGCTCGATTGTCCGCGGGTTGCAGCCGTTTTCATCCAGGAAGCCGCGGCAGTAGTCATCTTGGTCCGCGATACTCTGCTGTCGCTGCTCATCCGTGGAAAATCGGCAATAGTTCAAAACGCGGGGATCTTCAGGGAATGGATGTTGTAAGTACATCAGTTCGCCTCCGCTTGCAGTGCGGGGCGACCCGACGAATAGGGGACCTGACCACTGAATGATTGTGATAGATTTGTGCTAAATCGATTCCCTGACAACCGGCGGTAACCAGCGTTTTCCCTCGGTAACCGCCAAAACGGAAGTTGTTGCAGGAAAGTCGCTTGAGTCGTAATTGCAGACAGCGGAACAGGATGCCAAAATCGGGGGCGGTTATTCCCCCCCTCTCCGCTTGGCCCCTGGCCAAGAGAGAGTCGAGGGGAGAGAGTGGTGGGTAGAATAAACCAGTCTCTCCCCTCGACTCGGTCTCCTTTCAACTCTCTACTTTCCTTCTGGCACGCTCGACCAATCTACCGGAAGCTGGGTCAAATATTGAAATCCCATCCCGCACACTGCGAAACGAGTTGCAACCGGATTCAGAACGACCTTGTCGAAACTCCAAATCCTTGGAACCCGAGGACCTTTCTGCTTTGATGTGATTACGCCACTGATGAGCATGCCAATTCAGTGTTCCACGCAGCGGCGCGCCACCCGACTCGCCAGGTGCTAGGTTCGAGCCCTAGTCGTTTAGGGGATGATAACGAGAAAAGTAGAATGTCCCCTTTTGCCCCGTCCTTTTGCCCGTCCTCTCGAGAGATGAATGGGTATCTGAAAGAGTTAGTTGTGTCACAGGGGGAGTAATGCGAATAGAGTCCGGCGCGTATGTCAACAGGAGAATCGTTAGCATCTGTATTGTGTTCGCGATGGCAATTTGCTCACTGTGCATGTTCTTCTGGTCGACTTGTGCCCAGAAGCGAGTCACAGACCAGCAGATTCATCAGCTATACGACGGAATGAAGAGTGGAATGACAAAGGCAGATGTTATCGATCTTCTTGGCGAGGCTGCATACAGTGATGGAGCTTTGCACTACTATGCTGTGAGCAAACGCAACGATACGCTCGATTTGTATTTCGACGGCAATGGAAGATTGGTTGAAGTACGGTAAGCGACGAACCCCGGCTTGCAGGCAAAGACGTTGTTCACCTGGCTTCAGAGGGAATTTCCGGGTCAATTCCAGGATGGTCAGTTGCGAACATTTCAGCGTGGTGTGCGTCGCTGGCGAGCGACGCAAGGGCCGGAGAAGGAAGTGTTCTTCAGCCAGGTTCACGAGCCCGGTCGGTTGTGTGCGTCGGACTTCACCCACATGAGCAGCCTGAACGTCACCGTGATGCGCCAGCAGTTTGACCACATGGTGTTTCATTTCGTGCTGACGTATTCGAATTGGGAATGGGAGAGCGTGTGTTTTTCCGAAAGTTTCGAAAGCCTGAGTGAGGGTCTTCAGACGGCGATGTGGTCCCTCGGTGGGGTTCCGGTTCGAAACCGGACGGATCGACTGAGCGCCGCGGTGAATAATCTTTCCGAGACGAAGGACTTCACGCTGCGATATCAGGGCTTGATGGATCATTATGGCCTGGAAAAAGAACGGATTCAGGCCCGCCAAGCGCACGAAAACGGCGATGTGGAGTCGTCTCACCGTCACTTCAAGGAGGCGGTGGACCAGGCGTTGATATTGCGCGGCTCGCGTGATTTTCAGAGCCGCGAGGAGTATTCGCAGTTCCTGACGGACCTGCTGTGTCAGCGCAACCTGGGCCGCGAGGTGCGCACGCAGTCTGAACGGGCGAAGTTGCGTCCCTTGCCAGCTCGTCGTTACGAGAGTTGGCGTCGCGTCCGTGTTCGCGTGGGAGTGGGAAGCACGCTGAAGGTCGATCGGAACACCTACTCGGTCCCAAGTCGTTTGATCGGAGAGAACGTACAAATCCGCGTGTGCTCGGAGGAGTTGGAAGTCTGGTACGGAGGAACCTTGATCGAACGCCTCCCGCGCCTTCGCGGCCGGGGTCAACAACGAATCAACTACCGACACGTGATCGGGTG
>JAFEAR010000143.1 GCA_018266335.1 Bdellovibrionales bacterium
AAAGCTGAAGACGCTGCAGCTCCCGCAGAAGCTGCTCCGCCCAAACCTTGAGTCGCTCTAGTCCGGCGTCGTTTAGACGCTTCGGAACGCCCGTCTCGTTCTCGATATATCGGGCTCGGTTGATTTCGATTTGCAGTGCGTGCTGATGGCGTTGCGGTTGCCCAAAGTATTGTGTGATATTTCCGCCGCTATAGGGTGAATTGGGCGTCGCGCTGAATTGCGCCGCCGCCGCGGCCGCAAGGGTGCTCTGTAAAATGCGTGCATCGCAGGCCCGCCCCCGGTGGTCTCCGGGAACGATGTCGGCGCGCGCTCCGCCGGGATCAGCGTGGAAGCTAGTTCCTTGCGACGGCATCGAATGGCCATCGATCAGCAGCGCCCAGCCGAATTTCTCGCGTGCACGATCGAGCTCTCCCTGGATGAAGGCGTAGTAGGGCGTCCATATATCGCGAATGAGTTCTTGGATGTCGGCCTCCGGAGGAAGCACGAAGGGGCTGCCGTCCGGGGTGAGGGGCGCTCCGTGGGTAGATTGGGTCCAAATGAGTCCTTTGGCTTCGCCCCGTTGGTCGGATCGTCGGTTGAGGTCAATTGCGTAGCGATGCACTTCGCACTTAATGAATGAAAGGTCGAGCGTTTCGGCGGCCGTTTGCCACATGCGGTGAATTTCAAAATCAACGTCGCAGAGAAAAATTTCTTCGCGCAACATCATAAGGTCTTTGCGTAGTTCGGGCACGCGCAGACCCGCGTGGGGAACGCTCACCACGAGGGGAGACCTGAGCGCTTCACTTCGGCGATGCGTGAAGTAAGCGGTAGGAAGCTTCATTCGGAGTCCGCGGCGGATTCTTCGGCGGGGCGCGAAGCTTTGCTCAGGAGGGCCATGCAAGTTTTCTCGGCGCGTTCGAAGAAGGGCTTGGGTTTGGTGAGTTCCGTGCTGCTTCCTCCGGTGAAGCGCAGGATATCTAGTTCGGACCAGAGCTTGCGCAGGGGTTCGATTTCGCGGTGATATTCCACGTGCAGGCGCTCCCGCAGCGCCGCGAGAATTTCCTCGCGGGCCGATTCACTGTGAATGGTTTGAATTTGCAGCCAGCCGGCTAAACGCTCACGCGTCCATTGATCCAATAGAATAGCGAGCTCATCCTTACGCCATCCATCCTTGGCGAATATTTGCCGGCGCGTTTTTTCCCAAGGAGAATTGCGGTACAGAGCTTCTTCGTTTTGCAATTGACGGCGGCGTAAGAGGACAACAGTTCCCACGACGTACAACACGCCCTGAAATGCCCAGGCCGCGAACGAGGTTAGGGGCCCGCGGCGCGATTGGCCGATTTCGGAAGTGCGGACGAATTGCTGCGGTCCCATTTCTACGGGAGCCCACTTCGCCACGATGGGCGCGGCGGGCGCTCCCGCCGCGCTTGCCGGCGTGCCGGCCGTGCTGGCGCCGACAGTCAATTCGAGCGGCGTGGTTTGCAGCGTGATGTACTGCGCTTTTTTGGGATCGAAGTAAGTCCAACGCAGCGGGTTCAGAGTGTACTTACCGGCTTCGCGCGGCAAAATTAAAAACTCAAAACTCTTGTAGCCAGTGGCATCGGGTCGGAGTTCGGAACTTGGTTTGGTTTGACTCGCCTCGAGCCCTTTCGGCAGCGTGAGGGCGGGCTCGGTGATGGCCTTCACGTTGCCGGTGCCCGAGATGGTCAGCATCACGGTGAACGGTTGATCTACGTGGAGATCTCCCGCGGGGCCCTCCCATTTCATGTCGAATTGACCCACTCCGCCGGTGAACACGGCGTCGGCCGGTGCGGGCGGCAGAGGTAAACTCGTGATGACGAGGGGGAGCGACGATTTACGCAGAGGCATGGCCTGCATGCCACCCATGTTGTGGGGCAACATTTGGAACATGGGATTGTTCATGAGGTCTTCTTGG
This sequence comes from Bdellovibrionales bacterium, assembly GCA_018266335.1. The sequence continues at coordinate 1,916 of JAFEAR010000143.1, forward strand.
GCGGGGTTGTAATAGTAATCTGCCTTCAGCGTGAAGGGATCGATTTTGAGTTCGCCGGACTTGAGCGGAAACAGAGCGTAGCGAAAGAGTTCCGAGCGCAACAAAGTGCGACCACCTACTTCGGTGGGGGTACGCGTGAGTTGTTTAGCCATGAAGAGCTCGTCCTTTAGGAAGCCCTTGAAGTCCGGAAACTTTGCGAACTCGTGGTTAGTCGTGCTCGGCGCACGTTCGTAGAGCGAATAACTGAGTGTGATTAGCTCGCCCTGGTAGACGCGCGTGCTCGAGGGCTCGGCCCGTACGAAGACGGGTTCGTTGGGCGGGGTGAAATTCTTGGGCACCGGCAATGGACGCGGGAGTCCCGGTTGCTGCGTAGGCGGAGGAATCGTGGGTGGTTGTCCGCGCATACCCTGTGCAAAACGGCGCAAAATTTCTTCCTCGAGATTGTCGATGGGGTCTTCGTCGTCCGAAGGGACTTGGCCAGGCTGGGGGCGGGCCATCGGGGGAGGAGAATTGCTACCGTTGCCCGCGGCCAGACGATCGACGATGACTTTTACTTCCTCTGTTTTGTAGCCCGTGCCCGTGCCGATCCAAACTTCCATGGACGGAATAACGAGCGTGCCGGTGCGCAGAGGTTTGAGAATCCACGAGTACTCGTAGCGGTGCACGAGGGAGTAAATGCCGTTGATCACGTTGGTTTGGTGACTGTCGGCCGCAAAATTGTTGAGCACTTGCCACTCGCTGAGCACCGGCATGCGCGGCGGGCGAATGGGGGCGTTCCCTTCGTACTTTACGAAAACTTTAAAATGAATAGGTTCGCCATTGGCGCTGCGTTCCGGGTCGGCCGAAACTTGGAGCACGGGCCGACTAGCTGCATGCGCGACGGACATCCCGAAGAATAAACTTACGAGCAAGCTTTTGCGCATACGCCGTATTTTAACTCAGTTCCCGCGAATCAGAAGCGGCCACTGAAGGAGCGCAAAGGATGCGGCTGGTCGATGGAGCTGGGGGTTCGAACGCCCGCCTCTTCGTATTTGAGCAGCTGACTTTCGAAGTACTTAACCTTGAGCATAAATTTTTCGGGATTTTCCAGTCCCCGTTCCACGGCGAGACGGGGAATTTGGAAACAACGATCGATGCTGAAGTCCAAGTCCGGTGTGCCGAGGGGGTCATTCGTGTAGGTAAAGGCTAGCGCGTAGTATTCCCCTGCCAGCCGAGCCACGGTGCGGTCGAAGTAACCGAAGGGATAAGCCAGGTAGGTGGGGAGTGTGGGCCGAGGGCCATAGATTTTATCTTTGGCGCTTTTTAGTTCTTTATGCAGGCTTTCCTCGCCGAGGGTTTTTAGGTCGGGGTGGGTGAGTGTTTGCGAGGCAACTTCGAAGAGCGGGCTGCGGCGAATTTCGCCGATTTGTGACCAGTTCATGTGTTCCCGAGTGTCGTTTTTGCGTCCAATCCACGCGGGCATCACGAAGAAGGCCGCTTTGAGTTGGCGCTTTTTGAGCGCCTTGTAGCCCTCGAATTCCCCGGCGTAGCCCTCATCGAAGGTCACAATGACCGATTTTGCGGGGAGGGCTTTGCTCTGTTTAATGGACTCGTAAAGCTCCCGAAGGGAATGAAATTGGTAGCCTTCGTGCACCAGAGTTTGCATGTGCGCTTCAAATTCACTCACGGTGAAGTCTTGGGGCGAGGCCTTGTCTTTCGCGGCTGCAACGAGGTCGTGGTAGGTCAGTATGAGCGGATACTGCACACGCGATTTTTTGGGACACACGGAGTCCGCGCGAACGGATACCCCGAAAGCCATGGCTGTTGAGACCATCATGAGAGAAATTTGTGCAGCGCGTAAAGACATCAATATTGTTATCGACGCTTTTTTGACGCAGTTGAGTCGTTGGCCGGAATTTAATGTCGGCGCATTTATGCCTCATCTTCTGCAGCCTTAGCGTCGATACACCTAACGATGACTTTCAAACTGCGTCATTTCAGTGGCCTCGTTTTAAGTGCAGCGGCGACTCGAGTTGGAGCCACCCCAGCTCCCGTTCCGCCGCCGGCGCAAACCATGGGACCGCTTTGCGAGGGCCAGCGCAAGGTGCCTCCCGGAGAGCGCCGCGGAGTTTGGATTACGAACGTTGATAACGATTGGTACAGCAGCCGCGCTAAGCTCGCCGGCTATTTGCGCATGCTCAAGGAAATAGGCGTTACGGATATCTACGCCGGGGTTTGGAACAAGGGCGTGCTTTTTTACCATGCTCCGGCAGCCTTGCGCGCACAGATTGGCGAGTCTGCTTACATGGAAGATGTTTGGCGTGGCCGCGATATTCTCAAAGAGATTATTGCCGAAGCGCGGCCACTCGGACTGCGCGTGTACGCGTGGTTCGAATCGGGCCTTAAAGTTCCCTATGAAATGGATTTGGTGCAGAAGCATTTGGATTGGCTGTCGAAGGACAATCAGGGTCGCCTGTTCACTTTGTTCGGCACCAAAAAAATTGCGCGCCTGAATCCTTTTCATCCCGGTGTGGAAAAGTTCATGACGGAGCTCGTTACCAGCGTGCTGAAAAATTACGACATCGACGGCGTCCAGGTGGACGACCATCTCTCGGTGGAAAAAATTTTAGGCTACGAAACTTTCACCGTAAATTTGTACCGGCAAGAAACCGGTCGTGAGGCTCCGTTGCTCTCGGCCGCGCCGAACGCGCCCTTACCGGCGGGTTGGGCGGAGTGGACCAAGTGGCGCGCGGATAAATTAACCGCCTTCATGGTGCGGCTCTCCAAACGCGTGCGCTTTGAGAGTCCGCGCCCGTACCAGTTTTTGATTTCGCCGCAGCCTTATCCCTGGACCTACGAAAACTATTTGCAAGATTGGCCCGAATGGGTGCGACTAGGAATTGCGGACGGCATTCTGATGCAGATTTATCGCAACGACGTGCCGAAGTTCGCGCAGGAGTTACAGAGCCCGGCGTTGCAGCGTGCCCGGGCCTGCGTGCCAGTTATTGTGGGTATTCTATCGGGCGTGGCGAACAACATCGTCTCGAGCGACACCATCGTGCAGCAGGTAAAGGCTTCGCGTTCCGCAGGCTACGACGGAGTTTCGTTCTTCCACGCGGCCACGCTCTTGGACAATGGTCAGGAGTCGCCAGCCGATCGTCATGAAAAGCTGCGGCAAATTTTTTCGAACATACATCCGGCCGCGCCGCTGCAGTCGATTTATTCTACGGGTAGGCAGAGCGCCCCGGAGTTATGAACTAAGCGACCCTAGGTGCCAGCTTTAAGACTTAGAGTACGAGCGGGAGGAGGGCGTCCACGGAGGTGGCCGAGTACGGCACCTTCTGTGGCGTCTTCGTGCGGCGGTCGGCCACTTCGAGCATGCCTTCGGCCAAACCTTTTTTGCCCACCACCACGCGCTTGGGAATACCGAGCAGGTCGGCATCTTTGAATTTCACGCCGGGGCTCAGCTCGCGGTCGTCGTACAAAACATCTACGCCCTTGGCGCGGAGCATGTCGTACAAACCATCGGCGGCTTTGCGAATTTCGGGATCGTCGGCGCCAGCGCTCACCAGGTGCACCTGGTACGGAGCAATGGGCGTGGGCCACACAATGCCGTCTTTGTCGTTGTTCTGTTCAATCGCGGAAGCAATCACGCGCGTGATGCCAATGCCGTAGCAACCCATCTCGATGATCTTCGATTCTTTCGCATCGTTCTGGAAGGCCGCATTCATCGCCTTGGAGTACTTGTTGCCGAGTTTAAAGATGTGCCCTACCTCAATGCCGCGTTTCATTTGGTAGCGACTTTGGTTGTTGCCGCGTGGGCAGATGTCGCCCTCCATGGCGTTCACAATGTCGAGCGTGTTTTCTTTGGTCATCATGGGCAAGTCGCGGAGCGGTTCCACGTGTTGTAGGTGAAAGCCCGCTTCGTTGGCGCCCATGACGGCGTCATGCGCGCCGCGAATTTCGCGGTCGAAAAGCTGGAGCACTTCTTTGGGCGCCCCGATAGGCCCCAGGAATCCCACCGGGCAGCCGAAGAGTTTTTCTACGTCGGCCAGCGGCATAGCGCCCAGTGCGAGCAGGCTGTGCCCGCGGCGCGTGAGTTCCACGTTGAGTTTTACTTCGTTCAGCTGGCGATGGCCGAGGGTGTAGATAATGACCGGCTTCCATTCGTTAGTGGTGGCATCCAAAAAGCGGTACACGAGCGTCTTGAGGCTGCGGTGCGCGGGAATGTTCAAAAGTTTCCCGACTTGCTCAATGGTCTTTTCGTTGGGCGTGGCCACTTTGCTCATGGACTGAGTGGTGGCGGGGCCCCAGTGCGAAGGCGCTTGCAGTTCGGGCGGCGGCGTTTCGGCCTTTTCCATGTTGGCGGCGTACTTGGCTTCGTCGCTGAAGAGAATCAAATCTTCGCCCGACTCGGCGAGCACGTGAAACTCGTGACTGCCGCTGCCGCCGATGGCGCCGGTGTCGGCCTCTACGCGCACGTACTTGAGTCCGGCGCGATCAAAGATGCGGCAGTAGGCGGCCGAGATTTCTTCGTAGTGACGGTCGAGATCCGCCGAATCGGTATGGAAGGAGTAGCCATCCATCATGGTGAACTCACGGCCGCGCATAATGCCAAAGCGCGGACGCACTTCGTCGCGAAACTTGGCCGTGATTTGGTAGAGCGTTACGGGGAGTTGTTTGTGCGAGGTGACTTGCGAGCGCACGATGTCGGTAACGACCTCTTCGTGCGTGGGCCCTAAGCAAAAATCCGCGTTCTTGCGGTCCTTCAGGCGCGCGAGCTCCTTGCCGTACAATTGCCAGCGCCCGGACTCCTGCCAAAGTTCTGCCGGAATCACGAAGGGCATAATGACTTCCTGCCAACCGATGTTGTCGAGTTCCTCGCGCACGATTTGGCAGAGCTTGTGGTAGCTCTTCACCATGAGGGGCAAATAAGAGTAGATGCCGGCAGCGTGCTTGCGGAGCATTCCCGACCGCAGCATGAGCTGCTGGGAGACGACATCGGCGTCGCGGGGGTTGTCGCGCAGAGTGGCAAAAAAGCTCTTGGAAATTCTCATGGTTGGCTCAAGCTACCGCAAAAAGCAGTGCGTCGCGAGTCCTTCACACTGTGGATTTTATGCACTTTTGTTCAAGTAATTTGGCGAAAGTTACGAAAAGTTCCCATTAGGAGGGCCCGTGAGCTTTGCGATGGCATCTTTGACGAGACGACTAGGCACCGGGATTTTGGTGCTTTCCGTTGTCGGTTGCAGTCAGGTGAAGCGCGATGGCTCGGGCACGGGCTCTGGCTCGGATTCGGATCCGACCACGACGCCTACCCCCTCTCCCTCTCCTACACCGGCGGTCGACGTGGCTCCTTCGCTTTCGTGCAGCTCTTCGGTGATTGATGCCGGTCAAAAGGGATCCGTGGCTACGGTTATTCGCGGCGCTTACTCGGATGTGAAAATGATTCCGGGTACTACGATTCCAGCGGTGGCTTTTGCGGATGCTTCGGCGGTGGTGATTAAGCTTACGTACAACGATCCCACTTCGGGATCGATGGTAACCGAAGTCGTGTCGGGCGATGGCACGGGTGCCTTTGTTCGCTTGGCCTTTTTGTCCAACAAAACCCCGCTTGTATTCTGGACGCTCGGAACGGCACTCAAAGTAGCTATTCGCTCCGCACCTTTGGGAAGTTCGGGAACCTGGAATGCGGGCGTGATTGAGGGGGCAACGGGAACTGCTCCACGTGCGCCGGAAGTTTCGGTGAATCCGCTGGACCAAGTGGCAGTTACTTTTTTGAGCGACAACGTGGTAGGTGGGCGGGCGCGCTTTATGTATTGCGATGCTCCCTGCACCTCGCCGACAGGTTTTCAGGCCATGTCTACGAACCGTTACATCGATAACACCAACATCGTTGTGGGCGAAGTGGCTACAGGTTCGGCATGGTGCAAGTCCTCGGCTAACACGTACTATCCCGTGGCCGTTTACACCGTGACGGGGGCCGTGAAATACGCCGTTTGTTTGAGCGCAAATTTGGCGAACTGTTTGAATGGCACCAACTGGAGCACGGGCACGGTAGTGGCAACGGCCAACTTGGCGTCGAAGGTCTATTTGGATGCCACAGTTACGGGCGATGTACCTAAGGTTGCAACTTTAGGCGCTACGGGAATTACAACTTACCGCATGGGAACCACCGCGTGTACCGTGGCTCCAGCGGCCTTTTCCGCGGGCACAGCGATGGGGGCCGCTACATCTGGAACTCTATGGATGTCGCTCATGAAGGACGGATCAGGCAAGTTTCACCTGGTAGCCAACGAAGGCACGACTTCGGTGCGTTACTATAACAGTACGACTACGGACCTAATTGGCGCTTGGAATCCGGCCGGTATCATTGAAGGGGTTACGGTTCCTGCAGCCAGTGCGGGGGGGGCTGCGATCGATACTAGTACCGGTCGCATCAATGCATCGTACGGGCTCAACATGAGTCCTTATGATATCAAACTTAGCAAGGTAAATGATTACACGGTGGCGTCCAATGCGGCGACTTTTACGCGCCAAGCGTTGGATGGTACCGGTGATTTGCAGTTATCTGCGGCTGGAGCTCAGTTAAAGCAAATTGCTGTGGCTTCTACATCTACCGGGCGTCCGGCGGTGGCCTACGTAGATTTTTCTGTGGGTGCGGTAGGTAGCGCAAAATTGAAATATGCCTTTCGCAATGGCGCTTCGTCGACCGCGTGGACGATTTATCAAATTCCCAACACCATCAACCCGCAATTTCCGGGACTCGCCTTCGATAGTTACGACCATCCCTGGGTTTCTTATTACGATGCGAGTGCCGTTCGTTTTTATTTGGCAACCAACTCGTCTTCGGACGGTTCCGGAAGTTGGACGACCTATGAATTCCCCGTCACGCCCTCGGGCGCTGCCGTGGCATTGCCGGCGGCGAACAACACCGCCATGACCATGTACAAGCACGGCGGCGTGAGCGACCCCGTTATGGTGGTGATCGACACGAACGCAACTTCCAAGGGAGTTAAGGTAGCGGTGCTCGATTCGCAAACACGCACCTGGCGCACGCCCGTAACGATTGATGGTCTTACGGTTGGTGCTCTGGGCGCCGCGCACGTTGCGGCCGATGGCGATGCTTCTGGTAACCTGGTGGTTGCGTACCAAGAACTGAACGTGGGCCGAGTGCGCTATTCTTATTCGGCGGGAGGATCCTCTTGGAGCACGCCGCTGGGAATTTCACTCGCCAACCAGGGGCAAGGCATCATGATTCGAATCAATCCGGCTACGGGCTTCCCCGTTGTTTCCTATCACGACCAGGCGAGTGGAACGGTGTACGTGTCCTCCTGTGCCGCGGTACCCAGTGGATGCGTTGCGGGCGGATGGACTTCTGTGATCATCGACAGCACTTCGGGTGTAAGTGCCTTCACCTCGACGGCGAACCAAGTTCTTTCGACGGGGCTGGGATTTTCTCCGCTCGGTAAAAATTATGTGTTCTATGCGCGCGGGCAAAGTGCCGATGGACATTTGGTGGTTACAAATAATTTCTCCGGATCGTACGTAACCTCACGCGCTGCTTCGGGAGTAAATGGCGCTCTGGCCGGTGCTCCGTCGCTTAACTTTGCGATTGCCGGGTGGAACGTGGGGATTGCTCCCAATGCCGCCGGAAGTTTCTCGGGTGCCTATATTGGGCCGGGTAACTGGCTTTACTCTCTAAGTTGCGGAGACTAGCGGGTATGAAATTTATTTGGCTGGTAATTTTCTTTCTGAGTACGCCCCTCAGCCAAGCAGAGAATCTGATGGTGGGAAGCTTTGGGCTTCGTCGGGTCAATTTAACGAACGACTTAATGACCTCCACCAACACGGAAGTCACTCAGGTGATGGGGGGCAACGTGGAACTGATTCACGAGTTGGGTCGTGGCCCGCTCTCCGTTGGCTTGCGGGCACAATACTATTCAACCTCCGTGGAGGCCGGGTCGGTGACTTTGTCTTACCGTGAGCTTCCGCTATTGGTGAACGGAGGTTTTACTCTCGGCAGTCGCGGCTTGCGCCTGCGAGTCAGTGCGGGCGCGGGTTATGTGCTTTCGAGTAAAATGACTTTCGATGGCAGCGGATCTACCGATGGAGATTATTCGGGCAAGGGCGCAGTGGGTTCGGCGAATTTTCAGCTGCTCTATTTTTTAGGTAAAAAGGCGCGACTCGGATTTATGGCCGAGGCGGGCTACCTGTATTCATTCAACAAAGTGTTCTTGAATGTCCCCGTAACGTCGCCCGACCTCGATGGGGACCCTTCGGGAATTTCCCTCGGGGCGGGCGTCGTTTACAGCTTTTAGGCCTTCAATCGCATCTTAACGATCGTCGTCGTCGCCGGGTTTAAGACCCTGCATGTCGAGCAACACGATGATCGAGGCCGTTCCCCGGCGAATTTTTAGCAAGAAATTATTACCGCGCGCTTCCATGGCACGCTGAGCTTCCTGCACATTCTTAATGGGATGGCGGTTGATTTCGGTGATCACATCGCCAGGCTCCACTCCCGCTTCGGCGGCCAAGCTTTGCGGCTCTACTTGGTGCACCACGACGCCCGTGAGTTTGGGGTCGGCGTTCAATTGCCGGCGCATTTCGGGAGTGAGGTCGCTCAGGAGCAGCCCGGTCTGGCCAGCTTTCTTCATGCCGCCCGGCCCTGCCATGGAGGGTGGTTGCTCGGCCAAATCTTTTTCGGATTTGCGCTTGGCGATGGTGACCGTAGCCGATTGCTCGCGGCCTTCCCGCAGAAGTTTTACCTGAGCTTTGCTGCCCACCGGAAGGTTCGAAATGGCGCGCGAAAAGTCGCGAGTCGAGTGAATAGCACGGCCGTTAACGTCGGTGACAACGTCGTAGCTACGTAGGCCCGCTTTGGCGGCCGGTTCGTTGGGAACTACGTCCTGAATGAGCGCCCCTTCGGTTTCGGGCGGCAGGTTCAGCGACCGCGCAACTTGGGGCGAGACGTCGGCGATCACCACACCAATCCAGCCGGAGGTCACTTCACCTTTCTCTACGAGCTGGCGAATAACGTTCTTGGCGGTGTTGATGGGAATCGCAAAGCCAATGCCTTGGGCGCGCGCATCGATGGCCGTGTTGATGCCGATGACTTCGCCGTACAGGTTAAAGAGCGGTCCCCCGGAGTTGCCGGGGTTGATGCTCGCATCCGTCTGAATAAAATCTGCGCGGTTCGACGAATCATCTAGGCTGCGGCCGAGCGCACTGACGATCCCCTTGGTAACGCTGTGGGTATGGCCGTACGGGTTCCCGATGGCGATAACCCATTCGCCCACTTTGGTCTTTTCGCTGTCACCCAGGGGAGCGAGAGCTAGATTTTTAGATTTTTCCTTGAGCTTTAGAATGGCGACATCCGAGCTTTCGTCGATGCCGAGCACCTTGGCTTCGTGACCGGGTGAGTTTTCGCCGTCGCTCTGGAATTTCACCATGATCGAGTCGGCATTGCGGCCGCGCATGCGCACGACGTGCGAGTTGGTAACGATGAGGCCATCGTTGTTAATCACGAAGCCCGAACCCAGGGCCTGCGCTTCGCGCGGGGCGGGCCGCGGAGCGTAGCCAAAGGGGTTGCCGAAGAAAAAACGGAAAAGATCTTCTTCGCTGCCCCCACCACCAAAGCGACGCGGATCCGACAGGCGCGTTTTGGTGTAAATGTTAACGACCGTGGGCGAAAGTTGCGCCGCTAGTTCCGTAAAGGTTTTGTTGAGGGCGGCGGCATCTACCCCGGAAGAGCCCGTGCTCTTGTTGGCGTTGCGTTCGGTCCAAATGTTGGCATTCGTGGTGGGCGCCAGCGGAGCCGTTTGGGCGGACTGGGGCCATTGCACCCGTAATTGCATGGCGAATACAACCAGAAGACCTAGAACGATAGAAGCGGCGAGACGTTTAAAGGCAATTCTCATACGTAGACCTCCTTCTTAACTTTTGTTTTGGGTTGCCGCTTTGGCGAAGGCAAGTTTTACGTCGCGTAAAACTTTTTCTAGCAGCTGGCGCTCGTCCTCGGTCAGATTACCGCGGGTTTTTTGCTCCAACATTTGGAGAATCTCCACGTGCTGCTGCGCGAGTTGGGGTTGGTGGCGCTTTTTCTTGGTGATGGGGTCCTCCATCATTCCGAGTTCAATCAACGTGGCAGAGGCGAGACCCATAACAAAAGATGAAAACATGTTTCAGAGATAAATCTTCTGCTCTTCAGAGTAAATGGCGAGATCACGAATGAAAAAAAACTCATCCGCTTTTCATTCGGACTTTAGTTCGAATCCGGTCCAGTATCCGTGCTGAGCATCGCGCTGCGATGCGTAAGCAGCCACCAGGCGGGGTGGCAAGATTCGGGAGGAATTTGGAACCAGGGTCCCCAGACCACGGAGTTCCAGGCATCGGGGGTGATTAAGGGAGAATGCTGGTCGGGAAGCGGGGGCGTGCCGTAGTCGGGGGGCAGGCCAAACCAAAGTTCTCGGAGGTGCCAGGCCACGCGTTGAAACCAGAATCCGGGCGAGGGCAAATCGCTAACACCAAAAAGCGAAAGTAGAAGTTCAAGGCCGTAGAGAAGGGCGTCGCAAGGACCCAGGGCTCCGGCCCACAGGCGAATTTGCCAGCTGCGAAGGAAGCGCTCGCCTTTGGACAGGGAATGAATTTCGTTCCACAAACGTCGCCAGTCCCGCACTTTGAGCTCGGCGGGGCGCTGGAGCCACATTTGGGAGACGACAACAATTTGACGTGATTCGCGCAGTCCGAGCCGCTCGAACCATAGGAGGCCCAGATCTTCGCTGGGGTGCATCCACACTTCGGGGTTGGGGCCGCGCTGCGAGAGAATCAGCGCGAAGAATTCGCGTGCGAGCGTCGTATCTTTGGCGATGTCTAGGCGGCGCAGGCCGTGGCGCCAACGCATCCAGTTCCAGGTAATGGCGGGAACCAGGAGCGGGCCTATCACCAGGGACCAAGCGGCGAGTACGGAGCCTAGGGCTAGCGAAGACAGGGCCCAGCCAATAAACAACCACACCAGGCCGGCGATCACATATCCGCTGACGCTCCGCCCGTAACTCCCTAGAAGCTTTTTTGAGCTCATGGCCGTAAAATCTATCAGATGAATCCGGAAGTTGCTCGACTCACAGAACTCGTCAAACAAGAAGGTGCGTTTTTCGGCAAGGTGCAGGAGGAAGTTGGCAAAGTTGTCATCGGCCAAAAGCAAATGGTTGAGCGCATTCTCATGGGCTTGCTCACCGGTGGCCATGTGCTGCTGGAAGGTTTGCCCGGTCTCGCAAAAACGCTCACGGTGAAGAGCATTGCGGACGCGGTGGACGTAAAGTTCAATCGCGTGCAGTTCACGCCCGATCTGCTGCCCAGCGATTTAACGGGCACTATGATTTACAACCAGAAGACCGGCGAATTCACGCCCAAGAAGGGCCCGGTGTTTACCAATATTTTGCTGGCCGACGAAATCAACCGCGCGCCCGCCAAGGTGCAAGCGGCGCTACTGGAGTCTATGGGCGAGCGCCAAG
>JAFEAR010000144.1 GCA_018266335.1 Bdellovibrionales bacterium
AATTTAATTTTTGCGCGATGCTTGCGAAGGCGCGCTGCAATTTTTGCGAAGTTGTCGAAGCTGCCGCGGTGGTTAACCGATCCCGCAGTTGCAAGACTTGCTCTTCACTCCGCAAGCCTTTCGCGTCGCAGGCTTGTTCCATGGGTGCACGCAGGCGTTTCACCCGGTCATTCAACTCATCGGTGCGTAAGGTAAAATGGCGTTCCGGATGGCGCAAGGCTTCCGTCAACCGTTCCAGACTTGCACGCTCCCGAGCCGAGAACTTCTCCGCCCGCGCCACTTGGCTAAGCGCCGTGCTGAAAGACTGCAAACGCTGATCATCTTCCGTCGGAGTCACCGCATTGCGGTAATCGCCCAGGCTCGCACTCAGCGAATAATCGCTAAACGCCTTTTCGCAGTAACCGCTATAAATTGATTTAAACTCCGACGAAGACAAAGCCTCCAGCGCTGACGATCCAGAAACGCGATCCACTAAAGGTGCCAACTGCCGACAAGTTTCCAAAACGAAACCAACATTTGCCTTGGCGTTTTTAGCCGAACTTTGGCGAGCCTGCCGAACGTCGGCATCGACCTTCGGCATGAGGTTCACTAGTTGCCGGCAAAGGTCCTTACGCAAAATTTCGCGGTCCACATCGCGCTCGTGGGGGCCGGGTCCCGACTTCATGCTTGGCACCTCCGCTTTGGTATCGCGCGCGCTGCCGGCATGCTCCACTGTATCGCCCGCCCAAGCATGCGTGCTAGCTACAACGACCACCAAACCAAGAAAAGGAAAACGAATCTGTGGAACCATGCCAAGAATCTCCTAAATTTTTGCCGAGCCAATAGCCCGAATAACTTCCTTAACCGCGCGGCTCTTTGCACCGTCCGCGCGGTAGATCAAACAAATACGATCCGCAAACACGGGCGAATTACGTCCAAATTTTTTGAGCGGTCGATGGGCTCGCTTGGCCACGCGGGTGGGCAAAATTCCCACGCCACAACCTTCGGCCGTTAAACTTGCTACCACCTCGAGGTTCGAGGAGTTCATGAAACGCGTAAACTGCGCCTGGGATCTGCCCAACTTCTGCACCAACACCTGCGTTTGGTGCAGATCGCCGTCAGAAATGAGAATGTCTTCTATCCCGCCGGGAGCGCACCAAAGAGTTACCTCGTCGCGACAGATCTCTTTGATCACCAAATCGGGATGCTGCACAGGATTCACCACGATACCCACGTCCGTGCGGAAACTAATGACTTCCTCCGTGATCACCCGAGAAAGTCCGTGCGAAAAATTCAGTTCAAGTCCCGCGTGTTCACGAACTATGTCGGACACGAAGGCCGGTAAAGAATAAAGCGCCACCGACGGATGGCACCCCACTACGAGTCGGCCCTTAACCTGCTCTTGACTCTCCAGAGCATCGGCGCGCAGTTTTTCCCAGTCTTCTAAAAGATTTTTGGCGCGAGCAGAAACTTTTACGCCCGCGGGCGTTAGACGCACGCCGTGCTTTAAACGAATAAGGAGCGGGGCACCCACCGCCCCCTCGAGCCGCCGAATAGCCAAGCTGAGCGACGGCTGACTAATTCCCAGACGCTCGGCGGCACGCGACACATTGAGAGTCGCGGAGACTTCTAAAAAGTAGCGCAAGTCGTACGCATTGGTCAGCATGGTTTATCTTTCGTGACTCTGGCGAATGCCCCGGAGCTTAAGTTCAAAGTTCACGGGGTTGCTCGCATTCCGTAGCGCCGTATCGCGGGTGATGGTGCCTTTTTCATAGAGACTCATCAGCGATTGATCGAAGCTATGCATGCCGTACTGTTCGGCGCCCCCTTCGATGGCATCGCGAATTTCGTCGGTCTTGCGCGGATCACGCAAACAATCCTGAATGCGCGAATTGTTCACCATCACTTCCGATGCCAACACCAAGCCGCCGCTATCGGGCGTAGGCGAAGCCTTGTTCACCAGCCGCTGCGATATTACTGCCGCCAGCGAAGCCGATAGCTGAAAGCGAATCTGTTGCTGCGCTTCCATATCGAACACGCCGATGATGCGGTTGATGGTTTCGAGCGCATCCTTAGTATGAAGTGTGGAGAGCACCAGGTGCCCCGTCTCGGCCGCGTTAAGGGCCGTGCGAATTGTTTCCTGGTCGCGCATTTCGCCAATCATAATGACGTCCGGATCCTGCCGGAGAGCGCTGCGCAGACCGGACGAAAAAGATTCGGTATCGAGTCCAATTTCCCGCTGCGTAATAATCGCCTTGCGATCGCGCACGAGATACTCGATGGGATCTTCGATCGTAATGATGTGCCCACTCTGCGTGGTGTTCCACTCGTTGATCATGGACGCGAGGGTCGTGGATTTGCCGCTACCGGCCGTGCCCGTAACGAGCACCAATCCGCGCGGCAACACCGCGAGTTTACGCACGATGTCTGGCAGACCCAGCTCCTCGAGCGCGCGCACTTCGAAGGGAATAAGGCGGCCTACCAGACCAATCTGGCCGCGGTGCCGGAAGATGTTAATGCGGTAGCGCCCCACCCCCGGCAAGCTGTAGGCCATATCGATTTCCCGCCCCACGGCAAAGTCGTTGCGGAAACGATCGGGAATAATGGACTTACAAATCTGACGAATGTCCTCGCCGGTGAGCGGCTCGATGTTGCGCGAAAGTAAACGAAGTTCATCGCGCAAACGCACAACCGGCGGAATGCCCGTCTTCAAATGCAAATCGCTCGCCCCAACTTCCACCACTTTCTTAAGAAATTCCTGGAAGCGAACTTCGGGTGCGGCCTTTTCGGGCACGGGGGGTTTTTCCACGCCTTCAGTGTCTCACGACTTTTTCTTGGTTTCATCGGCCGGGTAGCCTAAGAAGATTGGCGACGGAGTCATAAAAATGGACATTTTCTCGAACGACGCCATCCGAAGGCTGCTGCTCTTTGCACCGCCCTTCATCATCAGCCTGACTTTTCATGAATTCGCGCACGGTTGGATCGCCGACAAACTGGGCGATTCCACAGCCCGCTACTCGGGCCGCCTGACTATTGACCCCATGGCGCATATTTCGTGGATGGGCACCGTCATTTTCCCGGCGATCTCGGTCCTTACGGGCGCGCCGCTCTTTGGCTGGGCCAACCCCGTGCCCGTGGACTCGCGAAACTTCCGCAAGCCCCGTCGCGACATGGCCTTCGTAGCTTCGGCCGGTCCCGCTTCGAATATTTTCCTCGCCGTTCTCTGCACCGCCATTCTGGCCATCATGGTTCGCAGCATGGGCGCCATGCCCGATTTGCAGGCCTCGCGCATTGGCATGTCCGGGGCCGCCATGGAAATGCTCATCATGGCCGTGCAGCTGAATTTGTTCCTCGCCTTCTTCAATTTAATTCCCGTGCCTCCCCTCGACGGCTCCCGCATTTTGGCCGGCGTGGGCGGACGCAAAGTAGCCGAGGCCATCGACCGATTTGAAATGAACGGCTACGGCAGCTGGCTGCTCCTGATTCTATTTTTTACCGGTCTGTTGCGCGTTTTGGCCGTGCCCGTTTACGGCTTCATGACCCTACTCTTCACTGCGTTTGGTCTGAACTAAGCGTTAGGCCGTACCCAGGACCGAAACGAACTCCGCGATGATGCGGAAGTCTTCTTTGTTTTTTGGATGCAGCACGATGGGTTCAAACTGCGTGTTGAGCGGCTCCAAGCGCACTTCCTGGTGTCGCCACGAAGCATCGCCCGAAAGAATCTTCGCCGAGCTGTACCGTTTTACCGTGTAGTTACCCCCGGTGTCGGGATCGGCGGGTCCGCGGTACTCGGCCAGCACAATTTTGCCCTGGCGAGTTCCGGCCGGGCTGGCGCGCAGGACAATGTAGTCTCCACTCTGGATGCGAGGAACCATCGATTCCCCGAAGACCTGAATCACAAAGAGCCGTTTATCCAAAGCGACGCTTACACTCGAAGCATCCACCCAACCCTCCGGTTCGTGCCCATCTTGAGATGAAGCGGCAAAAGCACCGGCGGCAGCCCTGATCGAATAAAGAGGCAGCAGCGTTTTGAAGGCCTCCGTTTTAACCCGCGGATCCGACGCCGAAATAACTCGCAAATGCCCAGGGGTCGACGCCGCCAGGGGGGTGTCGGACTCAAAATTCATCAGGGCCGTGATCGGCAGCGCAAGAACCTGGGCAATCCGGTAAAGGCTAAGGACCGTGACCGGCTTTTTGCCGGCTTCTAGTCTATGGATCACGCTCGTGCTGAGCTGTTCACCCTCTTTGGCCATCCGGTCGATGGAATAACCCTTTTGCTCCCGGAGCCGCTTGCAGTGAGCAGCCAGCTTTTCGAGAAATCCCTCGTTCCGATACCGGTTCGGAGTTGATTTCTTTTTGCGGGCCACTCAAAAAGCATAGCGCCGTAAAAAGAATGGACTTTCCTTATAGAGAATATAAATCATTCTTTATAAAGAAGAAAGGATAACAATTTGAAAATATGAAGAAAAATAGACATTTTCGCACCCAGCAAGAAACTCTCTTCTTCCCAAGGAAAGCCTCACGGGGGCTTTTAGCGGCGTCTTTGCCTAGCTTTTTTCCTTCGGGAACTTCAGGTTTTTTTAGAGAAAAAAGAGTTAAGGGTCTTTGGACCCCTCCGATAGGCCCTTTAACTATGAGAAAAACCTTCACCGAAACTCTCAATTTGCTCCTTCGCAAACGGGGATGGAATCTGGCCCAGCTCGCCAAAGTCTCGGGCATTTCCCGCAACACGCTCCACGGTTGGACCGCGGGCAAGGAGCCCACCCTGCATCACCTCCGCAAGGTCGCGGCGGTGCTGGAGGTCTCGATTCACCATTTGGCCTTTGGCGAGCGCGACCCCTTCGACCAGGTGGACGACCTCATTCTCCACAAGCTCTTCGACGGCGAAATGCGCATCACCCTGCACCGGGTGGCCAAGAAGAGTTCCAACGACGAAGGGGAAAAGCTATGACCAAACCTAAATTCAACCCCCAGGAATTTGAGCTCAAGGTGATCGATTGGATTTTTCGGAACCTACGCCAGAAGATCGATTTAGAACGGGCTTGCTCCCGTTGCCTGCAGGATCTTGATTTGGCCTACGACGATCCCGAGGTAGAAATCGTCGAAAGCCTTATCCAAAAGTACCTCGAAACCTATGGCCCCTAGGCCCTCCGCATTAGACGCTTTTCGAGGCCCATGTTAGAACTCTCCGGGTGAGCGCAAACGAGGCTAGTTTTTTAAAAAGGGGCTCCACCGTCCAAATCGATTGTAAGGTGCATCTGCCTGAATTCGAAGGACCTTTGGATTTGCTCCTTCACCTGATCAAGAACCAAGAACTCGATATTCTGAACCTGCCCATCGCAACCATTACGCGGCAGTATCTGGCCTATCTGGATTACATGCGCGAAATGAACTTGGACCTCGCCAGTGACTACCTAGTCATGGCGGCCACGCTCACTTACCTGAAGAGTCAGGTCATTCTGCCGCAAGAGACCAACGGCGAAGCCACCGGTCCCGACCCCCGCCAACAACTCATTCGCCGTCTGGTGGAATTGGCCAACTACAAAGATCTTGCGAAGGGCCTGTCAGAGCGTCCGCGCCTGTTCCGCGATGTCTTCCCGGTTCGCAACACGGGCGCCGAAGAAATTGCCGACGGCATCGAGCCCGAAGTGGCACTCTCTAACCCCTTTCAGCTTACCGAAGCCTACCGCCTGTTGCTGGAGCGTCGCAAAGTTGTGGTGCACAACGTGTTCACGGACGAAACGCCCATCTCGGTTTGCTTGGATCGCATCGTCGCCAGTCTTTCGGCCGGCGACCGCGTGACCTTCCAACAACTCCTGCCGCAGGTGGCGCGCCCGCAGGACGTTATCTCGATGTTCCTTGGTGTGCTCGAAAGCGCGCGCATCGGTATTTCGGGCATCGAACAAGAAGAAATTTTCGGGCCGCTGGCGATTCATCGCCGTATGGATCCGACCGAACTCGAAGCCGCCAAGAAAAACTACAACATGACCTGGGAGAAAAATGGAAGCAACGCAAACTGAACAAGCGGTCACCGACGCCACCCCGAAGGTGACGGACGAAGGCGAAATTCTCCAGGCTCTGGAATCGATTATTTTCGCTTCGCCTAAAGCCATTTCGCTCGTGCGCCTGCGCACCCTGCTGAACAGCTTTAATTACGAAACCAGCGAGCTGCCCGCCTACCTGACCAAGCTCGAGGAAAAATACCAAGACTCCGGTTTCCAAATGGTCAAAGTAGCTGGCGGATATCAATTCCGTAGCCATCCGAAATGTTCCGACCTGCTGCAAAAGCTCCTCGAGGACAAACCGGCACGGCTCTCGCCCTCGGCTTTGGAAGTTCTCGCCATCGTGGCCTACAAACAACCCGTTACGCGCGCCGAAATCGATTCCGTTCGCGGCATCGACTCGGGTCACCTGATGAAGGGTTTGTTGGAGAAAAACTTGATTCGCACTGCGGGCCACGCCGAAACTCCGGGTCGCCCCTTGCTCTACACGACCACCTCCTACTTCCTCGAAGTCTTCAGCCTGGGCTCGCTCGACGAAATGCCCGCCATGGACGAGTTCAAACGCGAACTCGTACGCGACGATGCCGGCAATTCGTCGGACATCGAAGGCGACGGCACCGTGCTCGCCGCCGACCCTCTGCTGGGCGATGCCGCTGCCTTTTTGGGCAGCAACTCGTCGCTGGCAGCAAATCCGGACCGCGGTTCCTTCGATGAACACAGCGAAGACATTACGGAGGCCGCGGACTTCGGTCTGGCTGACCGCGCCCGCGAAGAAGCCCAGTCATGAGTGGCGGCGAGGCCATTCGGCTCCAAAAAATTTTGGCGGACGCAGGCCTGGCCTCGCGTCGCGACTGCGAAGAGCTCATCCGCATGGGTGAAGTGACCGTGAACGGCAAAGTCGCCAAAGTGGGCGACAAAGCCATTCCCGGCAAAGATCACATCAAAGTTTCGGGTAAACTCATGAAGGAGCCGCCCCGGCGAGTCGTCGTGGCCCTCTTCAAACCCCGCGGAGTGATGACTCTGCCGCCCCCCGACAAAGATGCCCGCGTAGACACCGTGGTGGACCTCATTCCTAAAATTAAGGAACGGGTCAAACCTATCGGCCGCCTGGATACCGATGCCGAAGGCATGATCCTGCTGACGAACGACAACGAGCTAGCACTGCGCCTCAACAAAGCCACTTTCGAAGTCGAGAAAGTTTACGCCGTTAAAATGGACGGACACGTGGACGTCACCAAAGTACGCCGCCTTATGCACGGCGTGCGCGTTGAGGGACAAAAAACGAAGCCCGCGCAAGTGCGCGTGCTCCGGGAGCTCGAAGGCAAAACCTGGCTCGAAATCACCACGACCGAAGTGCGCAACCGCCACATCCGCAAGATGTTCGAAGCCATTGGTCGCCCCGTAGACAAAGTACGCCGCGAATCCTTCGCGGGCATTTCGCTCAAGTCCCTCGTGCGCAACCAGTATCGCTACCTCACCCACGAGGAGTGCGAGACCCTGCGCAAATTAGTTGGGTTAGGTGGATAGATCATGAGATTGCGCGCGTTTACGACGACCCTGGCCTTCGCCGCCGTTGGATTTTTATTTGCGGGCTGCTCTTCGGACAGCGTGAAGGACTCCGACAATCCGGAAGTCATTTACAATGCCGCCATGAAGTACATCGACCGCGAACGTTACATCGATGCGACCGATCACTTTAACGAAATCCGCCACCGCTTTCCGCAGTCGCGCTTCGCGGCCCTCGCGGAGCTGCGCACGGGCGACATGGAATTCAAACAAGAAAACTACACCGAGGCCGCTGCCGCCTATAAGGTGTTCGTAGAGCTTTACCCTAACCACGCTGAGGCCGCCTACGGTCAGTACCAACGCGCCCTCGCGTATTACAACGATACGCCGGAGAAGACCGCGCGCGATCAAAGCCCGGCCCGCGACGCTATCGAAGCCGCGCAGCAAGTTATTACGCGCTATCCTCAGTCGGAGTACGTCACCAAAGCTAAGGAACTCATCATCAAGGGCCGGCAGAAGCTGGCCGAAAAAGAAGCGTACGTAGCTCGTTTTTACGAGCGCAAAGAAGCTTACGATTCGGCGCTTAAACGCTGGCAGGGCATCGTGCGCGATTATGGCGACCTTAAAGACGGCGTACTCAAAGACCTAATTGACGAAGCCCAACGTAAAATTGTGGAGCTCACCAAGAAGTCATGAGCACAACGGACACCGATTCTGGTCGCGAGCTAGTGCGCTCCGAGTTTAATCGGCGCATCCACGAAGCCATCACCCTGCGCGACTGGGTCTCCCTTGAACACTGGGCCAAGCAGTGGATTCTTTTTGAACCTACCAACGCCCACGGCTTTCGGTGGCTCGCCCGGGCCTCGGTGTCACTGGATAAGTTAAAGCGCGCTGCTTATGCCTACGGCCGCGTACTGGATTTTGAGCCGAACAACGAAGAAGCTAAAAAGTTTTTCAGCGATTTTCCTTCGAGCCTGCTCGACCAGCCCGCCTCGGTAAAGCGCGCGGCCGAACAAGTCGAGGCCACGCCTACCGCCACCGCCGAGAGCAGCGTGAGCCCCGAGAACCGTCAGGCCCTCGCCCATGCGGAACTCGAAATCGCCCAAATGTACGAGAAGTGCCTGCTCTTTGTAGAGGCGGCGGATCGTTACCGTAAATCCTACGATTGGCAGCCCAGCCAAATGGCGGCCCTAGGCACGGCTAAAACTCTGCACCGCAGTCATCGTGGTCAGGAAGCGATTCGCTTTTTGCGCGAGCAAGTGAATACTTTTCCGAGCTGGACGGAAGGTCGTCTGGGCTTGGCGCGCATTCACTTTGAGTTAGGACAAAAGACCGAAGCGCAATCGGAATGGCAGACCATTCTTAAGCTGGATCCCGCGAACAAAGAAGCTCTCGCCTTCTTGCGCAATCTTCACTCGGCCGGCTGATCGACCACGATCTCCACTTTTTGGTCGCCGATTTTGGCCCGTACACTTCCCGAATAGTCGCCCTTCACCAGGCTGAGCGGATTTCCATCTTGCTTGATGCGCGCCGTGACCTGCACTTCGCCCTCGAAGGGGGTGCCCGGAATCATGACATCGGCTGCACTCAGATTAAATTCGTAGGGTAGTTTTACGTCCATTTCTTTACGGGCCGCGAGCGGAGGGCCACCGGCGGCGGGGCGCACAGAAAGAAAGAAAAATTTTCCGGCCGCCTTCACACCTTTGCCTAAACGAACCACTCCTTTGAGCGTCTTTCCACTCAGGGCCGGAGCATTGGCCGTGCCCGCAGCAACGGCGTTTCGAGTCGGATCAAATCCGCCCATAACGGCCTTCTGTGCCTCGGCCTGCTGAATTTCCGTGGTCCGCCCAGGCGGTCCCGGAAAGCGCTCGCGTCCGGGCTCACCCGAACAAGCGACCAAAAAACTCAGCCCACAGAGAAAGGAAAACTTCTTCATTGAACTATTTCAGCTTTACGTACACGTCGTTCATACGACCGTAATAGAGCTGAATATTTTTGAGCGACGCTTTGTCGTACTT
The DNA here is from genome assembly GCA_018266335.1 of Bdellovibrionales bacterium. The sequence continues at coordinate 9,506 of JAFEAR010000144.1, forward strand.
GTGCACTGAAGATTTGATGGTGGCCTCGGCGTAGCCGTAATCCAATTCGGGATGATGAGCATCGTTGCTGAACTCCGCTTCGATTTGTTCCTGCTGCGAACCGGAAAGTTCGGAGCCTTGCGGAAAGTGCACGCGCACACTCACTTTTTCTTTGCGGTCCTCGTACATGTCTTCCACGTAGCAGGTGCGATAAATAACGGTGTTGTTAATCACATCCACGCCACAGCGCGGATCTTGGCGAACGGCACCTTCCAAACGATAAACCGTTACGGGCAAATCGGTATACTCCACAATCATCGGCGTCTCGGCCGTGCGGGTCGCCTTGAGATGATTTTCGCCATCGCAAGCGGACAGGGAGAGCGTAACGGCCAACAAAGAGAGCGCGGTAAATTTATTCATGGCCTAATTTTTTCGCCAGATCGGAGTGGAGTCAAGCTTGCTGGGCTGCCCACGCAAGAATTCCGGCAGGCTTCGCCGCGGGAATTTGCCCTTGCGCCGTTTGCGCCTGCCCGCCCCCTCGACCGCCGAGCGCTGCGCTGAGCGATTTTAGGATCTCTCCCGCGTGCGCTTTCGGTAACTTATCGGTGTTCGCCGTGATTAAAACAGCGCTGCCCGCGATGAGAATATGAATGCTCGTCGGCTGATTCTGCCGAAGTGCATCGGCCTGCTCGCGCAGCATCTTTGCGTCATTTTCGTCGAGCACGTGTACTTCCAGTGGCATGCCCCGGTAGCTACCCTTCTCGCTGGCGGCCGCGGAGCCACCTTGCACCAGACGACGGCGAAGGGCATCGATTTCTTTTTCGAGCCCGCGCTGAGCGTCCAAGATTTTTTCGATGCGATCTTCGAGCTGCGCCGGCGGCGCCTTGAGTTTGTGCGCTAAACGTTCCACGAGCGCTTCTTGATCCCGCAGCCAACCAATGGCTTTAGCCCGCGTGATAGCCTCAATACGGCGGGTGCCCGCCGCCACGGCCGACTCGCCCGTGATCTTGAAGAAACGAATGTCTCCCGAATTTTCTACGTGCAGGCCGCCGCAAAGTTCCGTGGAGAAACCCGGCACCTGAATCATGCGTACCGAATCGCCGTATTTTTCGCTGAAGAAAGCGAGCGCACCTTTCGCCACGGCATCGTTGTAACTGGTGACTTCCTCGCACACCTTGATGTTGTTTTCGATGGCACCGTTCACCCAGTTTTCGATGGCCTCAAGCTCCTGACTCGTTACGGCGCGGTGGTGCGAAAAATCGAAACGCAATTTTTCGGCGTTTACCAGCGAGCCTGCCTGTTGCACGTGGGTGCCCAAAATTTGTCGTAAAGCTGCGTGCATCAAGTGCGTAGCCGTATGGTTAGCGCGCGAGGCCGCGCGGGCTTCTAGATCTACCTGCGCCTTCACGGTCATACCCATCTTCAGGGCCGAAACTTCGCCGCGCACGTACGAGGCAAAACCATTTTCGTAGGGCTTTTGTGAATCCAACACGGTCAATTGTGTTCCGCTGGGTAAGGTGAGCATACCCTGCTCACCGGCCTGGCCGCCGCCTTCGCCGTAGAAGGGCGTAGGATCGAGGGCCACCCAGGCACCATCTTTAGCCGGAACCACGGCGAGCACTTTGGAATTTTCGTGATCACTCGTGTAGCCCGTAAAACGCGGAAAAATATTCTGCGCTTTCCATTCCTTCACTTGCCCTAGGAAAGCGGTTTCGCCGCTGCCCTTCCACGAACCACGCGAGCGTTCCTGCTGCTCTTCCATGAGTTTATTGAATCCGGCTTCGTCAATCGCCAAACCTTTTTCGCGCGCAATGAGCGCCGTAAGGTCGAGCGGGAAACCGTAAGTGTCGTAAAGTTGAAAGGCCACGTTGGCGGGCAATGTTTTATTGCCGCCGAGTTTAGCGAAGGCGCCCTCGAGAATTTCTAAGCCACGTCCGAGGGTTTCGAAGAACTTGCTTTCTTCCTGCGTAAGAATATCCGTAACCACGCTCTTGCGGGCAATGAGTTCTGGATACACCGCGCCCATAGATTCCACGAGCGCCGGATAAAGTTCAGCGAGGAAAGGCTCCTCTAGCCCAAGGCGCTTACCAAAGCGCACGGCCCGGCGGAGAATACGGCGGAGCACGTAGCCCCGTCCTTCGTTCGAAGGCAACACGCCGTCGGCAATCAAAAAACTCGTCGAGCGCAAGTGGTCCACAATCACGCGCAGGGCAGAGAGTTCCCAGCTAACCTTACCGTCCTTAGCCCCTTGGTCCACGATCGACAGCTTGCGCTTCGTGCGCCGACTTACGAGCGCCTCGGTAGCCAGAAGCAAGTGGCGCATAGAATCGGTGTCGTAGTTTGACGCCACTCCCTGCAGAATGGCCGCCGTTCGCTCCAAACCCATGCCCGTGTCCACGGAAGGTTTGGGCAGCGGAGTGAGCGTGCCGTCCGCGGCGCGATCGTACTGCATGAACACGCAGTTCCAGAACTCGAGCCAACGGTCGCCGTCAACTTCTGCCCCCTGATCATAAAAAATTTCGGTGCACGGCCCGCAGGGGCCTACATCACCCGCCGACCAAAAGTTATCGGCGTCGCCAAAGCGCACGATGCGATCGAGAGGCACGCCCTCTTGCTTGTGCCAAATCTCGGCGCTTTCGTCGTCCTTCTCGTAAACGGAGACCCGAAGTTTTTCCTTGGGCAGGCCCAACACCTTCGTGGTGAATTCCCACGCGTAGTGAATGGCTTCCTTCTTGAAGTAATCGCCGAAGCTAAAGTTGCCCATCATTTCGAAGAAGGTATGGTGACGCGCGGTGAATCCCACGTTCTCAAGGTCGTTGTGCTTACCACCGGCGCGCACGCATTTTTGCGCGGAGGTGGCGCGCGTGTAGTCGCGCTTATCAATGCCCAAGAAGCAGTCCTTGAACTGCACCATGCCGGCCGCAGTGAAGAGAAGCGTGGGATCGTTGCTCGGAATCAGGCTCGAGCTAGGAACGCGACGATGTCCCTGCGATTCGAAATATTTCAAAAAGGCTTCGCGGATTTCGGCAGTGGTTTTAGGGTGTTGACTCATGACCCCTCCAACTTGCCCGGGGGGCACGCCGTTGTAAAGCGACTCAGCGGCTTTTGAGCGGATGAAAATCCCGAAAGAGCCGAGTCAATTCATCGTCCGCCACTTTGATATAACGCTCGGTGGCCGAGAGCGAAGCATGCCCCAATAGGGCCTGCACAAAACGCACGTCGGCGCCCCCCCGCAGAAGGTGGGTAGCAAAGGAGTGCCGCAAAATATGCGGATGCACATCGTCCACTCCCTGGGCGAGGGCTCGTCGGTGCAGAATTTTCCACACCCCCATCCGGGTTAAGGGACGACACCGATAGCTGAGAAATAAGAAATCGGCGTATTTGCGTTGCGCTTTGGCCGCCCAGGCCGGACGCACCTCTTCCAGATAACGCTCGAGCCAGCCGCCCGCCCGGTCCGTGAAGGGCACGAGGCGCTCTTTGCTTCCCTTGCCCATGACCCGCAACAGCCCCGCGCGGGAATCCACCGCGGAGACTTTAAGCTCTATGGCCTCGCTCACCCGCAAACCCGATGCGTACATGAGTTCCAACAGGGCCCGATCGCGTAGAGCTGAAGGATCCTGACCGGGGTCGAAATCCAGCAGTCGCTCCATGTCTTCCCTACTTAACGCCTTCGGCAACGCATCGGTCCCCTTGGACACGGGAATATCCTTGAGCAGGTCGTCCCAACTCACATCGCGGAGGGCGCGAAATCGAACGTAAAGACGCAAGCTCGCTGCCCGGCGGGCCAAGGTGGCTGCTTTGGATTTTTCTTGCTCAAAAAACTCCAGCGCTCGCATGAGTTCCTGGGCCGAGGGCGGGTGCACCGATTGCACCGGAAAGCCCGCGCGCTCCCACGCCTTCAAATCGCTGAGATAACTTTCAACGGTGGTGCGCGCTAACCTACGTTCGCCGTCAATGTACCAGCGGAATTCTTCGAGCGCTTCACTCACGTGAGAACATCCACCGAGCGCACCGGAATACGTCCGTTCGCAGATTCTTGGTACAAAGCTCCCGTCACGGCTAAACGCAGCAGGCCCAGACCCTTGGTTCCCGCCACGGTTGTAATCTTGGCCACCGGTTTACTGGTGTCAGCCTCGCTGTGCACAAAACCGAGCTGCAGCGGAGCATCGGCCGTGAAGCGCGCAAAACCTTTGTTCATTTTTCCGCGGTAAGTGCCGCGCGCTACGACTTCCTGGCCAATGTAACAACCCTTGTGGAAGGAAATCTCCGCAGCAAAGGGAAACTCAAGCACCAAATTTTCTCCGTCGTAGTCTACACCCCATTCGGGAATACCGGCCTCTACACGCAACGCGGACCAACCGTCGGCACTCAACTCTCGAGCGGCGAAGGGAAGCGATTGTCCCGCAGCTAACCAAAGCTCTTCGTGGCGCTCACCCAATTGGGCCCGCGGAACACGCAGTCCCTGAGGAATACGAACCGCGCGAAACAATTTATCCTTGGCTTCGGGAACGGGCGCCGGAATTTCGGCCTCAGCTTGCACTCCCGGCATGCCCTTCGGCAGCGCCATCACGGTCCAAGGGGCCTCCTCCGGACGAGTCATTTCTACTTCGTCGGCGACTAACAAGTGATCGAGCGCCGTGTACACCGCATCGCCACTCCCGGCCGGGATGGAAAGCCAAAACTCTTGCTCACCCGTGCACAAGAAAACGGCGGGGCCCACGGCACGGCCCTTCACGTTAAGCAGCAAGCCAGCGCCCGTAGAGGATTCGCCGGAGTTCTTGGTGGCATTCACCGCGCGCTTGAAGTCGCAGGTCCACATGCCATTCAGAAAACGCAGCGAGTCGGGCCCCGTGACCCGAATCCAATCCCGCGATAGAGTTTTTATGGGCCGCATCGTTGATTCCACAGCTATAAGAATACCCTAGCACTAAGGAAGGCATCACGTGAAAATGGCTACTAAACTGCGTCAACTTTTATCCCTCTCCCTGGGCCTCTGGACGATGGGCGCGCTCGGCGCCGCTCCGAATCCCGATCTCGAGGGGGCTCCTACCCACATCATTGAAGTCAAAGCCTCCACAAGCGAGCAGCGCACTCGCATCGCAAATTTGGGTTATTCGCCGGAAGATGTACGCTCCGACCGAGTATTTGTATGGGGCAGCGAAGCCGATGCCGAAGTTCTGCGCCAGGCGGGATTTAACGCCGAAGCTCATCCCCTCCCCACGCGCTTGCTCCTGGGAGACATCGCCACCACGCGCTACCATTCCTACGATCGTGCAGTGAACGAACTGCAGGAAATGGAGCAGAAGTTTTCGCGACTCGTAACCCTCAGCACCCTGGGTCGCTCGGTGGAAAACCGCGACATTCCCCTGCTGCGCATCAGCGGCAAAACACTCGGCGAAGCGGCCAATGCGCAACTGCCGGTGATTTTTTACATGGGTTGTCACCATGCCCGCGAGCACCTGTCGGTAGAAATGCCGCTGCTCTTTGCCCACTACTTGCTAGATAACTACGGCAAGGATGCCACCATCACGCGGCTCGTGGACAGCCGTGAAATTTACATTGCACCGGTCACGAATCCGGATGGTCACGTTTACGATTTTACCGAGGACGGCCGCGGCCGTCTGTGGCGTAAAAATCGCTCTGCCAATGGCGACGGTTCCAAGGGCGTCGATTTGAACCGCAACTACGGCTACGGCTGGGGCACGGGAGGATCTTCGACCGATCCCCGCTCCGAAACCTACATGGGTCCACAACCTTTCTCTGAACCCGAAACGCGGGCCGTGCGCGACTTCGTTAGCTCCCAACCGCGCATGACCACGCTCCTTACTCTGCACAGTTATTCGGAGCTGATTCTTTATCCGTGGGGACACACCAAAACCCCCGTGGGCGAAGGCAACAAAGCCGACCTAGCCATTTACGAAAAAATGGGCCGCGATATGTCGCAGTGGAACCACTACACCTCCGAGCCGGCATCGTCGCTCTACATTGCGAGTGGCGACACCACGGATTGGTCCTACGGCACGCATGGCGTGATTTCGTTTACCTTCGAGCTCAGCCCCTCCGATTACGCGGGCGGTGGTTTTTATCCGGGCGACAAGGCCATCGATCCCACCTTTCAGGCGAATCTCAATCCCATGCTTTATTTGTTGGAATATGCCGATCGGCCGGGCCGGGTGCTCAGCGAAAAAACGCCTAGTTTCCTGCACACACCCGCCACGCAGGGTATTCCCCTGGCAGACTTCCGCGACATTCTTCAATGAATCTATATACACAATTTTATTAAGGAAACTTTAAACAAAGGGGCCTGACAGGGCCGGGCCGATGCCCCTAATCTGGAGTCTATGGCTGACCTTGCACATCTTTGCACTTGTTCCTCGCGTCCCGAAACGGACATCATCCGCAACTTGCTCGAGAGCGAAGGCATTCACTGCGTGGTGCAATCCGACGACGCCGGTGGACTCCGCCCCTTCGTGAACGCGGCTTCGGGCGTAGACATTCTAGTGAATCCTAAGGATTTGGCACGCGCGCAGGAAGTTATTAAGGCCGCGACATCGGGCGCACCTGCGGGCGAAATCTAGCTAGCAGCTAATTTCACTCCCTGATATAGACCTCCGAATGCGAGTCGGAATTATCGGGGCGGGACCCGCCGGGATCACAGCAGCTTATGAACTTAGCAAACGCGGCGTACAGGTGGACGTGTTTGAGGCCGCCGATAACGTGGGCGGCATGGCACGAACCATTGAACTCTGGGGCCAAAAAGTTGACCTTGGTCCGCACCGTTTTTTTAGTTCCGACAACCGAGTGAACAAGGTCTGGTTAGAAGTTATCGGCCGCGACTACCGAATGGTCGATCGGCTCACGCGCATTTACTACAAGAAAAAGTTTTTTATGTACCCGCTTAAGGCCATGAATGCCCTTGGCAACTTGGGAATTTTCGAGGCGGCACGGTGTTTTATGAGTTACGTGCGCGAAAAAATTTCGCCCTCTACGCAAGACCAATCCACCTTCGAAAACTGGGTCGTGAGCCGGTTTGGCCGCCACCTCTTTGGCATCTTTTTCAAAACCTATTCCGAAAAGCTCTGGGGCATTAGCTGCCAAGAGCTCGACGCAGACTTTGCCGCCCAACGCATCAAGAAGCTTTCGCTTTTCGAAGCCATTAAAAATGCCCTCTTTAGTGGCGGCAGCACCAAACACAAAACGCTCGTTGATCGTTTCGCTTTTCCTCTGGGCGGAACGGGTGCGGTTTACGAACGCATGGCAACCTACGTACGCAATCACGACGGGCAAGTGTTCACCAACGCTCCCGTCAAGGGAGTCCTCGTAAATGAGCAGCACGTAACGGGCATTGAGCTGGCCGACGGTCGGACACACCGGTACGATCACGTCATTTCTACCATGCCGTTAACCTTGCTCGTTCAGAGCCTTCCGAATGTTCCCGCTCAAATTCTTACGGCTACCCGTGAACTCAAATTCCGCAACACTTTGCTGGTGTACTTGGAAGTCGATGCCATCGATCTTTTTCCCGACAACTGGCTCTACGTGCACTCTCAAGATTTACAAGTGGGTCGCATTACCAACTTCCGTAACTGGATACCCGAGCTTTACGGCGATAAAAAAACCAGTATTCTCACTCTCGAGTACTGGGCCAACGATGACGATGCCCTGTGGAATGAGCCCTCAACGGCCTCCATCGCCCGAGCCGAAGAGGAATTACAACGTACGGGCCTGATCGGAAATGCAAAAATTCTTGGCGGCCATGTGCACCGCGTGCCACGCTGTTACCCCGTTTACCGCCGCGGCTATCGCGAACACGTAGAAACTGTTTCAAAATATTTACAGGGATTCAGCGGAATCACCCCCATCGGACGTTACGGCGCCTTTAAATACAACAACCAGGATCACAGCATTCTGATGGGAATCATGGCGGCCGAAAACATTTCGCAAGTCGCGCAAAACGACTTATGGTCCATCAACACGGATTACGAAACTTACCAGGAAGCTTCGGAAATCAATGAAACTGGTCTCGTGCTGAAGCCGGTCCACGCCTGAGTCCATGACGACATCGCTTCGGTACACCCGGCGCTTTTTTCTATTACTAAGTGGGGCCGCTGGCCTTTACTTCGCCACCGCCTACTGGAACTACATGCATTCCGACGGTCTCCAGTACATAGAGATGGGCGACAAACTCGCCCACGGTGACTGGTCTGGTTTTGTAAATGCCTACTGGAGCCCCCTCTATCCTGCGTTGCTGAGTTTATTTTTTTCTTTGTTTCGAGTGCCGCCAACTTTTGAATTTGGGTTTGTAAAACTCATCAACGCCCTCGTATTGGTAGCTGCCACCGCTGCGTATTCTTCCTTTGTCAGCAGCTTACTCGCGACACGCTCCGAAGACCCTCCGCGGCGCCGCAGCCAAATTTATGCGGCCTGTTTAACGGCCTTCCTCTGGGTCATGATCGAATGGAATGACCACCTGATCTTGACCACGCCCGACGTCTTCGCCGTAGCCTGCGGGTGTACGGCCATGAGCCTACTGGTGCGGTTGGTCGCAATGCGGGAGCAAAACACTCGCTCCCTCCTGCGGCCTGCTCTGTTGCTAGGCGCCGCACTTGGCCTTAGCTATCTAGCCAAGGCCGCCATGCTCCTTTGGGGACTCATGGTGATTGCTTGCCTGCCCCTAACGCTCCATGGATCTTGGCGTAAACGTTTGATTCTCACCTGCTTTGTGGGAGCCGCACAGCTGGGAGTAAGTGCCCCCTGGATGATTGCGATTAGTCGCCAGCAGGGACATTTCACCATGGGCGATTCCGGGAAGCTTAATCATGCTTGGTTTGTAGGAGGGCTTACCAAATACATTCATTGGCAGGGTGAAGACCCTCGCTTTGGAATTCCCTTGCACACCACGCGAAAAATATTCAGTGCGCCGGACGCTTACGAATTCGCCACTCCCATAGTGGCCACCTATCCTCCCTGGTACAACCCTGCCTATTGGTACGCTGGTGCTCACCAAGTGTTGAACCGTGACACCCAGAAGAATCGCATCCTGTATGGTTTGGAACGGCTCGAAGCCCACTTCTATCCAGACATTTTGTTACTCTTCCTTGTGTTGTGGTTAATTTTCACCGGCGGACTGCCACGGCTAACTCTGGGGGGTCTGGGTCGCAACGCCTACCTCTTACTTCCCGCTTTGGGAGCGACCGGCTTATTCGTTATGGTGCTAGTTTTGACTCGCTATATAAGTGGATTTGTCATGATCTTCATGACGGCCCTTTTATTGAGCGCCCGCAGCACCTATCAATTTCGTCACCATGCCGGCCGCTGGGCAGGAGCTTTTCTTGGCGTCTACTTAGCGGCGCGAACTGGCTATCTGGGATTTGTGGGACATCCGTCCTCGCTCGCTCCGACCACCGAAATCCGAACGAAGGCCGCCCAAGATATGCTGGTGGCTCAAGAGCTCACTCGAGCGGGCATTGCCGCCGGGACGCATATTGGCACCATTGCGGCGGGTTACTATGCTCCCTGGACTCGCGTTGCTCGCCTGCAAATCGTGGCGGAAATTCCTAGCTCCGACGATTTGTGGTTAGCATCCAAAGAAAAAAGATATGCCGCAGAGCAGTCTCTCTTTAGTGCGGGGGCAACAATCGTGTTCGCCGCCAACGTTCCCGTGCCCATCCAACAAGAGGGCTGGAAGGTGATCGACGGCACGCACTGGTATTCACTAAAGCCAGCGGATCTCATGTCTCCAAAGGAATCGTCACCGGGCCCCAGTTAGAAAAACTGAGAGTCATGTCGGCGCCGAAGTCGCAAAAGATCTGTGCGTAATTTGGTGTTTCTCGACCGATTCGCGCACGGAGCGCATCGAAGCGTTGCCGAGCCAAATCCGGCGCCAAAGCGTCCGTAAACGAGGGACGAAACCCCGATTCCAGCTTGGCCGCCAAAGTGAATTGCGGAACCCAGAGTATGCCGCCACTGCTTCCGCTGCTTCGCAAATAGTCACCCAAGTTTAAATTCATCCGTCCCTGAGCATCGGGAAAAATGCGCAAACCCGTCACCCGGCTCACCAGCCAGTTTTCGCGCTCGGCCAGCCGAGCTTCGCCCTCAGTGGCATCGGCCGCCAACCAGCCCAGCAGCACAACCATTCCCACTCCGGCAAATTGCGATTTCCGGGGGGCCGAGTCTGCCAGCTCCGACTCAATCATCGTGCTTCCGCGCACTCGTTGCACCAAGGCTCTCACTCAGCCTCCGGTCAAATGCACGATCACGTAGGGACGCGCGCCCGTAAGGCGACGAAAATGTCGCGCTAAATCGTCGGCCATTTCGCGGCACAAGGTTTCGTCGCGCTCGCGAAAGTTTTTCGGCACCAGCTGCCGGTATTTAGCGAAAGCCCAATCACGCACTTGCGCGTCGATGCCTTCCCGGTACCGCCCTTGGTACATGGTTTCTGGAAAAACTCCCTCAATCGAAAAGTTCACGCGCCCCATGGTATCTAAACTGAGCGACACAATGCCCGCCGAGGCTGCCCGCTTGCGCACGCGCAGGAAGGCGTCGCGCGAGGGCGCCGAAAAATCTTCGAAGCGCAACATGCGGGCCGGACGCTCCAAAGTATGAATGCGTTCCACGAGATCCCATGAAGTATTGGAGCTTTCGAATATCAACTCCGTGCCATTCTCCACCACCGGCACGTGCTCATCCGGCAAATTCCATTCGGAGCCATGTTCGTGCGCAATGCTGGCGCAACTGCGCAAATGGCGCAGCTCACCGTGCACGGGAATCACGTACCGAGGTTTTAAGTAGCGCATCACCGCCGCAATTTCGTCGCGCCGAGCGTGCCCGCTTGCGTGCACCGGACCTCCCGCTAACTCCCTCGCGGTGTCGCCCATCAGAACTTCGGCCCCCGTGCGCAAAAGCCCATTCACCAATCGTCCCACCGAGCGCTCGTTGCCCGGAATAAGTTTACTACTGAAAATAACGCGGTCGTCGCTGCCTAAATTGAATTCAGGATGCGTGCCCTGCGACATTTTCATGAGCACACTGCGCGACTCGCCCTGACTTCCGGAGCAAATGACTAACTGCTGATTCCGCGGCAGCCGCGAAATATCGCGCAGGTCGCGCAGATTTTCATTCACCAAGTCTTGGCAACGACTGCCGTAGATGCCCAGCTCCTGCGCAATTCGGTGCGCAGTTTGCATGCTACGTCCCGCTAAACAGGTGGTGCGACCCAGCCTGGCGCCAATCGCAACGAGCGCAGCAATGCGCTGAATGTTAGACGAAAAGAGAGTCAAAAACACTCGGCCCTGCGCATCCGCAATGAGCTTCTCTAGGCCCGGCAACAAATCGGCCTCGGACACGGAATGCCCGGGGCGTTCGGCGTTGGTGGAATCAATGAAAAGCATGTCCGGAGTTAGTCCCCGGCGAGTAAAAACTCCGTAGGCATCTTCGAGCGCCAGCGTGCCGTCTTCGAAGCGGTGCGAATCCAGTTTAAAATCCGCCGTGTGCACAATGCGCAGCGGTCGCTCACCTCCGGACCAATCAAAGGCAACGGAGCAGGTGTCGAGCGTGCTGTGGCGAGTGCGTAGAAAGTGAATTTTTAAATCGCGAATTTCACGCGTCGTGCCGGGCTCAATGTCGATCACCCGATCCCGGAAGTTCTTTGCCTCCGAGGATCGCCCCCCATCGGACATGCGCTCGCGAATAAGGGCGGCGGCCAGCGGAGGCGCCCATACCTCGGGCGCCGCGATTCCTTCCTGCGCGCAAATTTCAAAAATCGAAGGCACGGCACCAATATGGTCCTCGTGAGCATGGGTGATCACCCAAACGGGCGGACGCTCTTTGAGAAGAATTTCGCGGTAATCCGGAAAAACGGCTTCAATGCCGTAGTCGTTTGGGTCGGCAAAGGCGATCCCCGCATCCACGGGCACGCACAAATCGCCGAAGGTGAACACCATGGTGTTCATGCCCACTTCGCCCAAACCACCGACCGGGCGCCAACGAAATTTGGACTTGGCCATAACTATCGAGCACCCGTATCGTCTTCGCTCGCGTCCTCAATCGTATCCGAAATGGGCTGCGGCTTTTCGCTGAGCGGAGCTTTGCGGTTGAAATCGGCTAGTGCCTGACCAAAATAGTTTTGCCACGGACGCATGGCACCCGGGTTTTTACGCTTGTCATTCATGAGCACAGAAAAAGCGAGCAGCTCTCCGCCGCGCGTTTGCACAATGCCGGCCAACGCCGCTACGCCATCGATCGATCCAGTTTTAGCGCGCAACCGACCGTAGGCCGAAGTGCCCTTCATGCGTTTTTTGAGTGTGCCATCCTTGCCCGCAATGGGCAGCGACGAAAGCAACTCCGGCAGCACGTCGAAATCCAAATACGCGCTATTGAGCAACTGCACAAACTGCCGCGCGCTCACACGGTTGTCGCGAGTGAGTCCCGATCCCGAGACGATATTAAATCCCGCGGTGTTTAGTCCCAAACGCGTGGCTTCTTCGCGCAACACTTCCAGTCCTTTTTCGGTGGTCCCGGGTGCGCCTTTGATTTCTTTGCCTAAAGTTTTTACGAGGGCTTCGGCGATGAAGTTGTTAGAAAACTTATCCATGAGCACAACAATTTCTCGCAGCGGCAAGCTTTCGAGCTCCGCAATTTTTCGGGCGCCGGCCGGAGTTTGTTCGTGGCGAATGCGCGCACCGGTTATTTTAACTCCGCGCAACTCCAAAAAAGATTGCAAGGCGTGGCCCGCATAGCTCCACGGTGAGGCAATATTAAAGTAACTGCGCTGCTCGCCCATACCGAGCGCAATTTTTCCGCGCACGTCCATGGTATCGCGCCCGTCACCCTTCACCCGACTCGCCACTAAGCTATAGCCACTCGTTCGCGCACCGGTGAGCGCTTTGTTAGAAACGGATATATAGCCGGTATCGGGTTCTACAATGACGTGCGCCTTGGCGCCTACGCTCTCGCCGGGCCGAAAATACACCGTTGTGGTGTTGTAGTTAAAACTCAAACCACCCACGGGAGCGTTGTAGGCGCGATCGGTGTCCGAGTTGATGCGCGCGGGATCGATTTTGATTTGATCAAAAACCCAGTCATCGGCCACGATATCGCCCGTCACCTGGCGAATGCCGCTGCGGAGCACTTCACTCACCAGCAAATACATGCGCTCGGTCACGAGGGCGGGATCCCCGCCTCCCTTCAAATATAAATTACCTTTGAGCACTCCGTTCTGAATGGGCCCATCCACGTACACCTCGGTTTTGTAGGTGTAATCGGGGCCCAATTTTTTTAGAGCCACCAGGGCCGTAAGGAGCTTAATGGCAGAGGCCGGCGAAAGCGGCGCCTGCGGGTTCAACTCGAAGAGCGATTCCTGACGGCTCAACGAGTAAACCTCGACCCCCAAGTTCGTTCGATCCAGTTTTTCGTCCTTGAAGATAAAGGTTAGCCGTTTACGGAGGGCCTCCTTAAAGAGGGCCTCATCGTCTGCATGCGCCAGCGCGCCAGAAAACGTAGCCGCCAGAGTGATCCATTTACATAGGAAAGCGCTTTTCACGAACATGTGGTCCTATTTAAGCACTTTTTTAGCTATTCTGTGAGCATGGACATTCGGATCAGGCCTAGCTTCGCGCTCCTCGCGTGTGGACTATTGACCGCCTGCGTCCAAGAACTCAAGACCGATCCAGACACTCTGGTGATCGGAATCAAAAGCGAAATTAAAAGTCTCGATTTTCATCTAGCCATCGACGCCGAAGCCGAACACGCCTTCGAAATATTCCTCCAGGGACTAGTTACTATCGGTGAAGATTTTAAACCGCGCCCTGACTTCGCCCAGAACTTTCAGACCACCGATGCCCAGAATTACACATTCACCCTGCCCTCGGACCGCCGTTTTCACGATGGCACTTTAGTCACTTGCGCGGACGTGAAGGGGTCCTTCGATTTGGCCCGGGCACCGGAATCGCGCATCCGCGCAGGCCTAGATGTCATCACGACCATGGAATGCGAAGGCAACATATTCCGCCTGCATTTGCGTACGCCCGTGGCTTCGTTTTTGAACTCCGAGGTGGCGCGCGTAAAAATTGTTCCCATCACGCCGGCGGGACCACGTCCACTAGTCGGGAGCGGCCCCTATAAATTGGCCGGCACACACGATCGGGACATCACCTTTGTGCGTTCCGAATTTTTTCCCAACCAATACGCCTACAAAAAAATTATCGTGCGAACGATTGAGGACCCCACCACACTTTTTCTCTCCCTGGTCGGAGGCGATGTTGATTACATTTCTAATAGTCTAGCCCCCACACGGGCTCTGGAAGCGGCCAAGAATCCTTACCTCACTCTCTACCGGGGCCCCGGCGTGGGGTTTCAATACTTGGGTCTTAATCTGCGCTCACCTAAGCTAAAAGATTTGCGGGTTCGCCGGGCCCTGTCGCTGGCCATCGATCGCAACGACCTCATTGCCCACAAATTAATGGGCTTTGCCACTCCGGCCACCGTGCTTCTGCCGCCCGGAAATCCCTATCGCAACAATCAAGTTTCTCCCCTGGAATTCAATCCCACGCGCGCCCGAGAATTATTACGCGCGGCCCATGCCGAAAATCTGGAGATTGAACTCAAAAGCTCTTCGGACCGGGATGTCGTTTCAACCCTCCTCGTGATTCAGCGCATGCTGCAAAACGTAGGCATTCGCGCCCCCCTAAAACCTATGGAATTCGGCACTTTTTTTGCCGACGTGCAAAAAGGCTCCTTCGAGATGTTTGCCCTGCGCTGGCCGGGGATTACCGATCCTGACCTGCTGAATCGCATTTTTCATTCTTCGGAGCTTCCGCCGGGTCGCAACCGCACCTTCTACAGCAACGCTCACGTAGACAGTTGGCTCGACGCCGCCATTCGTCACCCGAACTTCGAGAAAAGACGCGAATTATACGGTAAAGTCCAACAAGCCGTGGTTGAGGATTTACCCTACATTCCCCTCTGGTATCCGGACAACGTGGTGATCGCCACGAAGTTTTTACGGAACTTTAAGCTGAGCCCCCGCGGGAGTTGGGACACCTTGCTCCGCACCGAAAAGAGGGCGCCATGAGCATCGGTGCCGTCTCCGTTCATTTGCCCATTTTGGTTTTGGACGACGAGCCAGAAATTTTAAAGGCCGTTGCGCGCGATCTGCGGCGCCACGCCATCGTAAAAACTTTTGAAGATCCTCACGCCGCCCTCGAAAGTTTTCGCGACACCGAATACTCGCTCGTCATTAGCGATCTTCGCATGCCCGAAATGAATGGCCTCGATTTTTTAGCCGAGTGTGCAGCGGTACGTCCCGAGTGTCCACGCCTTCTTCTGACCGCCTTTGCCGACCTGGCCGATATTCACCAATCGGTGAATCGGGCCGGGCTGAGCCTGATTATGAGCAAACCTTGGGAGGCCGAAGACCTACAGACCGCCGTCACTCGCTTGCTCCGTCAAAATGAGCTCGAGCGCGAAAACATCGAACTACGCCGCTTAGCCCTCATGGACGGACTCACCGGCGTGGCCAACCATCGCTACTTTTGGGATCGCCTGGAAGCGGAGTTCTCGCGCGCCAAGCGCTATGGCCGGCCGCTCTCGCTCATCATGTGCGATGTTGACGACTTCAAAAAGTACAACGATCAATTCGGTCACCGCCGGGGCGACGAGGTGCTCCACAACGTGGCCCAATGTTTGGAGCGCGCACGCCGCTCGAGCGATTTAGTCGCCCGCTACGGCGGCGAAGAATTTGCCATTATCCTTCCCGAAATTTCGCGCCCCGTAGCCATCGACATCGCTCGCCGTCATTTGGATGCCGTGCAAACGCAGACGGGTATTAGCCTAAGTCTGGGCGTGGCGGCCTATCCGGACGATGCCCCCTCTACCACCGAGCTCGTGGAAGCCGCAGACCGGGCCCTCCTCAAAGCCAAAGCCCTCGGGAAACATCGCGTGGTCAATGCCACTGAACTGAAGGACTCTTAACTGTGGGGCAGCGTCACCATTTTCTGTGCAAAGACGGTTTGCCTAATCAGGCGACGCTCACAGCTAAAGACCTGGGCCCCGATGTAGAACAACATCTCAAAGCCCTCCGCATTCGTAGCGGCGAAGTCGTTACCTTTTTGGACGGCCGCGGCCAAAAGGTGCAAGCAGAATGCGCCGATATCAAACCCTATACTTTCCGGGTGACGGATCGAAAAGTTACACCCGCGCTGGCGCCGCAAATTGAACTTTGTCTTTCGCCGCCCCGGGGCGATGCCCTCAAGGAAGCCGTCACGCAAGCTACGGAAATTGGCATCACGGCTCTGCGTTTTATTCGCAGCGCGCACAGCCAGTACACTTCGCAACAAGAAGCTCCCACCGAAAAAATGCAGCGAGTTTCGGATGCCGCCACCGAACAGTGCGCGCGCAGCTGGCGCTGCACGGTGCGCGCGGACTGGCACACACTTGCAGACACCCTGCGCCTGCCCGGCATTCACATCTTGGCCGACGAAGCGCTCTCTACCCAAGGAGAAGTTATTGGTTTTCCGCAGCAGGTTCCGAATATTTCTTCGGCCGCACCCACCACGATTTATCTCTACATCGGTCCCGAAGGTGGATGGTCTGACGACGAACGGCGGCTTTTTGACGGCCGAGCCGCGCCGCTTTCTCTGGGCGCACTGATACTTCGGGTACCTACGGCCGTGGTGGCGGCCACCCACTTTTTAAGAACCGTGTACTCGCACTCAGGAAATAGCTAAAATGGACGACATGAATGTTGCTGCTTACCCGATCGCACCGCCGCTGAAATCCGTGTTTCTGTGCCAGTGCATCGACAACGCGTGCTCCTTGCTCATGGCCCTCGCCTGTTTGGCTACGGCCTTTAGTCTTTACGATGGCACCGTGTTGCAACTTGTTTCGGGTGCCGGTGCCGGTTTCTGGCTTGGACTCACGGGCCTGCTGGTTTTTACGAGCGCTTTTTACCGCATTTTCTTTTTGATCACCTGCGGATCGACGCCCGGCTGTTGGATTATGGGATTGCAACCGGCTCCTTCGGTGTCGGGTGTGGGCAGCGCCGTTGGCGTAATATTAGAAAGCTGCCAAACCGCTGCGCCCGCGCTGTGGATTGTCGACGCTGCGGCTCGCACCGTCGATGGGCGCCTAGGACTGCGTTACTCGTATAGTTACCAAAGGTCGCTCTAAAAATGCCCGCGACGCTGCCTGCCGACTGGTTAGAAACCAAGCGCCTCGCCGACGAGTGTCGGGCGCGCGGCGGCCTGGTTGTTACCACCAACGGCTGTTTTGATTTGCTTCACCGCGGACACGTAAGCTACCTCACCGAAGCACGCCGCCAGGGCGACCTTCTCTTAGTGGGAATTAATTCCGACGCCTCCGTCCGCAAAATCAAGGGCCCCGAACGCCCCCTCAACGACGAAAAGTCCCGGGCCTACGTACTCGCGGCACTTCGCTGCGTGGACGGGGTGGCGATGTTCCCGCAGGACACCCCACTGGATTGGCTCCAGGTGGTTCGCCCCCACATTCACGTGAAGGGCGGAGACTGGAATCCGGCCACCATGGTGGAAACACCCGTGCTCGCCGCCTGGGGCGGCCGGGTTATGGTGCTGCCGTACGTGGAGGGATTTTCCACCACAAATCTCATCGAAAAAGCCCGCACCAAAAAGTGATTTTACGGCGCTTTCGCGCTAACCAGTATCCATGGCTAAGCTTGTGCTCATTCGTCATGGACAATCCCAATGGAACCTCGAGAACCGTTTCACCGGTTGGGTCGACGTTGCGCTCACCCCGAAGGGCGAAGAAGAAGCCACCCAAGCCGGACGCAGCCTGAAGCAAAAAGGATTTTATCCCGCCGTGGCCTTCACTTCGAACCTGCAACGCGCGCAAAAAACCCTAGACCTCGTACTCCAGCAACTTGGCGACACTCGCCTGCCGATCCACCGCGATGAAGCCCTCAACGAACGTCACTACGGCGATCTGCAAGGCAAGAACAAAGCCGAAACGGCCAAGGAATTTGGCGAAGAGCAAGTGCACATCTGGCGCCGCAGCTTCGACATTGCGCCTCCCAAAGGCGAGAGCCTTAAGGACACCGCCGCCCGCACGCTGCCTTATTTTCACTCCACCATCGTGCCGGTGCTCAAAGCAGGCAAAGACGTGATCGTGGCCGCCCACGGCAACAGCTTGCGTTCGATCGTCATGGATATTGAAAAGATGACGCCCGCCCAGATTCTCCAAACGGAAATCGGGACGGGCGTAGCGTGGATTTACGATTTCGACGCGAACAAAAATCAGTTCACGCGCCTAGAACCCAAGGGTTAGTTCTTAGCGTAAGATTTTTTTAATTCCTTGCCGTTGTACGTCGTCGTTTTTTCGCAATCCTGGTAGGAATGCACCAGGGTATTTCCGCCGGCATCTTTCAACGTAATGGAACCGGTCCGGAAGTTTCCGTAGCAATCTGAGTCACTCGTTAAATTATCGGCCGAAACTGCAAGTACGACGTCGACCATTTTAGCGGCACCCCGCTGCGAACCACTGCCTCTGAATTGCATAAATCCTTTGAGGTCCTTCACCACGAAGTGAGTAACTCCCTGCTCGTCGGCCGGGATATATTGCACTACGGACTGCAGGTAATGCCCCATGGTGAAACTCATGCTGGCGCTGCTCATTGCCAACGTAACATCCGAACTGGTGGTAACCACATCGCCCGCTACCGTTTGGTCGTTATGTGATTGCCCTTCGAAGTCGACCTTTACGGACTGTTTTTGGTCGTCTTCGCCAGTGAGCGATGCCTTATAATTGCTCGCATCGATAAGGTATCCACCCCGAGGATTTTGCGCGTCTTTATCCTGAGCATTGAGCGTGCCTGACTCCAAATCAATCCAGCTATTTTTACCCAAATCGGACTGACTGCAGTTTACCTCCACGCGAACCGCGTCGGGTATTCCGTCCTGATCCGAATCCGTGAGCGAACCCGAGCTTATCTTGGCGCAATTAGCCGGAGTAGCGGCCGCATGGAATTCCGCGCTGCTGCCGAAGTTCCTCTGGGTCACCAAACCACTGAACATCTTGAGGGCCATACCGCGCATATTACGCAACGAACTGCTGCCATCATCGTGCGGTACGTACTGCCAGAAAATTTCGCTGCCGCCTTCCGGAGTCATGACGTCCGTGCCAATGTCGCTCCAAAACGCAATTCCCTTAGCGTCCTCTTCGGACAGAGCACCACTGGCGGATGTAGGTTTCGCTACAAAATTCGAGCCCGAACGTGATTTTCCGCACCCACCCAGAACCAAAGAAAGAATTCCCACACACACAACTGTTTTTTTCATGTTACCTCCCACATCCCTTTGTAACGGCGATGGGATGCGAGGCCTAGACGAAAAACTGGCGCTTAGAGATTTTGTCCGTTGTACGTGGTCGTGCGATTGCAGCGATCGAAGGCATACACGAGTTCGTTGCCCGTGCCGTCGTGGAACGTGATTTTTCCGCCCTCGATGGACCGAAAACCTGGACAAGTCGTGGAGTTGTAAACGAGGCCTTCACTATTCACCGACAAAATAACGTCAATTTTGCGGTCCACATCGACGACGCGCAAAAAGCCCTTGAGCTCGTCCACCGTGCCACCGCGGGCCGCATTTTTCATTTCGGTGGGCGTTATTACGGAACGAAGAAAACTCGCCACCACAAGCGACTTTTGCGCCATAGTTACGGACATGGAGCGCTCACTCTCGTTCGTGATGGATTTATCGTCGATGGTTTGATCAAAAACGATATTCGCCGTTACATCCGCCTGAACTTTTTCTTTGCCCCGACTAAACACGGTGTGTCCGTGCAAATTTTCCAAAACTAGCCGCAGGCCGCCCATGGCCCGATGGTCGTCCTTATCCAAAATCGACATCGTTCCCGAAGAATTGTTTTCCACGTCGGTCTGGCTGCTGGTGCAATTAAAATTGAATTTCAGCAGGGCCGGAATGCCATCTAAATCCGCGTCCTCCAGTGATCCCTCCGTCACCTGCGCACATTCGGGCAAGGCAGCAGAGAAGGGACTAAGCAACGACAATTCGCGACGCACCTGAGTGGCGGCATAGAGGCTCAGCGCATTTTTAGACGATTGAAAGGACGCATCCGGCAACGTGCTTTCTAAATCGACGGCTTTGTCCGTAGAGGGATCCGTCAACTTGAACACTTCGTTCGAGTAACTCGACATTTGCCGGGCTTGCTCCACCGATAAAGTTCCACCGGCCGCCGTGGGACGTACCGCGATTTCCGGCGCCGTTACCTTCTTCTTGCTACAAGCACCCAGCGCCAAGAAACTGACGCCCATCCAACCCAATACGCGTGCATGAGACATGGTGGTTCTCCTTATCTATTCACTCGGCCGATTAAAACGAGGTCGCCATTAGGATGGAACTCGTGAAAAACGCGTTGTAAAAATCCAGCTGAACGTAAAGTTTGGCCGCGAAATCGATGCGTGTGCCGAAGTAAAAATGCAATTTAGGATCGGAGTAAGTCCCTCGATCCACCCCGGGCGCCACCAGCTCGCCCCGCACGGACGCCCCGCCCGCGGCAAAACCACCCCCCACGTAGGGCTGCCACATGTCCAAATCGCGCGACACTTGCGCGCTACCGCCCAATAAATGTCCGGAAAGATCGCCGAAGGCATCCACATACGTGTAGTCACCCAAGACACTCACGGCCACGCCGTATTCGGAGTTGCGATAAAAAGTCCATTGCACGCCGGCACCCACGGTGGAAACACCATCGTAAAGAGCGCCGGGCGAAAATGATCCCGATACCTGAAAAGCACCCGGCAAATCCCACATGCCCCACAAACGTGGCAGTGGAATAATTCTCGGTACGACGGCACTTTGATCGCCACCATCTAAAATATCGCGACGGAAAAGGAAGGTAGATTCTACGCCGAGATCGAGTCCGAGATTATCATTAGGCACGGAAGGCGCCGAGAACCCACGGTGCTGGGAACCATAAAGCAAAATGTCCGCAGCATAACGAATATCGGAGGCACTTAGGTTGGCCGAAAGTCCCGTCGCCCGCGCCGGCGAAGCCGCCCAAAGAGAAAGTAGAAACCCAGAAACACCCAGCAAGCGTGATACACTAAAGACCATGAAGAGCAGTGTAACACTCGCTCCGTTAGTGCGCGAGTTCGGCGAGTGGCTACGACTGCAGCAGCGCAAAAGTCCGCGCACCTGTTCGGCCTACGTAGATGTTGCGCAACGTTTTTGGGAAAACGCGGAAGGACGCATCGAAGCCGAATCGCTACATACCTTCATGCGCGATCTTTCCAAAACTCTCGCTCCCGCCAGTCAGGCCCAAAGCGCGAGTGCCCTGAGTTGCTTTATTAAATGGCTCGCCGAACAAAATTTAGCCGATGCCCGTCTCACCAAACATATTGAACGTCCGCGCGTAAGTAAAAGTTTGGTGAAAGTAATGGACGAAGAAGACTTGCCCCTACTTTTGCGTACGCTAGAGACTCGGCCCCTGCACGAACAGCTCCTTTTCGAACTGCTTTACGGATCGGGACTGCGCATTTCCGAAGCCTGGACCGTAAATTTGCAGAAGCTGAATATCCAAAATGCCGAACTACAGGTGACCGGCAAGGGCCGCAAAACCCGCAAAGTTCCCCTGACCGCGCGAGCTCTAGAAATTATGAGCCATCCGCCCTCGCCACTTTGGGGGCCTGCGAAATCCGTGCGAACGCTGCGCCGATGGGTGGAGAGCTGGGGTATCGACCTCCACCCCCACAAATTGCGACACTCCCTGGCTACCCACCTCCTGCGGCGGGGGGCTAAGCTGCCCCAAATTCAAAAACTTCTGGGCCACAGCAGCCTTTCGACCACCGAAAGATACACCCACGTGAGCATCGAGGACCTGGTCCGGGTCTATGACCAGGCCTTTCCCAAGTCCTCGAACTCTAAGTGAGATTCTTGTTGCAGAGCCCCCCAGGTATGGCCATAATCAGCGCCCATGCAGACCTTCGGTAGTTTGTTCATCGCGATTTTCGTAGCCGTCATTTTGCTCGGCGGCCCCTTCACTCTCTTCGCTCTCATCAAGCTCTTGAACTCGGCCTTTGGCTCGCTCAAGGCCAGCTTTGTAAAACTCACGCCTAAAGAAGCCGGCGACCCCACTCTGGGCCTGCTTGTTGCCTGGGATTCTGAGTCCTTCGAAGAGGAAATTTTCCGCGTAAAAGTGGACTACACCGAACTCGTGCGCGGTGGCCGCTCGGCTAGTTTTTCGTTCACTTTCGAAGGCAAAGGCGCCAAGAAGCGCAGCTTCTTAATTCCCATGCAGCTCGACGAGCACGACTTCCGCGTACTCACCGACAACGGCATTTCCGAAGTAGGCAACTCCGTGTCGCGTTCCGAGATTCAAATTGAACTCGAAAACAACCGCGGCGAGACCGTGCGCTTTACGCTGCCTAAATCTCAAGTGCTCAAAGCCATGCGCGGACTAGCTTACGTGGCCCCCGCCGGTGAAGTCGAAGTACTTCCGGCTCGCAAGCCCGACGACTGGAGCCTGCAAACGCGCGTGTTCCCCTGGAAGGTGGCCGTAGCCGCTGCCGAAACCACCACGGAAAAAGCCGCACCCAAGCCCAAGGCGGCGGGCGGTGCCCCGACCATCGTGGACTTCATCGTTACCAAAGTTTGGATTGAGCCCGGCTGCATTGTTTGCGACGCCTGCGAGAACGAAGCACCGGCCGTGTTTCAGGTTTTGGCCGACACCTGCATCGTGCGCGAGAACGCCCCACTAACGGACGCCGGCTCGATTGCCGCGGCCGCCGAAGGCTGCCCCGTGGACGTCATCAAGTACACCAAAGCCCCTAAGCCGGCTTAAGAACTTAAAATTAAATTTCGAAGGGAACACCGAGGGCGACGTACGGGCGGTAGCGAATATCGCTGTTGCTGCTCGCCTCTAAACTGCCCTTAGCAAAGGTGTTCCGGTGGAACATACACTCCAGACCCAGCTCTAACATCACGCCAACGCCCGAACCGCTGTCCCAAAAAAGGCGGCCAAAGGCATCCACGCCCGTATCTACAAAACCCTGCCTCGAGGCTTCAGCCACGGTCGTATAGCCAGCAGAATAATCAGCCACCGCACCACCCCCGAGACTCCAAGAAAAGTCCTTCGTCAGCGTGTCGTGTGCAAAAAACTTCAGCGAAGCGCCGTAATCCAGGTAGTCCAGTCCGGAACCAATGCGCAAATCAAAGGCCACGTTCTTGCCCAGGTTAGCAAATTCAATGCGGCCACCGTACCGCGAGCCCGATTCCACGGAGCTCGAGTGCTTCATCCAAACTCCAGTAGGAATAATCACGGTGTTTAAATTATCGGCCAGAACGGGAGCGGAGAGTGCGACCAGACCAAGAGCAAGGATCAAGCGGGTGTTCATAGGCTTGATTCTAACAGCTCAAACGGAACTAAAACAGTTAGGGATTCAATTGCCGCAATTGCTCAAGAATTTTCAGATATCCGGGTTTAATTTTACGAATAAAGTCGAACT
Source organism: Bdellovibrionales bacterium (assembly GCA_018266335.1). Next base: position 32,979 of record JAFEAR010000144.1, read on the forward strand.
CGACTCTTACCAGTTGAGCAAGCTGTTGCACCTGTTCGGGCGAGTATTCCTTGGTACCTTTCGGCAGTGAAGCGAAAAACTGATTATGGGAAGCGACGGCCCCGGTCCGAAATTGAATCAATTGGGAGCGCAAATCGCTTACCCGGCCCGTGAGTTCTGGTGTCGACTTAAACCAATTCGTTTTCAGCGCCTTCCATAACAAATCCGTACTCAAAACAAACGCCACGCTATCGGGGTGAGAACCCAAATCGGCAGCGTAATTCAGCAAGGTGGAGCGTATGGCCGCCGCCGGAGGAAAATCTTTGGCGTCCGGAGTTCCACCAATTAAACGCCGCACCAAAGTTTGTCGACGAAAGGGATTACAAAGCGCAGCAAAGAACCGAGGTTCTATTTTTTCGAAGCGAATATGCGCATGCGAATCCATAAGCCGCGCAAGAATTTGGTCAACTAAAGTGGAATCGATAGGTTTTGCCGAGTTCAGAAGTTCAATTGCCTTCTTGGCATCGGCTCCAGACTTGAATCCATTTTCATCGCCCGCGCTTTGGACATCGAACTTACTCAGCATTTCCGACCGAACCGCATTGCAGTCGGAGGATTGCATGCGTAGTTTTTCCAGTAGCGAGATAACTTCGCGTTCCTCGGAATCAACCTTCGTGTCGGAAACTGCACTCGCCCGTACCGAGCTAGTGAAACTCAGCAACACCAAGGTTAAAAAATATCGCATTTTAAACTTAGCGCACGAATAACATTTCGCGATATTTCGGCAAGCCCCAGAGCTCATCCGGTACGAGCGATTCCAGAGCATCCGCCGCCGTCCGCAATTCGATCATTGCGGGCGCAACTTTTTCACCGAAGGCCGTCGCCACTTTGAAAGGGTCACTCTCGGCGTGCGCGGAGTCTAGCAATTGATTCACGAGCGTCAGTTTATTCGCGCATTGCTCGACCATCTCGGAAAGGTCCTTGAGCGTTGCCCGCACGGATTTATCCGTGGAAACACCAGCGTCCTTGAGTCCCACCACCGTATGGGCCAGGCGGCTCTGGTAAATTTGCGCCGCCGGCAGCACGTACTGGCGCACGAGCGTAGCGAGCGTTTTGGCTTCGATATCCAAGTGCTTGGTGTATTGCTCCAAGCGAATGTGCACGAGGGCTTCGACTTCTTCTTCGCGTAGAATTCCGGTGCGCACTAAAAAGGCGTGCGCGTCTTTCTTGGCGAAGGCCGCGAGCGATTCGGGCGTTTTGAGCAATTCGTGCAGACCGCGCTTTTTAGCCTCGGCTCGCCATTCTTCGGAGTAACCGTTGCCCTCAAAGCGAATGGCCTTGCTGCGCAAAGTGAATTCCTTAGCCACTTCCAGCACAGCGCTCTCCGTGGAGGCCGCCGTGGCTTTGAGCGCCCGCAGTTTGGTGGTGAATTCCTGCATGCTCTCCACCACGGCCGAGTTCAGCACGGCCATGGGAAAGGAAATCATTTGGCTCGAGCCCACTGCACGGAACTCAAACTTGTTGCCGGTGAAAGCAAAGGGCGAGGTGCGGTTGCGGTCCGTGTTGTCCTTCGGCAGCGAAGGCAGGCGATTCAAATTGAATTCGATGCGCGCTTTTTCGGCCGTTAGCTTGGAAAGGTCACCACCCTTTTCGAGCGTCTCCAGAATATGCGTGAGGGCCGAGCCCAGGAAAGCCGAAATGATGGCCGGGGGGGCCTCGTTCGCACCTAGGCGATGATCATTGCCGTGACTCGCAATGGCGGCGCGCAACGCGATTTGATTTTTAAAGACGGCATCGAGCACGCAGGAAAGAACGGCCAAAAAGCGGAAGTTAGCGTGAGGCGTGTTGCCGGGCTCCAGGAGGTTCTCACCCGTGTCCGTGGCCATGGACCAGTTGTTGTGTTTGCCGGAGCCGTTGATGCCTGCGAAAGGCTTTTCGTGCAGCAAGCAAGTGAAGCCGTGCTTAGTGGCCGTGCGCTTAAGCACTTCCATGGTGAGCATGTTGTGGTCGGAAGCCAAGTTGGCTTCTTCAAAAATGGGCGCGAGTTCAAACTGCGAAGGAGCCACTTCGTTGTGGCGCGTTTTGATGGGCACTCCCAAACGATAGAGCTCGCTCTCGATATCGACCATAAAGGCCTGCACGCGGCTCGGGATGGAACCAAAATAGTGGTCCTCAAGTTGCTGCCCCTTAGGCATATCGGCACCCAGCAAGGTGCGGCCCGTGAGGAGCAAATCGGGGCGCAGGCCCACGAAGTGGCGATCGATCAAAAAGTATTCTTGTTCGCAACCCACCGTGGCGCTCACGCGCTTAACATCTTTATCGCCCATTTCGTGGAGCAATTCGGTGGCCGTATGACTCAGGGCCTCGACGGAACGCATGAGACCCGTTTTCGTGTCGAGCGAGTGCCCGGTGTAACTCACGAAGACGCTGGGAATGCAGAGAATATTGGCGCCCGCATGTTCAATAATAAACAGCGGCGACGAAACGTCCCACGCCGTGTAACCACGCGCTTCGAAGGTGCTGCGCATGCCGCCCGAGGGAAAACTCGACGCGTCGGGTTCGGACTGAATCAGCTGGCCGGCCGAGAATTTTTCAATCACTCCGCCGTTGTTGTCGTACGAAATAAACGAATCGTGCTTTTCGGCCGTTAGGCCCGTCATGGGTTGGAACCAGTGGGTGAAGTGAGTCACGCCATGACTGAGGGCCCAACTCTTAGCAGCCTCGGCCACCGCCCCCGCCAACTTGGTATCGAGCTTGGCGTGGTTTTGAATAACCCGCTTTACGCCCTCGAAAACATCTTTCGAAAGACGCTGCTCCATTTCGCGCAAACTAAAAGTACTTGAACCATAGGTTTCGGAAATTTTCTTGAGCGGCTGACCACTCGTTACCGGAACCTGCGAAGTGACACTCTCCAGAATAGCGATGCGATTTGGATGCATGGTGCAAAAAATAACAGCCGCGGAGGTCCACGCAAGGCGGAGATTTTAAATTTAGAAGATTTCAGCGCACCCCGCTGGAGCGGAGGGCCAACACCCCGTCCTAGTGGATCAGGGTGTTGGTGGAATGGAGGTAGTCCCTCCACTCCGACTGCACTCGGGTAAAGAGGGTCAACGCAGTTAAGCGGCGAACTTCTTTGATGCCCACTTCTTCGGCTTCCGAACGCACGATGCGCTCCAAGATGTCCTCAAGAATAAGAGAATCGATGAGTCCGCGCTCGTAGCAACGGAGCAAAACTCCGTAGGCCTCGGGTGTTAACTTGGCCGATTCAATAGGAGACAGCGCTCTTACGGGCGGCTGAATGCTAAAAGTGTCCTTCAGAGGCTCATCGGGGCCCAAAGTATTCCGCTCGATCCAACGAAAAGCATCCGTGATTTCGCGGCTCGAAAAACCTTGGTTCTGCAATTCATCCAAAATTTCTTCGTGGTTAACGATCGACTCCCAGTTCTCAGATACGAATTTCCCAATTAAACCAACTGCATCCATAACCTTAGGATTCATAGCTAGCCCCTCCTTTCGAAATGATTACCAACGCCCTTGAGTTCGCCCCGCTCCGCTAATCCCTGAAGATAATTTATAATTTCTTCAACGGATTCCGGATATTGCCGGGCTAAATCCATCACGTCGTTCCAGCTCAAACCATTAGAATTGCTCAATTTTAAGCAAAGCGAAGACATGGCTTGAGAGGGAGTTTTGTGATGGCTCAGGTCGGTGGAATCACCCCCTTCGCCCGGAGTCCATTCCGGGATCCTACTTTCATTATAAAAACTTGTGCCAAGATCCACAATAAGACTTTCTATAAGCCCTTTGACGCTTTGGATGGGACGGCCCGAACCCCTTGAAATCATTTGATTAGTTCCCTCACTTTGCACTGAGTCCACAGGTCCCGGAAGCACATAAGTGGGAATTCCAAGCTCCGCAGCGGCGTCAACACTAGTTGAAGTGCCCGACTGGAGTTGGGCCTCCACCACAATGAGTGCATCGCAAGCGGCGACTAACCAGCTATTGCGGGTGACCCAATCTTGGCGCGCGACTCCCCGAGCAGCCGTGGGCTCTAGGCTTTCAGGAACAATAAGGGCACAGCCTGATCGCTGGGAGAGAGCTTCAAAAATATGCGCATGCGAGCGCGGACTAGGACTAGCCACGGGTCCCACCAGCCAGGCCTGAGTAGGAATGCCCGCCCTCAGGGCCGACACGTGCACCTGTCCATCGATGCCCAAAGCTCCGCCCGAAAGCACCGTGCACCCCAAAGACTTCAACTGCGGAACCAAACTAGCTACGAAACGTAGACCGTAACTCGTAGGCCGGCGGGTACCAATAATCGCCACGGCTGGTCGGGCAAAGTCATTCCGCTGCGCCGGGCCCCGCACTAAAAGGCGCTGACCCGGCAATCGGGAACGGAAAAAATCCGCGCGCGATCGCAATCGTTCTGAGTGTTCGTCCAAAGTAATGAATCGGGTTGTGGGGCTAAATCGTTCTTCCATGCCCCGGCCCTTACAAGAAACGGACCAGGTAGTGCCGCACTTTAATCGAGATCGTCGTGGTCGATATCTAGCTCGCGTTCGCTCTCGACAATCCAGGCAGTGCCAACGCGCTTGTCGCGATCCACGACCAGTACGGTGCCGATTTTACGTTCGCCCTGAATTACGGTGAGCAAAGCGCCCGGCCGCGGACCACGATCTACACTCGCAAAGCGAAGACCAATGAGCATGTAGCTAGAGACCAACGACTCAAAACCTTCCTGGAGCGGCACAAAATAAGTTTGGTCGCGGTCTTCAGCGCCCACGCGTTCTTCGTGCAGCGCCAGGGGCGAAAGCACAAAGCGACGCGACAGAATCAAATCGCCTTCGGCCACTTCCGTGAATGCGCGTTTCACCACCGCACGCTTGTCCTTTACTTCTAGGTCTCCCACCCAACGCACCCGGAAGGCATGGGCTTCGGGTTCCGGCCGAATACGCGCAATGGTGTAAGTGCCCTCGGCTAACTTAGGTGCCCGAAACCCCTGACCAACATCGTGAAAGGTACGTCCGTGATCTTCGGGCAGTGGAATTTTGCCGACGACTTCGGGGCGTTCATCGAGCAGAAAACTTTGGAAGGGCGGATGCGGCGCGAGAATTTGCGCGCGCAAAGTTTCGTCCAAAAATTCCATCAGACTTAACTTACGAGTACTCGTCATAACGGGAAGATCGTTCGCACTGAGGCCCGGAAAACTCTTAAAGGCGAGCGCGGGCGCAGAATGCGGATTTCCCGGCGTAAACAACAACTCCACACCCGGATCAACCACGTGCGGATTTCCAAACTGGGCATTGAGTTGCCACACCTTTGGCCACAAATACGGATTCCCGAAAAGCCGATCGGAAATGCTCCACAAACTATCTTTGCGGTGCACCTTATAATTTTTTTCCAGTGCCGGGCCGGCCCACCGGCGCCAGTTGGAGTCGCTCATGCGCGGACGCAATGGAATGCGATCGAAACGCTCGGAGGGTTTGAGGTTGCCTCCGGGTTCTCCGGGCTCCACGCCTTCAGCTTCGGAGGTCATGCCGATATTCGAACCCTCGTTTAAACTCTTCTCGAGATCGCGAATTTCGGCGGGAACATCGTCGGCCGCGCGCGGCGCCGTGGTCACACAGAGACCCACTAACAACGGCCAACTCCAGCGACATTTCATGGCAATCCCTTCAGGAGCACCGAGGCGCGCTCGGCAACCGACGAACGCGGGAAGCGACGCTGGGCCGCGTTCCATTCGATTTGCGCCTTAATGTTTTCGCCGAGCTTTTGGTAGCACTCACCCCTACGCAAAATCGCATCTCCGGCCTTGGCGGACTTCATTCCCCGGCCCACCACAACTTTGCCGTATTCCTCGAGAGCTTCGTTGAATTTGCGCTGATGGAAATAAATTTCCCCGATATAAAACTGAGCTTCGGGCACTCGAGAATTTTCGGGATAACGCCGCATGAAGTCCGTAAAAGACACCAGCGCCTGCGACTCCTCACCGGATCCGTACAACGACAGCGCTCGTTCTAGATCTTTCTGTGCATCGGATTTAGTTTGTGCCGGTGAAAGGGGCGTCACCACAATTCCCCGCTTTTCCGGCTCCGGCTTAACCGTCGCGGCCACTGCAGGCGGCGTGGGCTCTACCACTTTCGGTGTTTCTTTATTGGTTACTTCCGCAGCAGGTACTTTAGCTTCCGTTGGCGCAGGAATTTTTGATCCGTCGGCCGCGCGATAAGTCGTGGAGCAAGCGCTCACACCAAAACCCATAAACAAAATCCAGCGGAGTTGGAGCGGTATCACCCTACCATTGTGTCGTTACTCGGCTTTTCGAACAAGTCTCTCAAGGAGCGGAAAGCAGTGGGTTTTCCGTCAGAAAAACGGTTGCCCCCTTACCGAGCAACCCCGGCTCCAAACCAGCGTGCAAACGGCCGCCCGTTGTGTAGGCCCATACCGCTTCGTCAAAAAACAGACGCTCCGTACTTTGCGGGTGAGTCATTACAGCGGAAAGGGCCGCCGCGGGCATAAAATCATCAACCGGAGCATCGGAACTAAGCGCTAGCGGAACACCCGCCCGCGCCAGGGCTCCCGCGCGATACGCGTTCTGCAAAACTCGGGCTTCTCCCAGGCGCGCCCGCGCAAAGGCATTATCGGAAACGCGGTGATGGGGCTGCACACACAGGAGCCAAAAGGCTTGTTCCCGGAGCAGCGCAATCTGATCATCGCGAATAACTTGCGCGTGCTCCAAGCGATGCCGCGACCTAGGCAACGACGAAGCTCGCGCATCCAACCGCGCCGCCATTTGCGTGCGCAAGTGATGGCCCACTTCTAAAGCTTGATCGAGCGCCGCATCTCCGATGGCATGAAAGCTCAAATAGAAACCCTCGAGCAAGGCCTCGCGCGACGCCTCGATGAGCGCTTTCGTTGGCTGAAGTTGTTCGCCAACGGTTTCGAAGTCCGCATAAGACTTCGACAGCCAAGCCGTGCGGGCACCCAGCGATCCATCCAAATATTTTTTCCAGTGCTGTACGGACAAGACCGCAGGTCGATCCATGGGGCCCAAACCGGAAGCGTTCCGCATAAAAATCGGGCCCGAACTTTCGATCGAGGGAGCCTTTCCCCCTTCCACGACACCGACGACGTCAATGAGCAGTCGGCCCGACTCCGCTAAATTGCGCAGGGCCCGTAAACTCGTTTCATCCAAACTCATTTCGCTCACGGCCGATAAACCGGCCGGCACGGCCCGAGCTTGCGCGCGCAGAAAGGCGGTTTCGCAGTCAGAAATTCCGGGATGCGGAATCATCTCGGCCACCGTAGGCAAATCCACGTCCGTCACGAGCGCCGGCAGGTCGGGTCGCTGAGCTTTCTGCCGCAGCGCCCGGTTGGCGAGCGCCGAATGGCCGCAGACGCGATACAAAATAAGCGGCACATCTTCAGGCAAGGATTCTTCCGCCAGGCGAGCCAACGATCCGGGAGTCATGCCCCAACGATTTTCGTCCCAACCGTAACCCCGCACGTAGGCTGGGCCACTTTTGAGCCGGCGACGTACCATCTGCACGGCTTCTTCGAAGGAATTCGTGGTGCGGAGGTCGATATCAATTTCGTAGAGCCCGGCCCAGACCAGGTGCAAATGCGAGTCAAAAAAGCCTTTATGCAAAATGGGCGTAGAACCCAAATCCCCGCCGGGCGCCAAACGTTCGCCTGTTTCCTGAAGTCCCTCGAGCACGTGCCAGCCACCGTCGTCGAGACGCCGAACTTTGGCCTCAAAAAAAGAATTCACGTACGAGAGTCCGCCCGTGGGCCCAGAAGGAAAACACGGACGTTGGATCACAACTTTCATTAACGCATTTACTGTCGTAAAGTTCCCTTGCGATGTCGACCAAAATTATTGGACTTCTCACCGGTGGGGGCGATTGCCCCGGACTCAATGCAGTGATTCGCGCCGTCGTTCGGCGCAGCCTGCCGCGCGGCTACGAATGCCTAGGCCTCCTCGATGGCTGGCAGGGACTGCTGGAGAATCGCACGCTCTCGCTCGACCCCGCTGCCGTGCGCGGCATTATTCATGTGGGCGGCACCATTCTGGGAACATCACGCACCAACGTGCTCAAAGATGAAGCCACCATCCAGAAGGCCTTCGAGAATTTTAAAAAATTGAACCTGCACGCGCTCATCGCCATCGGCGGCGAAGGTACGCTCTACGTTTCTAACCAGATGTCTAAGCGGGGCATGCCCATCGTGGGCGTTCCCAAAACCATCGACAACGATATTTTCGGCACGGACTTTACCTTCGGCTTCGATACCGCCGTCGAAACGGCCACCGAAGCGATCGACCGGCTCCACACCACGGCCGAAAGCCACAAGCGCGTGATGGTGGTCGAGGTTATGGGCCGGCACGCCGGATGGATTGCTACCTACTCGGGCTTGGCGGGTGGCGCCGACGTCGTGGTTGTCCCCGAGTTCCCCATGGAAATCTCGGACATCTGCTTGGCCGTAGAAAATCGCAAAAAGCAGGGCAAACGTTTCTCCATCGTCGTGGTGGCCGAAGGTGCAAAATTAAAAAAAGACGGGGTCGAATACACCGTTGAAAAAGATCGCAAGGATGCCTTCGGCCGTCCCCAACTCGGCGGCATTGGCCAGGCCCTGGCGAACGAAATCGAGGATCGCACGGGCATTGAGTCACGCGTTACCGTGCTGGGCCATGTGCAACGCGGCGGTACGCCTACCGCGCACGACCGAGTGCTCGCCACCCGCCTCGGAGCCTACGCCGCCGACCTCGTGCACCAGCAGAAATGGGGTTACATGTCCGCACTGCACGGAGATAAAATTGAAGCAGTTCGATTGGAAGACTCCGCTAAAAAACTAAAGACCGTCGATTTGGATTTGTGGGAGCTCGCTTCGAGTTTCTTCGGTTAGAGTCGAACTAAGCCTCGCCCATCATAATCACTTCAGTCTCCAGGGCCACCCCTTTGACCTCGAGCACTGTGCGCTGAATCTCGCGAATGAGTGCCTCAATGTCCGCCGCGCGCGCCTTGCCTAAATTCAAAATAAAATTAGCGTGTTTGAGGGAAACTTGCGCATCGCCCACTCGCTTACCCTTAAGGCCGCAAGCCTCGATAAGCCGCCCGGCACCCAATTCCGAATTTGCCGGATTTTTAAAAACGCTGCCGCAGTTCGGCAACTCGAGGGGCTGCTTGCTGCCCCGATAAGTGAGAATTTCGTCCACCAGGGCCCGAATTTGTGCGGCTCTCTTGTCTCGGCGTAGCTTAATAACAACCGAGAGCACAACGGTCTCACCATCCAGCACTCCTTCGCCGTGGCCGCGATAAGTGAATCCCATATCAGCTACGGACTTTTCAAATATTCCCTTCGACGGGGAATAGAGTCGCACCGTTTCGATCACTTCATTGTAGGCACCCCATTTGGTGCCGGCATTCATATACACGGCTCCACCGATGGATCCGGGGATGCCCGCGGAAAACTCTAAACCCGAATAGGCGTTCTCTAGTGCGTACTCGAGCAAACGTGCCTTTGCACAATGCGCCGGCACGTGCAGGCGCACGAAATCCGCAGTTTCTTCGTAAACCTGAATGCCGTCGTCCAGACCGTGGCTTCGTTGACCCATATAAATAACCAGTCCGCGCAGACCACCATCGCGCACCAAAAGGTTGGTACCATTTCCCAGCAGCGTTACTGGCAATTGATGATGCCGTGCTTGCTCCAGGGCGAAAACAATTTCATTTTCTTGGGAACTTTCTAAAAGCAAATCTGCCGGACCACCCACGCGATAAGCCACCCAAGGGGCCAAAGGACAATCGCGACGCACACGATCGGCTCCATGTTTTGTTAACGCTCGATAGAGAGAGTCAAGGGTAGAACGAGTCACCAGACTAACCCTTCAACAGCAGCGGAATAACCTTATGCACGTCCCCTGCACCAAGGATGAGCAGCGGCGCTCCGTCGGCAAAAGCATTGGCCGACTTAATTTTTTCCAGCGCCATTACGACCTCCGCATGAGTGCCACAGTATTGGCTCGGCACCCGTTCGATATGGCCAGCAAATTTTTCGCGATCAAAGGCTTCCACCCAAGCATCGCGCGGCTCGGAAGCAGCATAAATTGGCAACGAAAACAGATGAGAAGAGCCCGCAAAGCAAACGGCAAAATCGTTCCACAAATCACGGGTGCGCGTAAAGCGATGAGGCTGAAAAACAACCACGGGCTTAAGCGGAGCAAAACTCGAGAGCGCAGCTTGTAGCGTGGCCCGAATTTCCGTCGGGTGATGAGCGTAGTCCTCGATGATGGGATGCCCGCGCCATTCACCGCGTCGCTCAAAGCGCCGCCGCACGCCCTTGAATTCACCGAGCGCAGCTAAGATATCGGCCCCCGAAATTCCGAGTTCGGCCGCAACGAGCGCCGCCGCCGTAGCGTTGAGCATGTTGTGACGGCCCGGCACGGCGAGAGTAACTCGGAGCCAAACTTTTTCTTGCCCTTGCCGCTGATCAACAATTTCGAATTCGGGTGCGGATCCTTCGCTCACCGGACGCACCAAAAAATCGGGCGAATGAGCAGAGTCAAAGCCATACCAATAACGGGGCTTGTTTAGGCGCGATTCAAAGGCCCGCAGATGATCCGAATCCGAACAAAGAATGGCGCGGCCATAGAAGGGTAAACGATCCAAAAAATCTTCGAAAGCTTTCGTGGCACTCTCAAAGTTTCCGTAATGATCGAGATGTTCGCGATCTACGTTGGTCACAACCGCGATTTCGGAACTAAGGCGCAGGAAGGATCCGTCGCTCTCGTCGGCCTCGGCCACCATCCAGGTGCCCTTTCCCAGCACGGCATTGGATCCGATGGCATCGAATTTGCCGCCGATCGCCACTGTGGGATCAAAGCCCGCCTTACGCAGAATGAGGGCCACCAGACCCGTAGTGGTGGTTTTGCCGTGACTTCCGGCAATGGCGATTCCCCGCTTAAGGCGCATGAGTTCCGCGAGCATTTCGGCCCGGCGAATAATGGAAATGCCATGCTCGCGCGCATACACCAGCTCGGGATTATCCGCGCGCACGGCCGTGGAATACACGACCACATCGGTGGGATTATTTTCTAGCACCGCGGCACTGTGTCCGATTTGCACTCGGGCACCCAGCTGCCGCAAACGCTGCACAACTTCGGACTCCGCCTGATCCGATCCGGTAACTTCCTGCCCCATGCCCAGCATCAATTCGGCGATGCTGGACATGCCGATGCCCCCGATACCAATGAAGTGCACACGCCGAGTGCGTTCGAGAAGCGGCATTAGGATTTGCCCTCGGCCATTATTTTTTCGAGCTTCGCCAGGCGCGATTCTAAGTCAGAGCATTTTTGTTGTACGGGATCGGGCAACTGGCCGTGTTCCAGTTCCTTACCTAAAATGACTCCGGCCGCCGAAACAATTTTGCCGGGCACACCCACCACGGTGCTGCCCGCCGGCACATCCTTCACCACCACGCTGTTCGCTCCGATACGTGAGCCCTGGCCCACGGTGATGTTACCGAGTACTTTTGCACCCCCACCAATCACGCAATGATCTTCGATGGTCGGATGACGTTTGCTCCGCTCGAGCGAAGTGCCACCCAAGGTGACTCCCTGGTAGATGAGCACGTCGTTGCCCACAATCGCGGTTTCACCAATCACGATGCCCATGCCGTGGTCCATGATCACCCGCCGGCCAAAACGCGCACCGGGATGAATGTCGATGCCCGTTAAGAAACGACTCAACTCCGAAAAAAACCGGGGCAGAAAAGGAATCCGGCGCGAATAAAAGAAATGCGCAATTTCGTGGAACAACGAGGCCCGAATCCCCGGGTAGAGAAAAAAGATTTCCCAAACGTTGTTCGTGGCAGGATCGTACTTACGGTACGCACAAACTAGTTCCCGAATTCGTGCGAAAAAACTCATAGTCGTTATGCCTAGCCCCGCGCCTGCAGCATGGAAAGGATTTGTTGCGTGATCTCACGGGTGGCCTGGGGCCGTCCGTGCCGTTTAAATTCTCGCGCGAGACGCGTGCGCAGCGCCAAATTATCGGGAGCTAGGCAGAGCTGCGTGAGCACGGCTTGCAGTCGGCCATTGAAGTCGGCCTCGCGCTCGTCCACCATGAAGGCCGCCCCCGCCCGCTCCAAAATTTGGGCATTCACCCGCTGGTGATCATCGGCCGCAAAGGGAAAGGGAACAAAGACCGTGGGTACGCCCGTCACCGAAAGTTCCGTGACCGTCATGGCTCCCGCGCGGGCCAGGGCAACATCGGCGGCTTCGAGGGCCGAAGGAATGTCATCGATAAAGGGAACAATCTGTGTGCAGGCTTCGACCCCCCAATCACGACGAAGCTGCTCCGAAGCCGCTAAATTTTTATCACCGCTCTGGAGCACCAGCTGCACGCCCCGCTCGGCAAATTTAAGGTCGCGGGCCGCCTGCAAGGAAGCGCGGCAAAGGGCCAGGGCCCCTTGCGATCCGCCCAGCACGAGCACGCGCCGCACCGTTTCGCGCACTGGCATGGGACGCAAATCTTCGCGTACGGGGTTTCCGGCATCGACAACGGGACACTTAAGTTTTTGGAGTGCATCCGAGCCCGGAGCGCAGAACGCACGCCGCGCCATCCGCGAGAGCAAACGATTCGCGAGACCCGAACAAATGTTCGGCTCCAAAATGACCAAGGGGACAAGAAACATCCGACAGGCCAAAGCCGTAGGTACGGACACGTAGCCCCCCACGCTCACAAGAACATCGGGACGTTGGCGACACAGCAAAGCCACCACTTGAAAAAATCCGGCCGCCACCGAACCCAGGGCAGCAAAACGCGCCAATCCCCCCCGCCCCTTCCAGGGGGCTGCGGATAGAATTTTTAGAGGGAAGCCCGCCTTGGGCACCAGCGTGGACTCCAATCGATCCTGGGTACCGAAAAACAAAATATCGGCCTGCGGTGATAGGCGGCGAATTTCGCGCGCCACCGAGATTCCAGGAAAAATATGTCCGCCCGTGCCCGCAGCGACGAACCAGATGCGCGGTGCCCGAGCCATCTATTTACCCCAACGTTTGAGCCAGGGTGCATCGGGCACAGGACCTTCGAGGTGCGCACGGCGCCCCACCGACTGAATCAGACCGCAGGCCACAAAAATCATCAGCAGCGCGCTTCCGCCGTGAGAGATAAAGGGCAACGGCAAACCTTTAGTGGGGGCGAGGCCCGTGATGACCATTAAATTCAGGAGTGCCTGCAATCCTACGAGGGTCGTGCATCCGGCCGCCAGCAAGAATCCCGACGGATCCTGCGCCCGTAGGGCCATGCGGTAGCCGCGAACAATCAAAATCCAAAAGGCCACGATGACCGCGGCCACGCCCACGAAGCCCAATTCTTCGCCGATCACCGAGCCTACAAAGTCCGTGTGCACTTCGGGCAGGTAGTAAAGTTTTTCCTGGCTATTTCCCAAACCCCGGCCCCAAAATCCGCCCGAAAAGAACGCCGCAAAGGACTGCACAATTTGGTAGCTCGTGCGGCTCGGATCTTCCCAAGGATTCAAAAAGGCCAGAAAACGACGACGACGATAATCTTCGCCCATCACCGCCAGGTAAACGAGGGGCAAAGCCCCCAGCACGGCACCGCCCAAATAACTCACCCGAGCACCCGCCAGAAAAAGCATGACCCCGGCAAGCGACACCAGCACCACGGCGTTACCGAAGTCCGGTTGTAACATCAGCAAGCCCGCCATGAGCCCGGCCACGAGGAGCATGGGAAGGAGGCCGTAGGTAAAGGTGCTCACGTTAGAGCCCTTACGTACGAGCGCCCACGACATGTAGAGCACGCACGCCAGCTTAGCAATTTCGGCGGGCTGCAAGCGAATGCCTCCGAGCGACAACCAGCGCAGAGCACCACCCGCCCGGTGACCCAGGCCCGGCACGTGAATCAAAATGAGCGAGAGAATGGAGCATCCCAGAATCCACCCGCCCCATTTAATCCAGCGGTGGTAGTTGGCGTTCATAACGAGGAACATGCACACGATGCCCGCGCCCGAAAAAGCCGCTTGCCGTTTGAGGTAGTACCAAGAATCGCCGAAATGCTCGAGCGCGCTCACGCTCGAAGCCGAATAGACCATGACCAAACCGAGACCGGCGAGCAAAAGCACGACGGTAAAGAACAAGAGGTCGGGCACCTGAAAGCGATGGGAAGGCGAGTTCTCCATGCCCTGATTTTACCGGGAAGCGGCCGAATCAGATATAGGTGACTTTTCGGGGCTGCGAAATTTCGACGATGAGCTTTTTGAAGTGCTCGCCGCGGTCTTCGTGGTCCTTGTACACGTCGCGGCTATCGCACGCGGGCGACAACAAAACGACATCTCCGGAACGAGACTTTTGGTAAGCCATCAGCACGGCTTCCTCGAGCGTACCAACCAGGAAGGTTTCGGTAAAATCGCCCAGGGCCCGGTTAATCTTCTCTTTAGCTTCGCCCACGAGGATCAGGTTCTTCACGCGGTGCCGAACATGGGGCACCAGAGCCGAATAGTCGGTATTTTTGTCGCGGCCACCCATGATGAGGATGACGGGCTCGGAGAAGGCCTGGAGCGTGCGAATAACGGCCGGAACGGTCGTCGCACAGCTGTCGTTGTAAAAAGCCACCGCATTGATGCGCTTGGTAAATTCCACGCGACCCGAAAGAGTCGAGAAGGTGTCGACGACTTTGATGACCGCGTCGATTTTGCAGCCCAGAGCGAGGGCCGCCAGCGAGGCTGCCATTAAATTGTCGCGATTGTGGCCACCACGAACGCGGAGGTTCGTAATGTTCACCTGATGAAGTTCTTTTTCGGTGCGAATATTCAGATGCGTCTTGGTGCACCAAGCACCCACGGAACCTTCGGGAACTTCGCGGGCACCGAACATAAGAATTTTGCCGCGCAACTGAGGAACAAGGCCCGCCAGGTAAGGATCATCGGCGTTGATGACCGTGATGGACTCATCATCGACGTTCTTCAAAATTTCGCGGTTCGCCGCCAAGTAAGATTCAAAGTTGGGATAACGATCGGCGTGATCTTCGTGGAGGTTCAGAAGAATGGTGAGCTTGGGTTTGAAGTTGATGTTGCCTTCGAGCTGGAACGAGTTCGTGGGGGCGACGACGTAGTCAGCCGCCTTGGAAAGGTTCATGTACTCGGACAAGGGATGGCGAACGGCCGAGAACACCTTCGCGCCCTGGGCTTCGAGCATCTGGGCCAACATGGTGGCCGTGGTGGATTTACCCTTCGTGCCAGCAACGGCGAGGATCGGTTCTTCGATGACGAGCGATGCGAATTCAAGTTCAGAGACAACTTGCACGCCGCCCGTGCGCGCCGCTTCGAGTGCTTTGTGATCGAGAGCTGTTCCGGGAGCTACAACAACGAGCGCGGCACCTTCAAAAGTTTTTGGCTGCAATTCGCCAGCTTCGAGAGTGAGACGAGTTAAATCGATTTTTTCTTGAAGCTCAGCTTGGAGTTTTTCAAGCGGCTGAGCATCGGCCAGGACCACCGTGGCGCCCTTCTTAATGAGATATTTTGAGAGAGCAACGCCACTCGCGTTCGCTCCAACCACTACAACTTTACGACCCTTCAGGACTAATCCAGCTGCCATATCGAGAGAAAACCTCCAACAAAAATCAACAACTTAAGCCAATACCAAGTCTCTCCACGGGCTTAGCGGTTATCCTAAAGGAGGGCAAGCGTTATCGTAATTTTAGGGTACTAAGTGCAAGAATTCCAAGGATAAAAGACACTATCCAGAAGCGCACAATGACCTTCGGTTCGGGCCATCCGATGAGTTCAAAGTGATGATGAATAGGCGCCATCTTGAAAATACGCCGGCCAAAAATCTTAAACGAAGCCACCTGCAAGATGACCGAAATGGTCTCAAGTACGAAGACCCCGCCTAGAATAACGAAGAGGATCTCGTTTTTGCTGGCCACCGCGAGTGCGCCCAGCGCTCCGCCCAGCGAAAGCGCGCCAACATCGCCCATAAAAATTTGCGCCGGATAAGTGTTGTACCAAAGGAAGGCCACGCCGGCGGCCACGAGCGAGGCGCAATAAACACCTAACTCGCCGATCCCTGGCACATGGGGAATCTGCAGATAGTTAGCGAACACGCTGTTACCGGCCAAATAGGTGAGCACAAAAAAGCAGGCGCCATTGACGATGCACGGACCAATCGCCAAGCCATCTAGCCCGTCGGTCAGGTTAACCGCGTTGGAAGCTCCCACAATGACGAGCACCGTGAAGGCCATGTACCAGGGCCCCATGTCCAAGGAGAGGTTTTTGAAGAATGGAAAGTAGAGCTTTCCTTGCCCCACCCAGCCCAGCTGCGCCTTATAGAGCCCAACGGCTACCACCAGAGCGGAAATCACCTGCAACCGAAACTTCCATCGGCTGGCAAGACCCTTGGGATCTTTGCGCAACACTTTGAAATAATCATCGAGGAAACCAATAGCCGCATAGGCCCAGGTGATGAGCAGCAAAAACCAAATATGCGGATTACGGAGATCGGACCACAGGAGGGTGCCCAGGCTAAGGCCGGTGACAATCAAAATGCCCCCCATGGTGGGAGTGCCCTTCTTCTTCAGGTGAGTCTGCGGGCCATCGTCGCGTACGGCTTGACCGTATTGTTTGCGACGAATGAGTTCGATGAAGGGTCGTCCGGCCAAAATCACGAAGACGTAGGCCGTTAGGGCCGCCATGCCGGACCGAAAAGTGATGTAACGAAACACGTTGAGTGCCGAAAAATTCGGCTCGAGGGAGTAAAGCAACCAATAGAGCATGAGCCCAGTTTAACAGGGCAACAGAAAATCGCTACCCGAGGAGCTTCCGGGTGCGGAAGAAAACCCAAGGAAGCAACACCAGGCTCATCCACGAGCCCAAGACCAGCGTCCAGGAGCTCAGAAGTCCGAAGACATCATAGCGGTCTAAGTTTTGCTGCGTGCGCAAACGACGACGACGACGGATCAATACCAATACCGCGAAGACCAAGCCCGCCACAAAAACGCCCAAATTGTTTTCACGACCCACGAAGAAGCGAATGACCGATTCCCATTCCGCAAAAACGAAAAGTGCACCGACGGCAAAAATGGCTGCCGGCACGCGCGGATCCGAAGCGTTTTTCTTAAGCCCTAGGCGGTAAAACTCTCTCCAGGTAGACGGACGCAGCCCTGCCTGCCGGCGGCCAATCAATTCGTTCAACAACCATGCTGCAACGACGAGCAGTCCGCTCAGAGGATAGAGCATCGGAATCAGGTTCCCTGGTTCCAACTCTCCAGGTATTTTTTCTGCTCGGGAGTCAGAACATCGATGCCCACGTTCATGCTCTTCAATTTTAGCCGAGCAATTTCGGCGTCGATTTCGAGCGGAATGCGATGCACTCCCGCCGGCAAATTACGGTGCTTCACTAGATACTCGGCCCCAAGAGCTTGGTTCGCAAAGCTCATATCCATAACCGCAGCCGGGTGCCCTTCGGCGGATGCGAGGTTTACGAGCCGGCCTTCACCCAACAAGAAAATTTTCTTGCCGGTCGGCATCACGAACTCTTCAACGTAAT
>JAFEAR010000145.1 GCA_018266335.1 Bdellovibrionales bacterium
TCGCGATTTTAATCCCTACAAGGACACCCGCCTTACCACCTACGCGGTGTACTGGATTCGCAGCTACATTCAGGACTTTTTGCTGCGCAACTGGTCGCTCGTGCGCATCGGCACGACCGCCGCCCAGAAGAAGCTCTTCTACCGGCTCAAGAAGGAGCAAGAAAAATTCGAGCGCGAAGGACTCTCGCCCCAACCCAAAGCCATCGCCATGAATTTGGGCGTCGACGAAGACGACGTCAAACTCATGCAGGAGCGTCTGAGTGGCGGCGACGTTTCGATGTCTACTCCCGTTGGCGGCGCTGACGATCAGGATCCCATCACGCTCACGCAGCGCATGCGCGATGAATCGCCCCTGGCTTCGAATCAATTGGAGGAAAACGAACAGGCCGTGCTGTTCCGCCATGCGCTCGACGAGTTCGTGCTGGAACTAGACGAGCGCGAACGCGCTATTTTTCACGAGCGCCTCATGTCCGAGAGCCCGCGCACACTCCAAGAAATTGGCGAGGCCTACGGTGTCACCAAGGAACGCGCCCGGCAAATTGAAGAGCGCATCAAAAAGAAACTCAAAGACTTCCTCGCTACTCACTATCCCGACATCTCTGTGCGCTAGCACGCCAACCGAGCTACGCGCTGATCTTTTGACGCTCCCTCAGGATTCTTGGGCTCCGCGCCGAAACCATTAAATGAATTTCAGCCAACATTGCACCACCCTGCTCGTCATGTCCCTTGCCTTCGGCGCCTCAGCCGTACACGCGCAAACGGCGAATCCGGAATTGGGTCGCACGCCCATCGAAATTTTGGGACTCCAAAATTTGGATCTTTCAAAAATGACTAAGAGCGAACTCTCGGCAGCGGCCGTGGCGGCCCGGAAAAAATTGGTAACGCAATACCATCCCGACACCCAAACCCAAATGGACCGTGAGTACGCCACCAAGATCATGGCTAAAATCAACAGCGCCGTGGACGATCTAAAGGGCGACGCCGGCGACACCTTAATCCGTGAAGCAAAAGAAACCGCCGCACGCCCCCCGAACACACGCACCAACTTCGGCGCCAATCCGACTCCCAAAGCTGCCGCCGAGCGTCCCACTCCTTACACTCGCTACACCGCTCCCACCGCAGCATCGCCAGCCAACACGGCCTACCAACACGACTACGAAACCATGCGCTCCGGACTCGACGCCATGAAACGTAACGAAGCCATGAACACCATGCCCAAACGCGTACGAGCTTTAAATGAGCTCATCCAAAAAAGGCCGCTGCGGGCCGGAGAAATGGACGCCGTGCTGAACTTCGTGTTCCGCGATAAAGACACGCTCTTTTCGCCCGTGGTTCCGCCGCAGGATCGCGCGCAACTGGCGCAAGCCGTGCAGACGGGCGCCGATCCCGCCACCGAACGCGAAGTCATGGAAGCCTTGCTCGGCAAAACTAAATCGCAGCGCGACTACTACGATGTGCTCGGATCCCTTTACAAAGCCAAGCGCGACGGACTTAAGTCCGGACAAAGCCCCAAGGACCTGCAGAATTTTTGGAGTGACATTGAAAAGCGCAGCGCTTGGAGCCAGCCGCCCCGGGCCGAGTATCGCCAAGCTTCGGCGCAGGCCCTGTACCGCGACATGATTGATTCCTTCACCGATCCCACGCGCAGCGCTTCGTCGGGGCTCACCGATGCCGCGCAACGCGAAGCCGTTAAGCCCCTTCTCGAGCGCAGCGGTCTGTACGCAAATGGCGAAAGTGCCGACGTGCTCGCAAAATTTCTGGAGCAAGAGCGCTTTCCGGGACTCCGCGCCGACGTGATCAAGAACGTCGAAGCCTCGCTCGCAAACTTCACGAAGAATCCCAACGTGCAGGGCGTGCAGTTTGCCTCACGCTTTGCGAATTCAGCCATGAATGAACCTGAACTCCAAACCAAAGCGCGCCTGTGCGTAGACGCTCAAGTAGCCCGTGATAGCAGCCTGGCAGGTGTGGCCAAAGAAGAAGCAAAATCCGCGAAGCGTACCCCCACGAATGAATCGAACTTCGAAGCAAAATCGCCCGGTGGCTTTGCTGCCTGCTTTCGCGATTTGTTCCGTCGCTAAATTCTCAGTAAATGCCCGCACTCTCGGAGGCGGGTATACGGAGCTCTAACGTATCTTCGTTCTGCGGTGTGAGGTGCGCGCGGCAAGCCAAGCGACTGCCGTGCGGCCCCTCGCAGCGCGAGAGCGTGTCTTGTTCCACCGGATCGGGCGCACCCAGAGCGTCGCGCCCCTGAATCACTTCCACCAGGCAAGCTCCGCACGAGCCAGAACGACAACCGAAGGGCAACTTGCCACCCACGTCCTCCGCGGCGCCTAGCAAATCCCCCCGCACGTGGCGCGCAATTTCAAAGCGCTGCGTGCCAAATTCACCGTGCACAATCACCTTAAGGCTCATAATTCCACCTCGAGATCGTTCCTAAATTCCTCGAGCCGACCTACTACCTTCTCGAGTCGTTTTACGGAGCGGCCCATACGCGCCGATACATCTTTGTCCGCTGCCGTCTTGGGTTCCCACATATCGAGCGAGCCCTTAAGGCTCTGCACCGCCGTGCGAATTTCGTGCGAGAGGGTACGGAAGAGCGCCAGCTTCGAAGCCGGATCGGCCAGCACGTCACCCCGTCGGAGCAATTCTGCCACCACCAAGCGCGCCGTTTGTTGCGGCAACGCACACGCACTCACTCGGAGCTTGAAAGTTTTTAGGCTCGCCTCCGCCACCAACTCGCGCGGCACGAGCGTCAGCGGTCCCACAATCAGAGTGCGAAACAGGGCAGGCGCCGACTGGTGTTCCGTAAAGAAGGGCCAGCGAGCCGCGGCGTCGGCGCCGGGAACCAAGAGTTCGCCCATACGACGACTCGAATAAAGCAAATGCCCCTTCGCATCGAAGAGCGCGTGCGGCAGCGACGAATTAAAACCTAACTTTTCGACGAGCGTCTTTACCCGCGCGGCAGTGAGGGCGCTGGGACTGCTCCGTTTACGGGATGAATTTGTAGCCAAGGCCCCGCACCGTTGCGATGTGCTTGGATTTGCGGCCAAGCTTGCTGCGTAACGCGCGAATGTGCACGTCAATCGTACGATCCGTCACCGTGCTATTCGGTCCCACAATGCGGAACAGCAGGTCTTCGCGGTTATACACTTCGCCCGGACGCTGCATGAGCCAGAAGAGAATGTTGAACTCCGTCACCGTCAAAGTGACTTCCTTGCCGGGAATCATCACGCGGTGCGCAGCGGGATCGACTTCGATGCCGGACATTTCAAACTTCGCTTTCGGAATCGACACCGGACCGGGCGCGCGAACGGCGCGCTTGAGCACGCTCTTAAGGCGCGCCATAAACACGGGCATATCGAAGGGCTTGGCGAGGTAATCGTCAGCACCTTCTTCTAGGCCCTTCACCACGTCCGTCGACTCGCCTTTGGCCGTGAGCATCAAAATGGGCACGCCCGAAGTCGTACGTTGGGAACGAATAAAACGAGTGGCTTCGAGGCCATTCATGTGGCCAGCAAGGTTCAAGTCCATCACCACGGCCACGGGGCTCGCCACGGACGCCGACTCAATGACGCGCAGCAAATCCTCCGCCTTATCGAAGCAAATAACTTTGTAGCCCTCTTTTTGCACATTGTGGCTCAAAATCGCCTGCAAATCGGGATCGTCCTCAACTACAAAGACCACGCGCGTGGCCTCCGTCGACGTCTTAGGCTTCGCCGCGGACGAATCGCTAACAGGCAGATTTTCGATCATGGAGCCTCCCCAGGTTTCCGTGGCCTCTATCATACATGTTTTGGGCTTCCCGCAAGTGCCGAAAATCCATCACCGCCCCGCGCTGTCCTGTACGTGCTTTTAAGGACACTTAGCTTTATTGACTCTGGCGCA
>JAFEAR010000146.1 GCA_018266335.1 Bdellovibrionales bacterium
CTCACGGACAACGTGAACGGTCTGGCGTCGAACCTCACCAACCAGGTGCGTAACATCGCGAAGGTAACCACGGCCGTAGCGAAGGGCGACTTGTCGCAAAAAATCACGGTCGACGCGAAAGGCGAAATCTTTGAACTCAAGAACACCATCAACACGATGGTGGACCAACTCTCGTCCTTTGCGGCCGAAGTGACTCGGGTAGCGAAAGAAGTAGGAACCGAAGGCCGCCTTGGTGGTGAAGCCGACGTCCGCGGCGTGTCCGGAACCTGGAAAGACCTTACCGATAACGTAAACGGCCTGGCGTCGAACCTCACCAACCAGGTGCGTAACATCGCGAAGGTAACCACGGCCGTAGCAAAAGGCGACTTGTCGCAAAAAATTACGGTGGATGCGAAAGGCGAAATCCTAGAACTCAAAAACACCATCAACGTGATGGTGGATCAGCTGAACTCCTTCTCCGCCGAGGTAACGCGGGTAGCGAAAGAAGTGGGTACCGAAGGTAAACTGGGTGGTCAGGCCGATGTAAAAGGCGTGTCAGGTACTTGGAAGGATCTCACGGACAACGTGAACGGTCTGGCGTCGAACCTCACCAACCAGGTGCGTAACATCGCGAAGGTAACCACGGCCGTAGCAAAAGGCGACTTGTCGCAAAAAATTGCGGTGGATGCGAAAGGCGAAATCTTTGAACTCAAAAACACTATCAACGTGATGGTGGACCAGTTGAACTCGTTTGCCTCGGAGGTAACGCGGGTAGCGAAGGAAGTGGGTACCGAAGGTAAGCTGGGCGGTCAGGCCGATGTAAAAGACGTTTCTGGAACCTGGAAGGACCTCACGGACAACGTGAATGGTCTGGCATCGAACCTCACTAACCAGGTTCGTAACATCGCGAAGGTGACCACGGCCGTAGCAAAAGGCGACTTGTCGCAAAAAATTACGGTGGATGCGAAAGGTGAAATCTTTGAACTCAAAAACACCATCAACACGATGGTGGATCAGCTCTCGTCGTTTGCAGCCGAAGTAACTCGGGTGGCAAAAGAAGTGGGAACCGAAGGTCGCCTTGGTGGCGAAGCCGATGTACGCGGCGTGTCGGGTACCTGGAAAGATTTGACCGACAATGTAAACATCATGGCCTCGAACTTGACCAAACAAGTGCGCGGCATTGTGAAAGTGGTGACGGCCGTAGCCGAAGGTGATCTCTCGCAAAAATTCGTTCTCGAAGCTAAGGGCGAAGTGGCCGCACTGGCCGAAACCATTAACTCCATGACGGACACTCTCCGCACCTTTGCCGACCAAGTAACTACGGTGGCTCGCGAAGTGGGGATCGAAGGCAAGCTAGGTGGCCAAGCGAAGGTTCCGGGTGCCTCGGGTACATGGAAGGACTTGACTGACAACGTGAACCAGTTGGCAGGTAACTTGACCTCGCAAGTGCGTGCCATCGCCGAAGTGTCCACTGCGGTAACTAAGGGCGACTTAACCCGGCAGATCACCGTAGAAGCCGAAGGCGAAGTGGCCGCGCTCAAGGACAACATCAACCAGATGATCGGTAATCTTAAAGACACGACGGCAAAGAACACCGAGCAGGACTGGCTGAAAACCAACTTGGCGAAGTTCTCCGGCATGATGCAAGGTCAGCGGTCCATCACATCCGTGGCGCAGCTTATTATGTCCGAGCTCACGCCGCTCGTAGATGCTCACCAGGGTGCATTCTTTATGACTGAGAGTGAGAACGACCAGCCGGTGCTCAACCTTATTGCGAGCTATGCCTTTACGGAGCGTCGCTCGGTCTCTAACCGTTACCGGCTCAAAGAAGGCCTGGTGGGGCAGTGCGCGTTCGAGAAAAAGTGCATTCTTCTAACCGCACCCAGCGACGAGATTGGGGTTATTAGCTCTAGCCTGGTTCAGGTGAAGCCGCAGAACGTGATTGTGTTGCCCGTGCTCTTTGAGGGCGATTTGAAAGCCGTTATTGAGCTGGCGTCGACTAAGCCCTTCACGCAGAACTACATTAACTTCCTTGATCAACTCATGGATAGTATTGGTGTAATTTTGAACATGATTTCATCCAGCATGCGCACGGAAGAGCTGCTGCAGGAACTGAAACGATCCAACGCCGAACTCGAAGCGCAAGCCAAAGAGCTCGAAGATAAAGCAAAGCTCCTCGAGGTTAAAAACCAAGAGGTGCAACTTGCCAGTCGCTCGCTCGAGGAAAAAGCCGAGCAGCTCTCACTTATTTCCAAGTACAAGTCGGAATTCTTGGCGAACATGTCGCACGAGCTCCGCACACCGCTCAACAGCTTGCTGATTCTCTCCAAGACCCTGGCGAACAACAAGGACCTCAACCTGAACTCGGACCAGGTGAAGTACGCGACGACGATTCACTCCGCTGGTCAGGATTTGCTGGCCCTCATCAACGAGATCCTCGATCTGTCCAAAGTGGAAGCGGGCAAAATGCCGGTCAACCCGAAGGAAGTCGAGGTCAAGACGATTCAGGAGTACATGGAGCAAACCTTCCGTCCTGTGGCGGAGCACAAGGGACTGGAGTTTATCTTCGAGAAGAGCGCCGATCTGCCGAAGAATTTGTTTACGGACGAAAATCGTTTGCAGCAAATTCTCAAGAACCTTCTGTCCAACGCGTTCAAGTTCACGGAGAAGGGCAGTATTCGCATGCGCCTCTCGCTGGCGAGCAAGAACTCTACTTTCACTTTCGAGCCGCTTAACCGCAGCAAGAACGTTATTGTGTTCAGTGTTACGGATACGGGGATTGGTATTCCGGCCGACAAGCAGAAACTCATTTTCGAAGCCTTCCAGCAGGCCGATGGCACCACGAGCCGCAAATACGGTGGCACAGGTCTGGGCCTTACTATTAGTCGTGAAATTGCGCGGCTTCTAGGTGGCATTATTCAGGTTGAGAGTGAGCCCGGAGTGGGTAGCACCTTCCATCTTTATTTGCCTCAGAAGTACATGGCTTCCGATTTGAATGCCGTGGCGCAAACGGCCGAGCTCGAGCAGAACTCGTACGAACCGCTGCCGAAGAATGCCGATTTTAGCGGCAAGCGCATTCTGATCGTGGACGACGACATGCGGAACATCTTTGCGCTCTCTACGGTGCTCAAGGGTCACGACATGGAAGGGATCTATGCCGAAAAGGGTAAGTACGGCATTCAGGCTCTCCAGGAGCACCCGGATGTTGATCTCGTGCTCATGGACACCATGATGCCCGAAATGGACGGCCTCGAGGCCATTCGTAAAATTCGTGAAAATCCAGCTTTCCAGTCGCTACCTATTATCTCCCTTACGGCCAAAGCAATGAAGGGTGATCGAGAGAAGTGCTTGGAGGCCGGTGCATCCGATTATGTTACTAAACCGGTCGATGAAAACCATTTGTTGGCAGTCATGTACCAGTGGCTGAATCCTGCAAGTGCTTCGCACCTGGCTGCGTATCCCTTTTTGCAGGTTCCGCCTCCGTCTGCTCCGAGCAGCGAGGTTTAAATGACGGATTCGTCGCAGATTGACATTCTTTTGGTCGATGATCGAGAGGATGGACTATTGGCTATGGAGGCCGTTTTAGGGGCAGAGGATTATCACCTTGTGAAAGCGACTTCTGGCCATCAGGCTCTTTCGTTGCTCGACAAGCATGAATTTGCCATGATTCTGCTTGATGTTCAGATGCCAGGCATAGATGGTTTTCAAACGGCGAGTTTTATTCGTGAGCGTCCGGGCTGCGAACATATTCCCATCATTTTTGTTACCGCGATTAACAAGGACGACAGCTATGTAATGCAGGGCTACGACGCGGGGGCGGTTGACTACTTGTTTAAGCCTTTCGATCCTCAAGTTTTGAAGGCCAAGGTGGCCGTGTTTGCGGATTTACACCGCAAGACTCTCCAAATTCAGAAGCAAGCAGAGCTTATTGCCTCTATTCGCGACCGCGAACGTGTTCATGAACGTACTCGCTTGGAACTGGAAAGTTTGCGCCGATACCAGAATCTAGCGGATGCAATCCCCCACATACTTTGGAAAACCGGGCCTACCGGCGCACTAATTTACTGTAATCAGGGATGGCGCGATTACACTGGTTTTGACATCGAAATGAATTTTGGTGTGCGCTGGCGTGATGCCTTTGAGTCTGAGGATTTAAAGCGCTTATTGAAGGTGTGGCTCGAGGCCATGCCGTCCGGTTCGAGCTTTGACTTAGAGTGCCGTATTATTCGTCGGGATGGTCAGTTGCGCTGGCACTGGTTGAAGGCTGTGGCCGAGCGCAGTGAGAAGGGCGAAATCACTGGCTGGATTGGAACTTGTACCGATATCAATGCACTCAAAGAATCTGAGCGCCGCATTAGTGAGGCTCGGGAACTAGCGGAGTCAGCTAGTCGTGCAAAGACTGACTTTTTGGCGAATATGAGCCACGAAATTCGCACCCCGCTGAGTGCAATTTTGGGATTTTCGGATTTGTTGCTTACCCCGGATATTAGTCTGAACGAAAAATTTAGTTACGTTTCAACTATTCAGAACAACGGTAAGCAGCTTTTACAGATTGTTGACGAAGTACTGGATGTTTCTAAGGTCGAGGCCGGTCGTTTAGAATTAGAGTCAGTTGTCGTTGATACACGACAGTTCTTTCGCGAACTCTCAGATTCTTTTCAGTTGGCTGCAGCTGATAAGGGGCTGCATTTTACGGTGCTACCCGAGGGGGCGTTGCCTACGTCGTTTCGAACGGACCCGGTACGACTGCGTCAGGTCATTGCTAATGTAATTTCCAATGCGATCAAATTTACGGCCAATGGCTTCGTGCACGTTTCGGTGAGTTGGAGAGAGTTGGATGGCAGCGACAAACCGAAACTGTGTGTGGAGGCTCGGGACACGGGCATTGGTATTGCAAAACAGTATGTCGACAAGCTTTTTAACCCTTTTGTCCAAGGAGATTCTTCGACTACGCGTCGTTTCGGTGGCACGGGCCTAGGTTTGGCGTTGTCTCGTAAGTTGGCTCGCGCCTTGGGGGGCGATGTGTGGTTGTCGGAAAGTTCGGATTTTGGCAGCGTTTTTAAAATCGAAGTAGCCCCCCTGGAAAGTTCGGCTTCTACCTTCTTGGGCTCCTTTAGCGAGGGAAGTTCTGAAGGGACCAAGGCGGTAAAAGCTGGTTATCCCTCGCTTGAGAATATTCACGTTTTGTTGGCGGAAGACGTGGCGGAGAATCAATTCTTGATTGCCCGCTTTTTGCGTATGGCAGGAGCAACCGTTGATGTTGCTAGCAATGGAATTGAGGCTGTTCACATGGCGCTGGAAGGGCAACACGATGTGATCTTGATGGATATTCAGATGCCGGAACTCGATGGTTACGAAGCGACCAATCGCTTGCGCCTGGAGGGCTATAAGAATCCGATTATTGCGCTCACTGCTCACGCTTTGAGCGCGGAGCGCGAGCGTTGCCTAGATGGCGGATTTAATGACCACATTCCCAAGCCGGTGAACCGCGCAATACTGCTACAAAGCATTGCGCAATACACTGTTAAACATTCGCTCATGCCGCACGTTACGCTTCAACAAACGGTAAGCTGAAGATGAGAGGACTTTCGAACGAGGTCTGGATGTTTATAAAAAAGTATCTCGATTCAATTGAGCAGTTAGAAATCTTACTTCTTCTTTATCGAACTCCCACCACGGAGTGGACCTTGGAGCGCCTGAGTCAGGAAATGCGCACGAGTCAGACTTCGGCTCGAAATCGCCTGAATTCTCTAGTTAGTGCGGGCCTAGTAGTGGTTGTCCACAACGAAGGGGAACCGGCATTTCGCTACGTGGATACGAACGAGCAGCTTCATTATCAGGTCTCCCTTCTCGAACAGGAATACAAGATTCGTCGCATGAGGGTGATTGACTGTATTTACGCCCCGCCGGCAGAAAAAATGCTTACTTTCAAGGATGCCTTCAAAATTAGAAAGACCGACAGCAATGACTAGCATGGCAACCATCGTCTATTTTTTGTGCGCTCTCTTGAGTACGGGATGCGCTTATATGCTTTACCGCGGGTATCGGCGACAGCGACAGAAGCTCCTGTTGTGGAGCACTCTCTGTTTCATAGGATTGGCTTTTAATAACGTAATGTTCTTCGTGGATGTCACTCTGCTTCCAGACGTAAACATGTGGGGGTCGCTGATTCGATCGGTAGTGGGGTCGTTAGCCGGCAGCATTTTGTTATACGGATTTATTACGGAGGTAGCCTAAGTGTCTCACGTTGATCCTACTAATATGACACCGGTAACGATATTTTTATCGGGGGTTTGCTTAAGCACTTTTTTGGGGGCGGGCCTTATTTTTTATCGAGTCTGGCGCAAGGTTCACGATCGCTTTTTTTTGCTGTTTGGCTGCGCATGTGTGGTGATTGGACTAGAGCGCATTCCACTTATTTTTTTAGATCCGTCCATTGAAGAAAATAGTTGGGTCTATGTGTTTAGGTTGTTGGCTTTTGTTCTAATTTTGATTGCTGTCATTGATGCCAATCGCCGCAGTCAAAGTGAAGCTTAGACTTTGTGGCGAGGTTTAATTATATTCTGCCGGGCGCGCGAGCGTGGCAAAAGAGCTCAGCGCGTTTGCTTGTTCGGCTGCGGTTTCGAGCCCGTCACTTAGTCTTCGGCGGGCTGAGGCCATACTCTGCTCAAGAGACTCCGCATCTCGTTGCAGACTAAAAAGATTGGCTTCGCGGGCAGCTAACTTAATACGACGAGCTTCATTAATAAGTTTTTCCATAAGATCATCTAGGGGGGCGAGCTGCTTGGGAAGTGCCGCGCGCTCTTCGGCCGAAAACTGGATGCCGCCGGGTTTGCGAATTTGGGCGATAAGCGAAGAGACCTTACGCACTTGTTCGGTAATAGCGCCAAACTGAGTAATAAGGGTTTCATGCTCTTCTTGCCGCTGACGCACGAGCGCAGCACGGGTGGCCACTAGCTCGGCGGCCCGTTCAGCATTGGCGCGGGCGCTTTCTAGTGCTTGGGCCAGACTTTGTACTCCCGAGCCAATGCGCAAACTACAGGCGTTGAATTTGGCTAACAACTGCTGGGCTTTGGCAAAGGCGCGATTGGAATCCAAAGAAAGCCGCTCGAGTTGACCGCTGAGGGCTTCTAGTTCAGAAAAGTCGGCGTCCAAATCCAGCGCGGATTGCGAAAGGGGGGAGATGTTTTTAGAAGAATTAGCCATAAATTTTGATTTAGCGCGACTTCGGAAATTTTCCCATATAGATACGTGTTGTGTTTTCGCAACATGTGTATTGGGAATTGTTCCATCTTGCTAAGGGACTATAAATCTAAGGCTAATTATGACGCGCATTCTTTTTTCTCTTTTTCTAATTCATAGTTTTTCGCCAGCGTGGGCGGGGCGCCCCCGGGAGAACGTGGATTCTGCGTGTATTGTTGACCACTCTGATCCCTACGATCTTGGCTGGCGCATGCCAAAAGCAACGGTGGGGCCTAATAAGGGCAAATGTATCGATGCGTCTAAATTGCGCTCGATAAAGCTTTTCGATGACAGCGGCACTGGCGCCGTTACTTTCGCGAATTTTCGCTACGATAACCGTTGGTGGATGGCTCAAGTAGATCCTGACGGTCTGGAAACGGCTTCGCCGCTGCTAGAAGCTTTCGCGGGGAATGGTCCTATTTCCCACACCATGATTCTTTTTCGCATGAAGCGAGGTTTTCCCGTGCGTCTCGTGCCTCAGAGTGCTTCTGCTCCACGCGAAGAAATTCATTTGTGGGACTTTGTGGCTTCGGCGGAAGTCGCGCATCCGAAAGATGCTCAAGATAGCCGTGCCCGCTCGTTCCTTAACGATATGGCGATTGGTTATGGTATTCAGGCCCTGGACGATAAACGAGTCATAGCTATCGGGCAGCTTCATCGCACGATTTATCGCCTGCCAATTGATGTAACAATTCATCAAATGCAAGCAATGCTTATGGACGCTTTGAGGACCTCGGATGAACGTCAACTGATTAGCATGTACAATCCGCTCACTCGCAGCTGCGAAACGGAAGCCCTGCGCTATGTTGATCGGGCTTTAGGCGGAGGCCTTTTTGCCAAACTCCGTGGAGTGCTGACTTTTCTGCCTGATCGATTGCCCAGGATGCTTCAGACGGCACTTGAGTGGCGTGGAATTTTGTCGACTACCGAGCCTATTGTGACGATCAATGAGGAGTTAGAGAATGGTACGGTGCTCCCGCCTGTAAGATCGCCGCTGTGATTTCGGGATGCACTCCCAGGCGGTCAGCGGGGCCCCAGTAGCCAGTTCCTGGATTCACGTAGACCCACATGCGTTCGTGGCGGTACAGCCCGCGACTGTATTGGTGAGCGAGTCCAATGAGTAGACTAAAGGGAAAAAATTGCCCGGCATGTGTGTGTCCGGAAAACTGCAAATCAAAGCCTAACTTCTCAGCTTCGATGCATGCGTCTGGGCGGTGGGCGAGTAAAATTTTGAGCTGTGCAGATTCGTTACTCGTTGCGGCCTGAGTGCTGTTGGGAGCGTGATTGGCAAGGGCATGTTCGCCGGCAGGGTCAGTAACACCGGCAATCAAAACTCGCGTATTACCTACCGTTATCACTTTGTTGGAGTTCAAAAGAGCATGCACGCCGAGCTGCTCCAAATGCCCAACGATGGCGGCGGCGCCCCAATAGTATTCATGGTTTCCCGTAACATAGTAAGTGCCATAACGTGCTTTGAGGTTTTTCAGGGGTTGTAAATGTTTTTCAATCGAAGTCGGATGTGCGTCTGCAATGTCGCCCGTTAGAAAGACAAGGTCGGGATTGATCGCATTTGCTCGGCGCACCACTTCTTCTACGTAGTTGCCGCGGATCGTAGGGCCTACATGCAGGTCGCTGATTTGGACTATAGTTAATCCTTGCAGGGAGGGAGGCAGATCATCGATGCTCATGGGAACGCGCTTAACTTGTGGGCCTTGCACGACGGTAAGAAACCCCATTGATATAAAAGTGATGGAAATGACAAGCTCTGCATGCGCCACTGCACTAAAGTTCCAGGATTTTCCTGCGACGGCGGCGAATAAATGAACGAGGTCTGCCGGAAGTGAAAGAAGAGCGAAGGTGATCCACAGTGCCATGGCAAGGGAGCCCATCCAAGCCAAAATTCGAAACCAAGGCTGGTCAAAGATAGATGGGTTAGATCGGTAAGCGATGGTGCCGCTGAGCATAACTACGAAAAGTAGAATGGCCAGTGCGCTACTCCTTGCCGGATGGTCAGGCCATAGCTCAATCGCTTTGAATACAGTGTAAAGAACCAAAACGACTAAAATTTGGAAGAGGCGAGTTATTTGCTTGCGCATACTTCTTTTTACCGCACTCTTCAGAGCGATGAGCTGACTTGTGGAATTTATTTTATGCGCGAAAAACGGGGGACAACTTGCCCGGCAAATTCCACGGAGCCCATGAACTCTTCGTGCGATCGAATCCACAGCTTTCCCAGAGGGTTGTCATAGAGCGTTTCATACACCACATATTCTTTCAGATCTTCGCTGCTCCGTGCGATGTCGATCACCCGATACAGCTTACCCTTGTAGTGACGGTAGGTGCCTTGGGGAGTGGGGGGAGATGATAAGTCTAAGGAGCAGGTCATTGCAGCTTTGTAGCAAATATTTGAGCTGCTGTTGTGCTAATTCGACTAATAGAGTCTTCGCTCGCCGGGGACTAAGCGAAGGTTCCAATGCGGAAGGGCGATGCTTTTACTGTGGAGCTAATTTCGACTATTTTAAAGTTTATATATGCGATGGTTGCTCGGCGTGATGGGAGGGCTGGTTGCGTCTTTCAGTCTGGCGCGCCCCATCCCGATGGGTGATCCCGATTCAACCACCGTGCACGTTGTGGACCGCGCTACTCTCCTATTTCGAGGCAGGGCAATTCACCGCAGGTTTATTTTTGATATCTACGAGCTCTCGCTCTATTTAGCCGATGTTGCCTTGTCGGACAGTCAAATCGTTTTGTCGCCCACAACGAAGTACGTTCGACTCCGTTTTTTGCGCGACCTTAAGGCGCCGCAAATTCGCGATGCGTTTTTGGACACTTTTAATGAAAACTGTTTGCTAGATTGCGAAAGTTTGCGCCCGCAGCTGGCGCTGTTTTTGAAGGCCATTCCGGACGCATCGGAGGGAGGCGTCATTGAATTCGTTTTTCGGGCTGACGCTACTTTGATTTCGACGCCCGGAGGCGGCTCGGTGAGCATCGTTGGGGACAAGTTTGGTCAGCTGTTATTGCGGTCTTGGGTGGGGGATAACCCACCCAGCGGACGATTTAAACGCGAGCTGCTGAAGAGGGAATAATTAGGCGCAATCCTGTAAAGCAATTCTAAGAGCGTTTTTCGGTTTGTGAACAATCTACAGGTTCCTGCGAGTCTGAGTCTTTGCCTTTAACTTTCTTTTCGCCGAATGCATTCGATAAAAAGTCCGCCATGTCTTTGTGAATTCCTAGGCCGCTAAAGGCCGGAGCTAGAACTCTGAGGAGTTCAGAGTAGGGAACAATTTCGGTAGCGTTGCCGTAAACGACGGCTTCGGCGCCAATGTCGCCCATAATAAAGTTAAGATGTACGTAGGGAAAATCGGCATTCATAAGCATGTTGCGAATCACGCCTGCTTTCAAATTTATGCCCGAGGGGGTAACCGGAAGAATGCCAACTCCGCCTACGACCGAAGCGCCCACTCCAATTCCGGCGTAGTTGCCTGGTTCCTTAAGTGGTCCCCAGATCAAGCCTCCGCCAAAACGGAGGCTTGCGGGGGGTTTGACTTTGCCACCCAAGCCAAAATCCTGCGCAAAAATTCCAGCAACGGCTGCTTTCCAGCTGGGGAAACGGTCAATGATCTGAAGGGTGCGACGATCGCGAATAATTGTTTCGAAGGGCATAACGATCCAGGCAATGTTCTTTGATCCGCCCACAGCTATTCCCGCTGCTACGTCGATGTTGACTCCAATGGTGAACATAAAGGCAGAGGGCAAAACTCGCTCTCCCAAATGCTGGCGCATATTGTCTTCGCCTTCATTCATTTGTTTAACCAGGTCGTCAATGCGGCAGCGTGCTTCGGCAATGGCTCGGCGAGCTTGCTCGGGACTTTGTCCGGTAAGGTGAGCGACAAGACGGTCATTCTCGTTGAAGCTCTTCATGAGCCGTTCCAGGCCTTGGCGCTGAATTTTTTGGCGATTGCCAAACGCCATTTCTCCGAACGGGATTTCCTCGACAATCCATTCTTCGCCGGCTGGGCTCATCTCGATATAAGTGCGTTTAGCGAAGGCGGAGTTGCTAAATACCAAGCCTGTTAACAAGAGCACGCGAAGCCCATTTTTCATGAAGAAATCCCCCAAGCACATAGATGCGAGATGGGTGCCAGCAAATATGCTAGTAAAATTCAATAGTTATGCGTTATCCGGGTGATTGCTAATCGCGCGACTGTCTACTTTTTAGACACTTTTGCTCCGCTGGGGCTTGTCGCCTTAGGCCTATTCCTTTGTCGCGGCTGGCGAATGCTTGGAATCGACGCTTGCCATAGAATCCAAGAGTAAGGGGAGGAAAATCATGAATAATTTATCGCGAGTGCTTTTGATGGTGATTTCATTTTCTGGACTGAATGTGGCGTGGGGGCAAGATGCTATTCAGGGTACGTGGAAGACAACGTGCTTCTCAACGGCTTCTAGCGAATTTCCCCACTGGCAACGTTGGGGGCAGTATGGATACGAGTTTCTCGACAGTGGTGTGTACCGCGCGTGGAACAAAACGTACTACGATCCTGCCTGCACTTCTGAGGAGACTCATTCCATCGAAACCGGGACATATAAAACGGGTGGCAACTTTGGAGAAGGGGAAGAATTGGATCTTTGTAGTGGTAGGTACTGCTCTTACACCATTTACTCAGCTAAAAATGGTAGGTTGCATTTAGGGGAATTCCGTTCGTCATCACCCGATAATCGTCCGCAAGGACTGGACGAGGGTGTTCATTACTATCGTAGTCTTTAGTTAGGAGACTTTCAGGCTCCGATAGAGGAGCGGGAGTTGATCTGGGTAGATTTTGCCTTTGCACAATGTAAGAGCGACCGAATATTCGGTTTTCTGCCCTCTAATTTTTAAGAAGCTGAGATCAGTCAGCAGGAAATAACGCGTGCATCGGTTTTGTGCACGCGATGCTGTTTAAGCGTACAGCGTTCTGCAGTTGATTCGCGGCGTTCGTGAGAACGAAGTTACCATCATTGTAATTGTAGGGAAGTTTGGCGATTTTCTGCATGGCGGCTGCCATCTCCTCTGTTTGCGGCACGCGACTGAGATGTTGGCTTACAAAATATTCGGCCATTCGTCGCCAGCGTGAGTAGCTCTTCTGGCACCAAGAGCAATCCGCTAGGCCTTTCAACGCGATGGCTGCTTCTCCCGGAGTTTTACCAAAAAAGCTTTCGTCGATGAAGCGATCTGCTCCGGCCTCGGCTCCTGGTAGCTTTAGGAGGTCGCGGGCGATTTGCAGGCGAAGTGGCGCGTTGATCCACTCTTTGCCTCCGAGAGCATTTCCCATGAGCGAGTGGATATGGCTCTGAGCGTGGACGTCGCTCAGATCGTGCCAAATTTGGCCGAGCCATCGCTCCGTAGCGGGCGTCCGGTGCTCGCCGAGCGTGCGCATGAGCGCCGTACCTTCGCTTTCCCTTTGGTATTTGTATTCCCGAAAGTCCCTCACGATCTCGTCGTGGATAAGTCCGTAGATGCGCTCGGCCTCCTCGGGCTGACTGTTCAGGCCGGGGTGTTTAAGCAGCGCGATTTGTTGGATGATTGGCTGTGTTTCGAGGTCCTTGATCTGGGAGCGAAAGCGCTGGCGCGCGGTTTCGCCAATTTGGTGCTGCCCTTTTTCGTAGCCAAAATAATCTTGCGGACGAAGTTCTTGTAAGCCCATCTGGCGGTAGAGGGACGCGAGTTGATTTCCGAACTGCGAGTGGGTGCGCGAATACGCCTCCACCGCTTCCTCTGTGCGCCGCAAATTTTGTAAGATCGCCAAGCGCATAAAAATGTATTTTTTTGTTTCGTCGAGATCACGGGCTTTCGAAAAAAACTCGCTCGCTCCACCAGCGCTTACCGGTCGGCCATTGACGCTAAAGCGAGAGTACTTGCTGTCTTTCCAGGATAGCGGACCCGTCCAGCGGGCCGCAAAGTAATCCATCTCAAGATGTTGAGTCCCAAAATCGTTTGTGACGATCATCGGCGTTTGCACGGAACTTATGACCTTGTCTCTCCCCTGATGGGTCGATTGAGATTTCGATATGGTTTGGTTCGCAAAGGCCTTGTTGTGATCGTGCAAATAATCGGCCGTCTCGTTGTATCCCACCAGATTAACTTCCGGGTTCCGTTCGTTTATCGCGACGGGGACGACGCGGTTCATTGCCTCCGATTCGTTTAAACCGCGTGACTTGAGTTCGGCCAAGAGCGCCGACTGCACGTAGCGTAGGGAACTGCCGATGGCGCTCGAATCGATCAGAAATATTCGTCCATTCGCGGCTCGCTCGACGACACCCTCGCTACGCAAATAAGCCCGGAATTTCTCTTCGGCATTTTGGTCGCCCATGAGATCGCGTGAGAAAGGAAGGATGTGTAAGCGATTTTGCGCGGCGGGGTCTGCGCTAAGAATTTCGCCGAGGACGTGTTTGGTGTACACCATACCGTTGCCAAGAAAATAGTAGTCCCCCGGTTGGTTGAGGTAGCGCTCGGCAAAATTCACCACGGTCTGGACATGACGGGCATTGTATTCAAAGCCATCTGGCGGAATTACAACTTTTGAGTATAGATTATGGAGCCCTTCGCGCGTGGGCAGTTCATCGGCAAGGACCTCCACCGGCAAGGTCTTTAGGTAGGCCTGCACTTTCGGAGACTGCCGCGCCACCCAAGCGGGCCAGATGGTTTCGGCACGGACCCCGAGTGTGAGAAAAGTGAACCCGGTAAAAAGAATCCGTGTCCGTGTTGAGACCATGATTTTTTATCGGAACAGTCTCAGATTTAATTTAAAGGCTGCCTCTCTCGCTTTGCCAAGTCTTTGACGGGTTCTGCCCGGATTGTAGTGGGTAAGTAGGCATCGCGCGGCCTTGATCGATTGCTCGCGGCGGCAGCCGATTCCAAACTTCCCGAAATTCTTCGCCTTAGAGAAACCCTGACCCGCTGGCGCGAGCCCATTCTTGAGTACTTTAAAACGGGGCTGACAAACGCTCGCACCGAGGGCATGAACAACGTGGCTAAAGTCGTAAAAAGAAGAAGTTACGGCTTCCGCAACTTCCGAAATTACAGACTTCGAGTCCTTGCTGCTTGTTCTTCTTAGGTTTTTTTGAGGAACCCACCACGAGGCGGGAGAATCGGAAATTGGTGGAATCGACGAGATGGCCGATTCCCTCTCTAATTCGGAAGGGTTGCAAAACTGTGTGCCCAAAGTGTGTCCAACTCAAGTGACGTTATGTGATGTCGCAAACCAGTTTGATCCCTGGAGCACGTGAGTTCCGATCGCAAATTAGAACTAAAATCACTACCGGCTTGCTACCGGAACGCCTGCTTGAGTGAGAGCCGGACTCTTCGCTGAGATTAAAATGTCGTCACCTCTCATTGTTGTCGCTGTTACTGTCGGTCATGTGCGCCTCCTACCACGGCCAAAGATGCCAGCCTCCATTGAAAAAGCAACGAGGTGCGTGTTATTGTCCTGCATTCTAAGGAGATTCGCATGAAATTTGTTCTTACTCTGGTGATAAGTTTTTCAGTCTTAGCTTCTTCGGTTTCTTTTGGCGGCAACGTCTCAGATGCGATGGATCCCGCCAAGGTGGGCCTAGCTGCGACCTTTGTCTCCATTAAGGCAGGTACATTCATGATGGGAAGTCCTGAAGACGAGCGGAACAGGTATCCAGACGAAACTCAACATCAGGTGACTCTGACTAAAGACTTTGAGATGCAAGCGACTCCCGTAACCCAGCTTCAATACTTTTTGGTGACTGGCGACAATCCATCTTTCTTTAGAAGGAAGGATGATTGTCCTGGATCTTTCGAGCAAAGAGGGAATGTGACTTTATGTCCGAATCACCCCGTCGAAAATATTTCCTGGTTCGATGCACAAGATTTCATCGGAAAATTAAATAAGGGTTCCGGTGCCTATTATCGTCTGCCTACTGAGGCTGAATACGAGTACGCCTTGCGTGGTGGCACAACGACTGCGTACTTTTTTGGAGACGGTCCCGCAGCTCCTGATGACTATGCTTGGACATACCCCTACACTCATGAAGTCGGACAATTTAAGCCGAATCCCTATGCTCTCTATGACATTATTGGAAATATTTGGGAGTGGACTCAAGACTGGTACGGAAACTATCCGGCGGGAGAGGCGGTTGATCCTCCGGGGCCTGCTAAAGGCTCGTCCCGTGTTCTTCGTGGCGGTAGTTGGAACTACTACCCCGTGCCCCTGCGTTCCGCCCTGCGTTTCTGCTACTCGCCGGGTAATCGCAACTACGGCATCGGTTTCCGCCTGGTGAGGACTCCTAAGTAACTCTTGGCTCTTTTGCTCTTGTTCCCTTGAAAAGCGGTCTCACTCAAGTCGGCGTGCGAAGCCGCCCGACTTGAGTCGTCTCTACTCGGAATTCACTAGGTTCCCGACTAGATGAGGACCTCCAAGGCGCGCAAATTCGAAACCTGCTGGGCGTGCATCGATTAAGAATCTTGCGCCTGGCTAGGTTCACGCCTCTTCCACATGTTCGAACCCGTGCGCCGGAACTGTGTCCCGTCTGTGTCTTAGCTCTGTGATGCTGTGGCATATCGCGTGATGCCAAACGATGGGGAGGCCTCTCAGCTCCTCGAAATCCTCGTTTAGAATTTTGGCGACTTAACGTGTGCGTGGTTTGAACCACTCAGAAAACTGGTGGACCAGACAGGGATCGAACCTGCTACCCCCTGAATGCAAATCAGGTGCTCTCCCAGATGAGCTACTGGCCCGTACCAAAGAAAGGGACGAACGGGGGCTAATTTCGCCAGCTAGCCCTCAGTTGTCAAGGGGGGGATTCATGAGAAGTCCAAAAAGACTGCCCTGCGCCTGCTTTTTGAATTCCCGCTGTCCGGAGCCCTTAATGGGGCCAAACATCAAATCCAAATTAAGGCCCTTCAGCTCGTTCTTTTCGAACTCGGGGTCGGTCCGCAGGCGACCGCGAATATCGGCGTCCGTGGGAATGCCCTGGCGGTCAAACACCAGTGTGCCGCTCACGGCTCCTTCCATGGGCGAGCCTTTGTCGCCAAAGCGCAGCTCCTCAATGTTGGCCTTGCCGTTGGGCGGCAGCCGTCCTTTGGATTTCATGGAGCCTACGCTGATGCTCGGCA
Organism: Bdellovibrionales bacterium; assembly: GCA_018266335.1. Next base: position 16,343 of record JAFEAR010000146.1, read on the forward strand.
GGGTCAAAAAGTTGCTGCTCACGGAGGGCAGCACAATGCGATCACCACTCAGGTTCCACTGCACGTCGGGGATGCGGGCCATGCCGGCCTTAATGGGCATGCTCACGTTCACGTCGCCGCTGAGCGAGCCTACTAGGCCCAAAGACGGCAGTACGGCGTCGGCCAGCGTGAGCTTTGCCTTATCCAGCGAAACGTCTGCCTGCACCGTTGCGGGCGACCACACGGGCGACACGGCCACGGAGGCTGAAATGCTGCCTTCGTTACGGGTGTCGCAGGCGATGGTTACGCGGGCTTGGCCCATAAAGAGCGGCAAAATTTGCGGACTCAGCGCAAAGTCTTCACAGACCACCAATTTGCCGGTCGCAAAAGTCAGACGCACTTTTTCACCCTTCAGCGCAATGAGCCCGCCGCGGTTGAGTCCTAGCGTAAGGCCCGTGCCCAGATGCAAATTCCCCAACTGCGCTTGAATGCCACTTTGCTCGAGCAGCATTTGCTCGGCCTGCGAGGTGAACAGCGTGTACGGGAAGAACAGCAGCATGCCGACAATCAGACCAGCTGCAAAAATTAGGATGGATAGCTTTTTCACATGTCCTCCTCGAATGTGGGCGGGGGCAGGTCGTCGAATTCATCGCCAAAGGAGCCTCCCGGCGGCGCTGGCGGGGGCGGTTGATTGGAACGGCTTCCGGTGCCTGCAGCGCGGCTGGCGCCATCGCCTGTTCCGATAGAGCTGGAGGTCGACGAAGAGCGCGCGTTGTTCGAGTGCGTAGTCGGGGCGGGAGCTCCTTCGTCGTCGATGCTTGCACCATTGCCGCCCGTAAATGCGGAACCGTCACCAAAGCGCAGATTGGCTTCGAAGGTGAGCAGCTCTTTGTTCTCAGGGTTCACCACCAAACGGTAGCGATCTACTTTAACGGCAGGAAACCAGCCGTCGAGTTGAAATAAAATGGTGAGCGCCTGACGAATCGATAGCTCGGGAATATCTAGTTTCCACTGACCGGCGCCGATTGATTGCAAATCGCTGCCGTCGCCCCCTAAGCTAATGGAGGCCAAAAACTGTTTAAATGATTCTTCAAACTCGGGTGCGCTGCTGGCGGGCAATTGCTGAAAGCCAGCGGGTCGCGGAGCCGGTTGGCGTACAACGGAAATGTGATCTTGAAAAGCCTTCATATCGGTTATGAGTTTGCGCACCGAGTTTAGGTCGCCCTTCTGTTGCCACACCGAGGATATTGGCCACGAAAAAACAAGGAGCACGCCCACCATGCCTAGAATAACGAGCGAGGCCTGAATCCATTTCTGCTGACGAATCTCGAGGCTTTCGTACTCGGAGACGATGCGCTCAAACCACGAGGATTCTTCGATGCGCCGAATGGTGTCCAGTACGAAGGTTTTGGCCTTGACCATGTACGGCTCTAACGGGGCGGTTAAGCTACTCATTGTGCGGCTCCCTTCCATTTAGCTTTCATGACGAGCAATTTTCGGTCGCTGGGCGAGGTATCCAGAGAAATATCCGCGTAACCGCGACTCCGGAGCACGTTGCTGAGTTGCTCGAGTGTGCGTTTAGTGATCTCGGCATTGGGTGCTTCCTTGGGTGCAAAAGAGGATTGCACGCTGAGTCCTTGGCTTGCTTCGTTTACGGTGAGTTCTTTGAGTATGGCGCCCGAGGGAAGCGTTTCGGAAATATCCAAAAACACCTCCGTGCGGGAATGGCCCGTGGGGCCGTTGCCGGTTAGCTTGGCGCCTTCGGTGGAGAGCTTCTTCTTGCGTTCCTGTTCAAAAATTTCGCGCGAACGTTTGGGGTCGGCCGAAAATTTAACGGCGCGTTTACCAAGGTCCTTGTCGATCTTTGTAAATTCACCCACCACTTCTTTTTGCAAACTCGAGCTCTGCATGGAGAGCAGCGCTGTTGAAATAGACTGGTAGCCAATCACGGCCGCCGCCGCAAAGCCCATACCCATCACCACGCGCTTAATGTCCGGCTGCGCAAAGGTGGCCAGCATGGAGCTGAGCAATTTCTTCTGCGCGGTCATACGCTTGAAGTTTAGCCAGCCTCCGCTTGCGGTGTAGCTCCAGCGATGCGCAATGGCGAGTGCCACGCCAAAACTGCGTTCGCGCTCCATGGTGAGCGGAATGGCTTCGGTATGAAAGCCTTCAAAGATAGGCCACGAGTGAAAGGGCACGCGGAGTTCGTCGGACAAAAACTCTTTGAGCCCCTTAAGGCCCGAAAGTCCGCCGGTCAGGTACACGGCAAAGGGCAGGGTGCCAGCGTCGTTCTTGAAGGACTGCAAGGTTTGGTACAGTTCCACCACCACGGGGCGCAGTGCTGTTTTGATGGCATCACTGATTTCCGAAGTCAGTGAGTCGCCTTTGCCTTCGTCGCTTTGAATTTCGGCGCGGTGAATGAGCCACTGCAGAGCTTCCTCGAGGGAAAGGCCATTTTTTTCACGAATCCATTGCACCAATTCTCCGCTGCCGCGGTGAATAGTGCGAACCTCGAGGATTTGTCCGGGAACAGTCTCCTTCAGTTTGCGATTGGCAAATTGTGGGCGCGAACCACGCAAAAAAGCGATCTTCGCTGTGGAATAGCCCAAATCGCACACGGCGTAGGGGTTGCCGGTGGTTCCGGCGGGCAAATTTTGGTTGAGCGCCAGCTGGGCGAGGGCTTCGACATCCGAGAAGTATGCATTCACTAGCACGCCGCTTTCTTCGGCGAGCCCATCAATTTGCGCTACGGAATCGCGCGGCATTAAGCCCGCCAAGAAGCGGCTCATTTTGCCGGCCTTCCCAGTCGGGCGGATCTCTAAAATGTGATTGCTAATGTCAAAGGGCAGCGAGTCTTCGAAGTCGCCATAAATAGCGGCCTCTACTTTTTTGATATTGGAAAAAGGAAACTCGAAGGCGCGCACAATGAGGGGCTGCGCGCTGGTGCCCAGGCCGATACGCTCGCCCGTAATTCCGCTGTTCTCAAAGAACGCGCGCAGCTGTGTACCAGGCGAGACGCCGCTTTCGCGCGTCAACTCGTAAAGGCCCACCAACCTGCGCGTGCGGCCGTGTGTTTCGATTTCCGCCAATCGAATGAGCGAGCTACCAACGTCGATACCGAGGGAACGAGTCATAGAACTTCCTCCACACTAACGGTCAGGGGATCCTGCAGTTTGCCGGGTTTGTTTTTATCTTTGGGGTCTTTGCTGAGTTCTTCCGGAAAGCGTACACCTAATTTGAGGGTGCGTTTAAGGTCGCCCACAATGCCCGAGGCTTCCACGTAAAACACCGTTTCGCGCGTGGTTGGTTTGAGCTCCGGAGGAACTTTAAAGGTGCGGCCGCCTTTAATGTCCGGATCGCCCTGAATCCATTTGGCTAGGTCATCGAGTGTTTCAAAATTTTGTTCGCGGCGTTTGACGCTTATATATGCGAGGTCTTCGTTAGTGAGTTTGGGTTCCCATATTTTCAAGCGGTCTACCGATACGTAGTTCGGATTGATATCGAGCGAGGTATTGAGCGCCGAAAGGTGGGGGGCGATGCGCTTGACCAGGTCGTCGTTCCAGTTCTCTAGCATGTAGAGCTCCGAGAGCTTGGGTATGCGATCATTGCGCGGACGGTACGGGGGATTCTGCCGGTCATAGTAGCGCAGCTCATCGCCACCGCTCTTGGCGTCGTTGTCGGCGTCAATCCAATCGATGACGGGGTTGATCAAGTCGTCTACGCGCAGGCCACGGTAGAGTTTGTCGAACTCCTCATCTTGCAGCATGCCCTCAATTAGTTGAACGAATTGTTTTTGCACGGTTTCGGCAACTTCTTTGGAACTACGGCGATGCGGATTGGCGTCGAGCAGGTTGATAGGAATTTTAGAACCTTCGGACGTTGCCACCGATGTAATTTTACCGGGCCACTTGGCTTCCGTCATGGCGTCGAGCGGCAGATTGGGCAGCGGAAACGACCAGATACCATCTAGCACTTGCGGAGTCAGGCCCGGAATAGCCATGCCCGCGCCCGCGCCGTCTTTAAAGTCGCGAACCTGCTTGTAGAGTCTAAAGCGTAGCATGGCCATGCGGGCCGAAGATTGAGCCAAGTACAGCGCCTGAACCCGGTCGCGAGCATTGCGCGCTATGCGTAAATCAATGCGGCTAGCTGCAATGAGCTCTACGCTTAGGACGGTAAGTAAAGCGAGCGACATGAGCACCATAATAAGCGCAACGCCGGACTCGTTCTTACGGTGAGGAAGCAGGGTCGGGGTCATTGCGCCGCTCCATTCGGGTCCGAGGTGACCCCTTGCATGGCTTGAGTCTTAAAGGCGGCAATGGGTGATTTAAGCACGGCTTCTACCGGACGGACAATAAGCGTGAGTTTCATGATTTCTACTTTGCGCCGTGAATTGGCGGGAGGGTCGGGCAGGAACTCCAAGTAAATTTTTACCGCAGGCGGAAGAGTGTCCTTGGTGTCGGTTCCGTCGGTGTCCCATTTGTCGCCCCAGCGATCGTTCTTGTCATCCCAGTAGCTGAGTTTGAACGACTTAACTCCACCTAGGAGTTTGAATTGGTGAAACTTATCCGGATTCTCGCGGTCAAACAGGCTCACGGCGCGGGCCGATTCAGCACGAATTAGTTCATCGTTGCTAAGTTGGTAGGTTACGAAGTGTTCTTCATTTTCGGGAGCGTCCACGTACAGGCGTTGGTGCGTGCGAGTGCTAAAGAACACATCGCTTTCGTGGCCCTGAAAGATCGTTACGGGCGTTGGCTTAACGGGGGCAGGAATGGTGCCGTCTGACTTTGGCGTTACCGGATACCAGCCCAAATCTTCGGTGGTTACCAAGTAAGCTGCTCGCAAATCGCGTTCCATCATGGAGAGAGCCGCACGCGCGCCCTGTAGAATTTCGGTTTTTTGATCGATGTCTTCTTTGGCTGAAATTGTTGCGCGCACGACTTGAAACAACGTGGTCGCTAGGAAAAACAGCAACAGCGAAACGAGCAATACTTCAAGCAAAGTGAATCCGGAATTAGGCGTAGGTGAGGAAGCTCTCATTCTTCCCCCGTTGTAGTGAGTTCAATTTTTGGTTTGGCGGGCACAAGGTGCGTGACCAGAGGCAGTGTGTAATTTTTACCAAATTCTTTCCATTGAATATCAACGTGGAGCTCGACAAAGTTATTCTTGAAAGTCTTGTTGAGGTTGGCAAGGACAAGTTTGAGTTCGTCGGCCTTTTTGTCGGCCACTTCTTCGTCGGCTCCCAAACTCTTCATGAAGCCAGCAATGATTTCGCGTGTGAACTTGATGGTGGATTCTTTAACTTCGGCTTTCCACGAAAAGCGACTATTGGGTTCGTCAAAAGTGCCGCCGTCGTTACCGATGGTGGCCGCGACGCCGTCCTTATCGAGTTGTTTTTGGTATTTGAGCTCGAGTTCGGCCATTTTGCTTTGGGCAAGCTGAGTGGCTTCGAACATTCTTTGGCTCTCTACGACGTTGCGCAAGCTGGTGGTGCGCGCCTGCGTGACGGCAAAAATAGACAAGCCAAAAATAAGAATGGCCGCAAGAATTTCGATCAGTGTAAAGCCCGCGTTCCGCTTCATAGGCCGTTCTCCACTTGAATGCGAACGCGTCCTGTGAGCGGTTGTATAGTAACGTTGTAGCTCTGTTTTTCTTCTTTGCCTTCTTCGGCCAGACGGACCGTGGCCTCGTCGATGAGTCCGTTGGGGTAGGCGTAGATACTGACCTTTCCCTTGGTGACGGGCGTGGTTCCCAGGCGCCATGATTCAACCTGGGCAATGTGCACGCCGCGCGGCACGGCGCCAATAATGCCGGAGCCTACGTTGCTAAAGGCGGGTTCATCGCTTTCTTTGTTCTTGTCGTCCGAAAAAATGCTTTTGTTCTTGTTGTATGGACTAAATTCTTTGCGCGCTTTATCCACCGGAAGTTCTCCGGGATTGGTGGCTTCTACGCTCCAGGTTTGGGCGTCGAGGTCGATCAGAATACGGTGCAGTTTACCCGTCAGTACAGACTGGTCGTAGGCAAAGCGCACGACGGAGCCAAAGCGACGCACGCCCGACTGCACGCTCACGCGAAACAGACTGTTCATTTTGGGGAGCATGGCCGAGGCTAAGAGGGCGAGCAGGGCCACGACTGCCAATAACTCCAGCAGTGTGAATCCCCACTTGCCCTTTTTCATGAATTCGCGATTTGCTCAGTCCTCGCCCGAGCAAATGTCCTTGTTGTTGCCATCGCCACCTTCGGCGCCGTCGGCACCTAGGCTGCAGATCTTAAAGTGAATGCCATCGTCGCAGCTGTATTTGAAGTCGCTACCGAAGGGGTCTTTCGGCACGGCTTTGGCGCCGCCCAGGTAACCTTCGGGATCGTAGTTCGTGCAGGTGCGGCCGCCCGAGGGTTGGCTAATAAGTGCTTGTAGGCCTTGCTCACCCGTGGGGTAAAAGCCGCAGTCCAGACGATAGCGATCCAGGTTGCCTTCGAGCTGCTTGATTTGCAGTTTGGTGGCTGACACTTTACCGCGGCCCAAGGAGCCGAAGATTTTGGGCGCCACAATCGAGATCACAATGCCGAGCAAACCGAGTACGGCCAAAATCTCGAGCAGCGTAAAGCCGGCGCGCGACTTGGGGCGCTGACGGCGTCCGATAAGACGGAGGGTGAGGGATTTGAGGTTCATGTGTAAGGTCTCCTTTCGTTTACGGGTCTAGGTTGAAATCAACCAAATTCGTTCATGTCGAAGATCGGCAGCAAAACGCCCATCACGATGAAGCCTACGAGCACGGCCATGACGATCATCATGACGGGCTCCAGAATTCCCGTGAGGGCGCCGAGCGCCGTTTCGATTTGTTGCTCATAGTTTTCGGCCACCGACAGTAGCATGGCCTCTAGCTCACCGGACTTTTCGCCCACGCCCACCATGTGCACCACGATGGGCGGGAATTCACCGCTGGCCTTCATGGTGACGGCAAGCGAGCGACCTTCGGACACTTGGGTAGAAGCCTTCTCGATGGTGTCTTCGAACACGGCATTGTCCACCACGTTGCGCGTAATTTCGAGGGCGGCCAGCATAGGTACGCCGCTTGAAAGCAGAGTGCCCAGCGTGCGCGCAAAGCGCGCCACGCAAATACGGCGCATGAGCACTGATACCACGGGCAGCTTGAGCAGGCGCGCATCCTTCACGGCGCGGCCGTGCGGCGTTTTTATGTAGCGCTCAATGAACACGGCGCAAATAAACGCCACGGCGCCCACGTAGAGCCCCCAGTTCTGAATAAAATCCGAAATCGCAATGAGAATAATGGTGGGCATGGGAAGCGTCTTCTTCATGTCCACGAAGATCTTGGTAATTTGCGGCACCACCTTTACGAAGATCACAACGAGTACGGCAAAACCCACCACCACCATGATGATGGGGTAGAGAAGCGAGCCCATAACTTTGTTTTTGAGCTTTTCTTGGTTCTCCGACAAATCAGCCAAACGCAGGAGCACCACATCCAGGCGGCCCGAGCTCTCGCCAGCCTTTACCATGTTCACGTACACGCGGCTAAAGGTGGCCGGATGCATGGCAAAGCCATCGCCCAGCGAACGACCTTCTTTAACCATTTGTCGCACGCTCATCAGAATGCCCTTGAGCTTGGGGTGTTCAATTTGGTCGACGAGCGCGTTTAAACTTTCGACGATGGGCACGTGTGCTTTAACGAGCGTGGCCAATTGGCGGGTCATGTTGGCGAGTTCTTCGGATTTAATTTTTCCGAAGGGACTCGAGGTGGCCGAGGGCGCGGCCATCGCGGTGCCGCCGCCGCCCGCCGAGCCCACGAGCGAGCCTTCGGCCAGAACCACCGAAATGGGCGTAAGGCCCTGGGCGCGCGCCTTCGTGCGGGCCGTCTTAACGGAGTCCGCATCGATTTTTACTTTTACGTTCCGACCACTCGCATCGGAGGCGCTGACTTCGTAAACGGCCATGGGTCTCCTTAGTTATCCAACTGAGTCATCCGGATGAGCTCCTCGAGCGAGGTGCTGCCGGCCAAAAGTTTTTCTACCGCCGAATCGCGCAGGGATTTCATGCCCTCGATGACGGCCTGTTTGCGGATGCTTCCGGCATCCGTGCGTTTAAGGATGAGGGCGCGAATCGGATCGCTCACCACCATGAGTTCGTTAATGGCCGATCGCCCTTGGTAACCCGTAAAGCGACATTCGTTGCAACCCTTCGGACGGCGAATGGTGGGCTTGGGCGTGTGGTACTGATTAATTAAAATATCGCGCGAAAGATCCGCAGATTTTAGCTCTTCATCCGTAGGTTCTACGGTCTCCGCACAGTGCGAGCACACGCGGCGAATGAGTCGCTGCGCCAGAATGCCCACCACGGACGAACTCACTAGGAAGGGCTCAATGCCCATGTCCATCAAACGGGTGATGGCGCCGGGCGCGTCGTTCGTGTGCAGGGTGGAGAGCACCAAGTGACCCGTGAGTGAGGCGTTGATGGCGATTTCGGCGGTCTCGCGGTCACGAATCTCACCGACCATCACCACGTCTGGATCTTGGCGCAGAATGGCGCGCAAACCAGAAGCAAAGGTGAGTCCCACCTTGGCGTTCACGGCAATTTGGCCCACACCCGGAATTTGATACTCGATGGGGTCTTCCACGGTGATGATGTTGCGCTCGGGCGAGTTGATGTTCTTCAAGCACGCCGACAGCGTGGTGGATTTACCGGAACCGGTGGGGCCCGTAACTAGAAAGATGCCGTACTTGCGGTCGGTGAGTTCGGTGATGACTTCGCGCTGCTTGTCGCCGAAGCCCAAGGTTTTGAGGTCCAGCACGACGCTCGATTTGTCGAGCAAACGCATGACGAGTCGCTCGCCCGCAGCAACGGGAACCACCGAAAGACGAATATCGATTTCGCGGCCGGCGATTTTAATTTTTACCCGGCCGTCCTGCGGAATGCGTTTTTCGGCGATGTTCAGCTCGGCCATGACTTTAATCCGCGAGGCAATGGCCGCGTGGAGCTGCTTGGGCGCTTGGTAAATATCGTAGAGTAAGCCGTCCACCCGAAAGCGCACGGACACGAATTTTTCGAAGGGCTCAATGTGAATATCCGAGGCCTTTTCCTTTACGGCGCGGAACATAAGGCTGTTCACGAAGCGAATTACGGGGGCTTCGTCGTCGCCGGCCTCGAGCAAGTCCACAGTTTCGGAGAGGTCTACGTCGTAGTCGTCGACTTCTTCTTCCAAACCTTGAATCAGGTTTTCGCTGCGTTCGAACACGCGGTTAATGGCGTCTTCGAGTTTGGGGCTGGTGGTGAGCACGATTTCTACGTCGCGTTTGAACTGCAGTTTGAGTGCGTCGAGTGCGGCGTAGTGAAAGGGGTCAATCACGGCCACGCGCACGTACTGCTCGGTGGAGAGGATAGGGAGCAGGTGGTTTTCGCGGCAGTACTGAATGCTTAGGCCCTCGACCACTTTGGGGTCGATGTCGTTGGGCTTAAGGTCGTCCACAAAGGGAATGCCCAGCTGCACGGCGAGGGCCTTGGCAATGTCCTCGGGCTTGAGCAAGTTTTTCTCGATCAAAATCTCGCCGACCTTCTTTTGCGTTTCGCGCTGGGTGCGCAGAACGTCTTCAAGGTCGGCCGGCTTCAGGCCCGCTTGCTTGATAAGGTAGTCGCCAATTTTGCGTTCGAGAGATTGGTAAGCCATGGTGTTATCTCACTGCCGGCTGGGCCTTAGCGCCCGCGGGCGGAATACGTTTGCCGTCCTTATCAACGGGCCAAGCAATGTCGTCCAGCGTAGTGGTGCCGCTATTAGCGCCCGGAGTGGTGAGCGCTGCGGGCGGAGTCAGCGTGGTCACGTTGTTGGTGGCCGTTGCAGCAGCAGCCGGAGCTTCCGTGGGAAGTGGAGCAAGATCTTTCGTTTTCATGTCCGCTGCCGACGCTTTGCTCTCCATAGGATTCGGAGGCAATTCGTCACCATCTTCCAGCGCTTTATCTTCTTTGTCTGCTTTTTCGGCGGGAGCAGCTTCGGGCTCCAGCGGACGGAAACCAAAACCATTTACAGGCGTGCGCGCCATAGAAGCATTGTTAGCTTCTTTCATTTTATCCATCTCGTCGCGGAGGCGATCCTTGGGATCGTCGGCTTTTTTGCCCAATTCAATTCGCTTATCAATTTTGTCGCCGGTGATTTGAAGGAGATCGTTGTACTCCTTGATAATTCTCGGGGTGAGGAAAAGAACTAGGTTGCTGCGCTTGATGTCGGTTGAAGCTCCCTTAAACAGCCAGCCCAAAACTGGAATGTCGCCTAAGAGAGGGAACTTGCTGCGCGAATCATCATAGGATGTTTTCTGCAAACCGCCCACGACGACGGTGTCGCCGTCACGGACCACAACCGTGGTAGTCGCTTTGCGGGAGGTCGTATCCTTTTGATTGTCGCCGACGTCAGATTTACTGAAGCTCTCGACAAGCTGTTCAACCTTTAACTTAATTAAGTCGTTTTTTTCGCCAATCTGCGGATTGATTTTGAGGGAGATCGTGACCGGTAATTTGTCGTAACTCGTGGTGGTTTGATTTCCGACCCCGGCGGCACTGTTTTGAATGGTTGCTCCCTTAACCACTAATGTATCTTTTACTTCGATCGTGGCGTCCATATTATCGGAAGTTAGAATTTGTGGTTGATGCAAAATCTGGCCTTGCTTCGAAGTGACGAGAGCCTTGATGAGGCCCGTGACGGTGGAGACTGAAATCGATCCGGCGGCAGTGGTGAAAGGGTAGCTTTTCCCGGCCTTGAATCCGGCTACTAGGCCCGTGATACCGGCTGGTGTACTGACTGCTCTCAATAGATCTCCTTGAGCTAGTCCGGAGCTGGGGATGAACCCTCCCGCTTGAGCCATTCCTGGTTGGGCAACGTTAAAGCCTACGCCTACTTCCTTCGTGTCGTTAATCGCGATCTCCATGATCGTGCCTTCCACGTAAACTTGGCGGCGCGGAATATCGAGTTTCTTGAGCACGCTCTTGAGGGCGGCAAAGTCGCTGCCGGACGCAACAACCACAAGCGAGTTGGTGGCTTTGTCGGCGGTTACTTTGATTTGGCCTTCGAGTTTTACGCCGTCGCCGCCGCCGTTGCGCGACGAAGAGGGGTTGTAATAGTTGGTGATGGGCGCGCCGGGCAAAAGTTGTCCGCCCGGATTGTATCCCCCGCCGTTGTTGTAGCGTTGGCTTTGCCCAGACTGGCTCGACGACACCAATGCGTTGATCGTGGTGGCAAGTTCTTCGGCCACGGCGTTCTTACAGAAATAAATATGAATGTTGCCGCCGCCCGCCGCATTGGGCGTGTCGAGTTTGTCTACCAAGTTGCGCAGTTCCTGCACGCCGCGACCGTTGGCGAGTACGACAATGCCGTTGGTGCGTTCGTCGGGCACGATTTTGGTGATGATACCACCGCCGCGCGTTTTCTGCGGCTGGGCACGCGCACCGGCGGGGCCCGAAGCCCGACGGCCGTTTTGTGCTTCTAGAATGTCGTCAATCAAACTCGAAATTTGCTTGGCGCTCGCGTAGCGAACCGGAATGGTTTCGAGTTGATCTTCGTGACCGGGAATATCGAGCGATTTTAAAACTGCAATAATCCGGCGCAGGTTAAGACCCGTGTCGGTCATAACGAGCGAGTTGGTGTTGGGGTAGTAGGCAATGCGGCCCGAACGGGGCACGAGGTCCACAATGAAGCGCTGAATTTCTTCGGCGTTCAAATACTTTAAGGGGTACAGCACCGTAACCACTTCTTCGCTCGAGGGGGCGTAATCGCCCACGAACACACGGATGTTGCTCTGAATAGCGTCCTTGGTGTTCACCACCTTTAAAAATTTGCCCATGCTCACGATGGTCAAATCGTTCATGTACAGCGCCGAAAGGAAAGCGTTGTAGGCTTCCTGCTTGGTTACGGGCTGGGGCGAGATGATCGTAATTTTATGGCCTTCAATTTTACGATCCAAAATAAAGTTCTTGCCGGCGAGTTTGGAAATCGCGCGGATAATGTCTTTCAAGTCGGCGTTCGGAAAGTCGATGGTGCCGTAGAGTTCGTTTTTAATCGATTCATCGAGCTCGATGTAATCGCCCAGCTGCAAGTGCTCACTGTACGCTTCGTCGCCCAGAGGCTTGGCCTGCGGTGTGCCGCTGCCGGGCATGTTGGGTGGCGTGAGTTTTACGCTGCCGCCCGCACTGGGTTTAGACGCCGCACCTGGAGGTAAGGGCTTGGCCTGTTGGCCCCACGCCACGCTCGAGAGCGTTAGCGACAGGATCCAAAACTTGCGATTCAGTTGGTAGTAGTTCCGCATAACTTCCATCCTCACTTAGTGATCTTGTAGGCCAAGGTAACTTTGTTACCGCCGCGAATAACGTCGATGCTTACGGAGTCCCGGGTGCGTATGTTGGCGAAGGCTTCCTGCGCCTTCGAAAAATCCATCGGGCCGCCGTCGATGCCCGAGATGCAATCGCCCACTTGAATGCCCAGGCTTTCGTACAGCGAGCCGGGGTTGATACTGCTCACCTTGAAGCCCTTCGATCCATCGGCGCAAGTGGCGGGCGCGGCCGAGGCTTGGAAGAGCAAATCGGGTTTGCTGATTTGCTCCATTACGAAACTGCGCTTGATGGCGAAGTTGGTGTCGTTAGATTTTTGAATCGCGTCGGCGGGCATTTGCGAAAAGACTTGGGGCAGAGGCTGACCCAGCTTGAGGGCATCTTCCGGAAGATCGATGTAGCCGAGCGAGTTGTCGTCGCGCAGGAAGCAAACTTTGTTGCGTTTGATTTCGAGCACCTTGCCTTGGCCCGATACGGTGTCGCCCACCTGAATTGCCTTGGAATCGTTGCCTTCTCCAGTCACAGTAGCTACGGAAAAACGCGAGTCGCTGAGCACGATGGTGCCGATGAGTTTTAGACCACTCGAAATGGGAGTGGCTTTGTTGCAATCTTTAGGGCGCTCCAACGCACGCACTTTCATGTCGGGCACGGGGCACCCGGGGCAGAAGGCGTTGCGGGTGACGATGGTTTCGTAAGTCGACAGACTTTTGACGTAGGGCGCCTCTACAATCACGCGGGGCTTGGTGGGGCCGGTGGGTTTGGAGGGTGCAAAGAACACACCCACAGATTGCATGAGCAAGTCGGCCACCAGAGCGCCGGCAATAAAGAGTGCGGGCCAGCGCAGGCTGCGCGCGCGGAGCAAAACGCGGTCGAGCGGCGGAACCTGCTCGAGCTTCATGAGGATACGGCGGAAGCGACCTTCGGCCAGCGCATTCAAGCGCGCCCGCAAAGCCGTTACTCGCAGCGAAACTTTTCTATTCACGTCGCGATCCCCTTTCTTCAGCCATATAGAGAGCAAGGACCGGGCCAAGTCTCAGAGGTTCGCTACTTTGGATTTGGCACCACGCCTGGCAGAAGAACCCGAGCGAAGACTAGTTCGCGCCGCGCCGCGCCTGACATTCTGTCGGGTCCGAATCTATTCAATCTCGCCGCATAGCTCGGGCGCCAAAGGTAACCACGCCTCGGCGAAGATTGCACGATTCGCAGAGGAGCTGAATATTCGCAACGGACGAATCGCCTCCGAGTTCAAAGGGCTGAATGTGATCAAAGCAAAGCTTTCGAGTTGATCCGCAACTCACACATTTTCCACCGGCTTTTCGCCAGACCGCATGCTTCACCGCACGCGGAATGTAGCGGGTGCGCTGACGCAGCGCTTCGCCGACGTCGGTAGTAGATGTATCGGATTTTATCTGCGCGGGAATTGGATCATCCCCTGCTGTCGCAACCTGATACGTGCCGGGCTTCTCGATTTTTGCCGTGGTCTGCCTAACGCGGTTTTTGTCAAATCGCTGCTCAAGCAGGCGCTCTTTGCTAAGCCTCGCCATCTCGGTGACCAGCTCAGCCAGAGTCAGCTGCGCACCCCGCTCACCCAAAAGGGCCCGAACTTCGCTCAAGCTAGCTTTAAGTTCTTGGCTCATTAAAAAATTAACTTCCGAATGCTCGGGGCCCACTATCCGCTCGCGCTCCCGAGGCAGTGCGTGAGCGGGGCTAATGGAAAGTAAAATACGCTGCCCCTCGCGAGTTGATTTATCTTCTAACTGTGCCAAAACCTCGGTCTTCTGCTCTCGACTCAAGGCCATTTCGGGCTGCGCCTTATTTATCTCCCGGAAGAAGCTGCGAGCCTGGCAAATGTTGCTAAGACTAAGTGCGCCCGATTCAATCTTGGGTGCAAGCTCCGGAAGCTCGGTCATAAGGCGCATGGCCTGAATTCTCCGGCCCGCGGCGGCTTCGGAGTAACCCAGCTCGTGTACAGCGTATTCAAAAAGCGAAGGATAGCGGAGGTCCGCAAACAACTTGCGCCGCTCAATCTCCTGCAAGTGCCGCAAAACTTCCATCGTAAGCGCGCGCTCTTTTTGCACGAGCTCTTTAGTGGCAGAGAGTAATTCTGAGTCTCTTAGTGCACGAATCGAATTCATGCAGAAGTCTATATCACGAGTTTTTCGCCGTACTTTTTTGCAGCGACTCAGACAAAAATCAGAGTGCCGCGCAGAGCGCGCCGGTGCCTCACCGTGAGGACTTTTGCGCTGGGAGAACTATTTTTGAAAAAACACAGTGTAATTTACGCAGGGCAGACAGCCTACAACGCGCAAAATCGCGTCAATAAAAATCTCCGAAAATTTTACACTCACTCGCATTTTTTAGCGGGAGTTATGGCAAACAACCGCAATCATTCCTCATGACATGATTGCGCCACCAACAGCCAAAAACATTCCCTCGCCACGAAACAGCGCCCCCATCGCCAAGAGCACCAACTCGCGATGCATGGAGATTGTATCGGCTTGGAGGCTACGCACTAACTCCCGACGCGGGCGGATGGATTGCAGGCCACGCACTACCGACGTCGATAGTGATTTCGCCAAACGCCCTGCCAAACCCCCGTTTGTTACATTTCTACATAGCAACACCATTGCAAGACCCAAGCTACTATCGACGTCGGTAGTACACGCGGACATCCCAGGGGCGTCACAAATTAGAGACAAGTGCACAATGGTGCAGCGGCGACTGCGCGGGCAGGGCGGGCTTTAGTTCAGGCCGCGCAAGTCGCGGTCGGTGAAGCCCATCAAAAAGAGAATGCTGTCGAGGGAGCTTTGATTCAGGCTGAGGTGTGCGATTTCTTGGAGCTTGGGCTTGGCCATGAAGGCGATTCCCAGGCCGGCCGATTGCAGCATCAGGCGATCGTTAGCGCCGTCGCCCACCGCTACGCTTTGTTCAAGTCGACAGCGAAAGGCTTGCGCCATGTCCTTGATGACTTGAGCTTTGCGCTCGGCGTCGACCACCACGCCCACCGTGCGGCCGGTGAACACACCGTTCACGTATTCCAGGTGATTGGCCACGGCAAAATCCAAATGGAATTTGTCTTTGAGCTTGTTCACGATGAAATCAAAACCACCGCTCACCAGACCAATATGAAAGCCCATGGCCTTCAGCGTACGTACGAGTTTTTCGGCACCCGGGGTGAGGGGGAGTTGGTCGAAAAGTTTTTCGGCCTTCTCCACGGGCAAGCCTTTGAGTAGGGCTACGCGTTCGGCGAGCGCTTGCTTAAAGTCCAGCTCGCCACGCATGGCGCGTTCAGTGAGTTGGGCCACCTTGTCGCCCACGCCCGCTAGCTTGGCGAGTTCGTCGATAACTTCGACCTGAATGAACGTGGAATCAACATCCATGCAAATGAGGCGCTTGTTGCGGCGAAAAACATCGTCGCGTTGCACAGCAAGGTCCACCTTGAGCTCGGTGGCTAAACGTAAGATTTGTCCGCGCAATTGCGCGAGGTCCGCATGCTTGCTGCCTCGGTCTGGCGGCAAGTCTGCAATGAACTCTAAACCCGAAAGATCGCCATCCGAGAGCGTGCGGATATCGCGAATGTTGAGTTGATTGTCGGCAAAAAATTGCGTCGTGGCGGCTACGGCCTTGCCGTCGCGCAAATCGCCCAGCAGCGTCACACACATGGAGCTCGTGATTTCTGGAGATTTTTGCAGCGCCGCCGCGGGGAGGGCGCTGAGTTCCACGCGCAATCCCTTCTCGCTCATGGCGAAAAGAAGTTTCTGCAGCGCCCCCGTACCGGGAGGCAAATCCACAATTGCCGACAGCGTCAGGTAGCCGTGAAGCACGGACTGGCCAATGTCGATAAGTTCGCCACCCTCCTGGCTCACAATGCGAGCTACGGAGGCCGTAACGCCCGGTCCATCGGGACCGGTTATGTGCAGCACGACAGCATCGCTTTTTCCAGGATTCACAGACTTGTCATGATAGGGGCCCGTCAAAACTTTTGCATGGTCTTTTTTTAACAAAAACATCGAGTCATCGGATAAATTCAAAAGAATGGGGGGAAATCGAGTGCATTCGCTTTGCCGCAGCGTCACTTTTTTGGCTCTCTTTGCCTTTGCAGCGCAGGCAGCTCCACTGCAGGACTTTGCCGCCAAGTCCTACGTTACCAAGCCCTCTAAACTCTGGACCGAACCTTCGCAGTACGGCGAGGCCATTGCCGTTCTAGAGCCGGGACTGCGCTTCGACGTGATTAGCTACTCCACCGAAAAAGACTGGGCTGAGATTCGTACGCCCGCCGGACGCGAAGGCTGGATTCCCGTGCGCTTTACGGCGCTCGCTGGTCGCCGCTCGGACGACGTGCTGATTGGCGAGAACGCCGCCGCCAACGTGCGTGAGCCCGCCTCACAAGAAGCTCCCAAAGTTTTAGACAAAGTCCCCGTCGACGAAGAAGATGCCGTGCCGGATATTTCGGGCCGCCAGGTTACCCCGGTGGCCGCGAAGGGCATTGTCAAAGTAAAGCCCGTTGAAAAAACTGCTGACCCCAAAGCGAAGGCATCCGAAGGACTCGCCCCGCGCGAGTGGAGTTTTGCTCTGGAGTACACGCAACAACTCACGCCCGAACAGATGCCGGGCTTTTCGCTGCGGCCAGATGCCTTTTGGGCACACAATAGTCAGTGGGCTTTCGGCGGTGGTTTGGACTACGTCTACGCTACCAAAACGCTCACTGACACCGCTAACGACGTGCGGGCCAAGACCACCAAAAACATTCACCGCATTTTTCCGCACGGCTCGGTTCGCTTTGCTAGTCGGGCGTTGCGCGTAGACGGCGCCTTAGGAATTATTTTTCAGCGCACGAGCTTCGATACGCGCGACCTCGATACCAACGCGCAAATTGCCACGAACCCGGCGGGCCAAACAGTGTCGGGCGCGGAGTGGGATACTTCACTGGGTGTGCGTATTAGTCCGGCCTACTTGTTTCCCGTGGGCGGCGGCATGAATTTAGGTCCCGTGTTGTCGTATTCGCTGCGCGTAGGGCTAAGCTCCGGAAGTGGAACTTTCCCCGTCGAATCTGATTCACGCTTTCAGCACGCCTTCGGTGGCGGCGCACTCCTAACTTCGGCGTGGTGAGGGCGTAACTCGCAATGAAATCATTCACTGAATACCTCTGGATGGAAACCAAACAGCGCCGCGAAATAGTGCATATCACGCCGCAGGTGCGCGACATCGTTTTGCGTGCCCGCATTCAGGAAGGTTTCTGTTTAGTTTCGGCCATGCACATCACCGCTTCGGTCTTCGTGAACGATTTAGAGTCGGGCTTGCACGCAGACATCATGGAGTGGGTCGAAAAGTTAGCTCCCAGTGGCAAGGACTATCGGCACCACGCAACGGGCGAAGACAATGGCGAGGCGCATTTGCGCCGGTTGCTCTGCGGCCACCAAGTGATGCTGCCCATCACTAAGGGCGCTCTAGATTTAGGTCCGTGGGAACAAGTGTTTTACGGCGAATGGGATGGCCAGCGCCGCAAGCGAATCATCATTAAAATATGCGGCGAATAAGCGTCGCTGCGCACAGCTAAGGGGGAATCATATGACTCAGCATAAAACGGCCCAACGCATGGCCCTCGGTCTCCTAGTTGCCGGAGCCTCGGCACTCGTGGCGCAGCCCGCGCGCGCTGTGGATCATGGCATTAGCGGAAGTCTCTCGGGGAACAATGTGGGCGATGGTTCCGACAAAACTCCTCCGATCATCGTGGCGAACCGCAAATACGCAGATATTGCTAAGAACTGCAATAAAGCTACCGATTTGGGCACGAACGCCGCGATCGGAGCTGCGAGTCTAAAGGCGCCGGCCGAGCTGTCGGTTCAGCAGTACTGCGACATCCTCTGGAAACCCATTCAGGACAGCGCATCTCCTGCTTGCAAAGACCTCATCGGTCGCTACAGCGAAGGGATTGCTAAATTCCAGGGCACCGTCTGCGGTGCTGGTGGTGCGCTCACCGGGGTAAAAATTTCGAACGTGGGCGGCATGACCCGCGTAGATTTTTTGCTCAGCAAAGGCATCGAGTTTAAGGCCAAGTTGCCAGGTAAAGGATCGCGAGAATACAACTACAAGCCCGAATCCGGAATGCTATCTTTTCTTGTGGGCTCCGATCCCGCTACCGCGAAGTCGGCGCTTTCGACGCTGGTCGATTTACAAGATAAAAAGGCCGCTTTCGTTTTTGCTCGTTCCAACTACAAGACCGTTTCCGATCCGGTGCGGAATTTTGTGGATGAACTGAACTCTGCTGATGATCTGGACAAAGTCGCAACAGCCATCACCATTCGCCGGGGCGCCGGCTTGCCTGGACAATTTCTGGTTAAGGAAGATGCTCCCAAGTTTATTAAGTTCAATTCGAGCACCTACTTTCAGTCCAAAACTAACCCTGGGCGTAACATGTCCGTTGGTAAGGCCGGCGAGGGCGATGAAAGCGGAGCGAAGGCTTTTGCTTTGCCAAGCTTTTCTCAATAAATCCGGTTTCGCTGCACCGCTTCAGGGGGGCAAAGATCCGCAAAACTTCTTAATTGCAGCGAAGTTTTCAACCGACAAGAAGATTGGTGATTTCTAAATCGCAGACTCTGCAAATTCGAATACCGAGGTGGCACCGCATTTACTACGCGATGGCCTTGCTGGTGGCCTTTGCAATTGCCGCGAGCATTTTTACAAACTACCGCGTGGTGAACGAGTTTAATGATATGGTCGACTATCATCTGCGCTGGGAGCGGGTGAAAGTTCTTTACGGCCACCTCGATCGAGAGTTAGCCAACATCGACACACCAGGCAATCGTGTTTTTGAGTCGCATAATCTTTCTGCAGAGGCGCGTGCTCTGGAAAGATCTGTGCTGGATTTTGTCGCTGTTGAAGAAGAAGCTCATCGCGCTATTGAAGCGCTAGTTTCTCAAGATCGAGCGGCCGTGCTGATTCAAGATTTAAAAAAAA
>JAFEAR010000147.1 GCA_018266335.1 Bdellovibrionales bacterium
GATGTCGACAAATGGAAAGCTTTTGGTGGGTGAGGAGAACTTATGAAAAATATAATTTTTGGATTACTTTTGACTTCTGTAGCTGCTCAAGCAAACTTGCGTTCGGAGGAGGTTCACTGTTTTCTTGACCGTTCTGCATCCAAGGTCAAATCTCAAAAAGAAAAATTGCCGATATCGGAAGTTAAGGCATTCTCTATTCATTTTTTTGAGGACAAAGGATCGGTGGTTATCCAAACGGATGCTTACCTTGTCTCCTATCCAGGAATTCCCTTGGCCAGTCATGTAGAGCTGAATAATATTAAGCTGACGGAAAAAAGCCTTATGGCCGAAGTTCGCTGGCTTACTCCTGATCGCGACACGAAGTATTTGACGTTTGTTGTAGAACTCGAAAATAATCGAGGCATAGTTTACGACAAAACCGATATGGATGGACCCAAACAGGACTATGTCGCTGTTTATAAGTGTTCTCGTTAGTTCCGCCTGAGCTGAAAAATTAACTGGTAAAGAGATTTTGTTTTATGATTTCGAATTATCGTTTTCGATTGTGTGCATTGATGTTGGGTTTTTCGTCGTTAGCCTTTGCCAATGCGCGTAAGCCCGCCTCGCATGAGGGAGGAGATGTGGGCGACGGTGCTAATCCGGTAACTCTGGTATGTTCGGCCCGCATTCAGAACCAAAAACAATCTATTTCGGTGCGGCTCGATGCTGAAGGTAAAATTGTTTATTGGAAGAAAAATCAAATTGCTCAGGCCGAGAAAACCTCAATCTTTGGACGCCTAGCGGGAGATGTCGAAGAGGAAGGTTACGAGTACATTCACTCTTTTCAGGCCCCGAACGGTTACAGCATTCTGCAGGCGGGCACCACGGCTGACGAAATCAGCATCGGGATACACAGCGACCACAAAAAAGGTTTTTATGCTTACAAGGACCTCGGCTCCGGAAATGGTAATTCCAAGGTTCCTCTGACTTGTGTCGCGCGGGGCGAAATATGACTTTTCGGATTCGGACGTGCCTGTTGATATTGAACCTTTCTTCGGTGGCAGTGGCCAGGGGCCGAGTGCCAGCTTCCACGCACGGAGGACAGGAGGAGATGTGGGCGACGGCGCTCTGCGAAGCGTGTTGAGTTAAAGATTGAAACCAGACTTCGAGCGGGAGACGGCAGAGATTTGGGCCGAGCTTCAAGCAGATAATGGTCTGGGGCCTTTAATTTTTGGTGGTATCGCGAAGGAAAGGTCTATCCGGAGGGAATGGTTCGGCTACCCAAAACTGGCGGGTTGCGCGCAAAATTATATTTCGTTTTGCGGTCTAACTTTAGCCAAGCAAGCGTTATCGAAGAGGCGCAAGATGACACCGTGCGATTTCATAGTTTTGTGTGTGTCAAAACGATTCCTAGCGACGGCGTCAAAGAATTAGTATCTGAATTTGCGTAGTTTGGTCCGAAAGCACGATAAAATTGGCCCATGACTAAATTCATACTTTTCATGTTGGGCGCCTCTCTTTCGACTTTTGCCGTGGCAAAATCCAAAGTGCGAGCCCCTGCTGCAAACTCACATTTGGCCAATTTATTGGAATGTCGCTCAGTGAGTTCCATTCAACTTATGGAGATTCAGGCCGAAGTTCGTGCTGACAAGAGCCTAGCTAATTTTAAAGTCTGGTACTACGGAAGCGGAGAATCATCGGGAGGCAAAGACGTAAAGTCGGTCGGATTTAAAGAAGTATCCAATGTGAATGCTATTTTTAAAAATTATGCCGATGGTGTTCCTAGCGGATACAAAGTGCGCGGGAAGGCCATGTCGGGTAAAGCGCTGCGCTACGTGATTGAAGAGGGTTATTTAGAATTTATTGTCCGGCCCGACTTTACGGAAAGCAGCGGTGACGAACCCAAGGAAGCGCGGTTGATCGATACCGATCGCGATTCGCCCGTGGACTTCCACAGTTTTGATTGCTGGGTATCCTCTGGATACGCCAGCACTTAGATATTTTATTTCTTAAGGTCGAGTTTAGACAAAAAGATTTCCGCTCCTTGGGTTAGAACGCGCCCTTTTTGATGAAGCGATATTAGGCGATAGGGCCAAGTTTTTATAGGTAATTCGATGACTTTGAGTCGGCGAGAGGAAATGTCTTCTCGGACTACATAGTCTGGAAGATAGGCTATGCCGGCGCCCCCAAGACACATCTGACGTAAGAGTTCCCAGCTAAAGGCTTCAACTCGAAACGAAAATCGATTTCCAAGTTTGCGCTTTAGGTATCGGACTTCGTCTTTGTGCTCCCGTGCAATCATCACTTTGAGGGGTGAGACTTCAAAATTTGTTTTTGATGGGGCTACCAAGACAAAGCTGCCGCTTTGGAGTCGTGTCGATTCAAAACCGTCGGTGTCTTCATCGTCGACTAACAACCCCAGCTCGGCTTCGCGTGAGCGCAAATATTCTTTGACTTGATTTGAGTCGCCAAGAAAAAGTCGAATGGCCAAGTCGGGGTAGGCTTTGGCCATGAAAACCAAAGGTTTCGAAGCTGCAGTAAGAGCAAGACTGTTCGTGGTGGCAATGGTTAGCGTTCCAGAAACACGGTCGGACGTGCGCTTCACTTGAGTCTTCAGATTGTCGACAGCGCCGAAAATTGTTTGGCATTGGCCAAACACGGCCTGTCCCGCTTCCGTTAACTCAAAACGATTTCGCTTATGATGAATGAGTTTTGATTCTAAACTCGCCTCTAATGATTTAATGGCCTGGCTGACTGCGGATTGCGTGACCGCGTGAATGCGTGCGGCCTCTGTTATTGATCTTAATCGTGCGGAATCGAAGAAATATCTCAGTTGGTATAGATTCATCATAAGTTTTTTTACTTATATATATAAAAATATTGAATTTTACTATTGTGTTTTGTTTGGGATAGCCGGGGGATCGCGAAGCTATGGGTCGCGATGGTCGCGATCTGCTTCGCGCGGAGGAGATGTTATGAAGCGATCGCTGTTTTTGGGTTTAGGCGTTGTTGCATTGTTTGCAAAGGCGCAGGCGGAGCCCCAAGGATGCATGAACTTGCACCCCTACTCGGTATTTGAAAGTTGCGAAAAGCTATCCCAGGTTTGTTTTAAAGGACCCCTTGCTGCTGAAGCGATGCTTCCTGATCAATTAGTGCTGCGGTCGGTCGATTCTTCGAAGAATGAAGAGTTCAATTTGAGTTTTTGCGGAACTTCGGCACCCAGCGACGTTGACTACTGTCTCTATCGTTCCCCTGAAAATTCCGTGGAGCTTCAGGTCGAAGTTGAAAGCTCTGCAGGCGTATTTACTCCGGCTGGATTTTTGCACTACCGTGCCGCAGGCGCCTCGGAAACCTGTCTATATAAAATTGAATAGTTTGGGAGCGTTATTCAAGATGAAGACACTAATGGCTTTGGCAACTTTTATTGGGGCTTTGGCTGCTCATGCTTCGTCGCCTTATTGCGATGAGGAGTCGACCTGTTTTGTGTCCATGAGTGATTGCTCGGCTGGTGGCTTGGCGTGGGGGCCGCTTGGATACTATGCGCTTCCGCGGCCGACCTATGTGGCAACGTCAATGCGTGCGAGTAGCTACGCTACCGTGACGGTTCGTAGTCACATGGTTTGTGTGGCTCAGAATGGTACCCTTGCGCGCTATTCCAAAAACAGCACGCGAGAGGTGTCTATGGGCCAGGGCGCACTGGTGAGTCTAGGGCGCGAATATACGGTTAGCTATGACGATGTCTCCGTAACCAATATTCGGGATGTCGCACCCGAGGCTATTCAGGCCGCGGAGCAAGCCGCCATTGAAAGCTGCAAGCGTAAATTTGATTCTGTTCGTGAGGGACAAATTCAGAGTCTAGGAGGAGTCTGTAAGTAACAGTTAAGCCCTGGGGAGGGCATTGAAAATGGCTCGCTGGGCAGGACTCGAACCTGCGACCCGGTGATTAACAGTCACCTGCTCTACCGACTGAGCTACCAGCGAATTCAAAAGAACGAGGCTTCGATTTAACCAAACAATTTCAAAAGCTCAAGGCCCATTCGAGGCCTTCGGCCAGGAATCGTTCAGAATTCGTGACTCGCCGAACCTGCTCAAAATGCCTTTGGGCCCATTCCACGAGGGCCAGCTCTTCGAGGCTGTCTTGGCCCGGGAGCCCCACCAAGTTCACCGGCTTTAGGCGGGCTTCGCCGGCGACTTTAAGCCGCAGCCAGGCCCTGGAGTCTGCTTCCTGAGGGGACATCCAGAAGAAAAAGGAGTCGCCCAGGTCGAGAATCTGCGGATGATCGAGCAAATCTTCGAGAAGCACGCCCATAGCGGCCACGCGCATATCCAGGCCTGCCCGCTGCCCCAAGGTAAACGAGTTCCAGTAGCGCACGGAGCCTTCGGGGAACTTGGCCGCTGCCAAATGGAGTTTTTGGCCGGCCCCCAAGTCCGAGGTGAGTTCAAAGCTCAAAGCTTCGAAGAGTTCCTTGAGTCGATCCAGCGACGGAGCAACGATGACCACCCGATCAATAATCTGGCCCAATTCAGCAACAAGGTGACTCATGGTTATTCAAAGGCCGTTCGGTGCAATAGGGCGTTTTCGAGTGTGGAGGGGTCTAGGTACTCCACGGCCGAGCCCGCCGGTAATCCCATGGCAGTGCGTGTGAGTTTGAGCGTGGATCCCTCCATGCGCGCGTTGAGATGATCGCGAATAAAGAGGGCCGTAGCGTCGCCCTCGATAGTGGCGTCAAAGGCGAGAATTAATTCCTGTGTGTTTTCGCGCGCCACACGTTCAAACAACGAGCCCAGGCGAATTTGCCCCGGGCCCACTCCGCTCAGGGGCGAGAGCAATCCCTGCAGAACGTGGTAGCGCCAATTGTGCGCTTTGAATTTTTCGAGCGCCAGCACGTCGGGCGCGTCGCGCACCACGCACAAGCGCGTTTCGGTGCGGTTAGAATCGGTGCACAACGGACAGTGCCCAGCATCGGCCCAGAAGTGGCACGTGGGACAAAAACTAACCTCCTGTCCTACGGCTTCGAGTGCCCGCGTAAACGCCGCCATGCGACCGCTGCCGCCGCGCAAAAGGGCGACGGCATAGCGGAGAGCGGTTTTTTCGCCCACGCCGGGGAGCTTAGACATCTCCCCCACGAGCGCGCGTAAACTGCTGGGCAAAAGTTGCATGGTCTAGAACATCCCCGCCAATCCGGGCGGAATGACTTTGCTCATTTCGGAAGCGACCATTTGCTGCGACTGCTGAATGGCGTCGTTGATGGCCACTTTGAGCATGTCGGCCAGCATGGCCGTATCGTTGGGGTCGACAATTTCTTTGGACACTTCGATGCCCAAAATTTCTTGCTTGCCGTTGATTTTAATTTTGATGCGGCCGCCAGCACTGTCTACGGACATTTCGCGTGCGCCGAGCTTTTCTTGCATGCTCTTCATTTCGGCCTGCATTTTTTGCGCCTGGGCCATGAGGTTCCCCATGCCACCGCCGCCGCCGAATCCACCCATTCCACCTGGTCCCTTCATCATTTCACCCCTTTTCCGCCTCGCGGAGCGCGTTCGTCCTCGAGGATTTTAGTTTCGGTTATTGTGGCTTCAAAAATTTTTACGGCCGATTTAATGGCGTCGTGTTCGCGCGCGAGGGTGCGTTTGGTTTGCACCTGGTCTTCACGTGGAGGGGCGTCTTCTTTTTTTTGCGAGGCATCGAGTTCTACAACGGCCTTGCCCACTCGGTAGGCCACCTTCAGTAGTTCGAGGCCATCGTTCGAGGACAATCGTTTGCCGGCAAAGTCCGGCTTCGCGCGTGCATACACGGTGCCATCGCGTACTTCGATGCCCAGCAAGCTCTGCACCACGGGCGTCCAGGCCGGTTTGTGCATGCGAATGTAATCTTCCAGCACTGCGCGGCCCGTGCCACTCGGCGCCGGCGCAGCGGGAGCCGTGGGGGCCGCAGCCGGTGCGCTCGCTGTGGGCGTCGGCGCAGAAGGAGCAGATGCGCGAGGCGCAGCGGGCGCGCTGCTAGCGCGCGGAGTGAAAGTAGGTGCGGGGCTGCGGGTATTATCTTGCGGGGGCGATGCGGTGGGAGCGGCGCCTACCGGGCGCTGCAAGCTAAGTTTCGCGACCAAGGCCTCTACCGTAATGGCCGCGTTGATGTTGGTGTTGAGCGAAGCCTGCGTGCGCAGGGCGAGTTCCATGGCGCGTACAATTTCGTCGGGCGCTAGGGCCTGGCAAAGATCGGCGTAGAGCGCATCTTGATCGGGATCGGGCAGGCGGCTTTCGCCCGTGAAGGCGCGGTAGTGCAAATCGCAGAGCGAATCGACCAATCGGCCCAGCAAAATTTTAGGATCGGTGCCCTTGTTCAGAATGCTCGTGGCGCGTTTGAGGGCGCCGGGAGTGTCGTGCGTGCCAATGGCGCGGAGCAGATCGAACATCGATGAGCGTTCGAGCAGGCCCAGCGCCTTTTCCAGGCGAGTGGTTTCTAGATTCTTGCCGCAGAAGGCGAGGGCTTGGTCGAGCAGCGACTGTGCGTCGCGCAAGCAGCCTTCGGATTCCGTGGTGATGATGCGCAATGCGCCCTCTTCGAAGGCAATGCCTTCGGCCTCGCACACGCCGCGCAGGTTAGCCATCATGACGTCCTGAGGAATTTTGCGGAAGTCAAAGCGCTGGCAGCGCGACTGAATGGTGGCGGGAACCTTGTGCAGTTCCGTAGTCGCAAAAATAAAGATTACGTGCGGAGGCGGTTCTTCGATGGTTTTGAGGAGCGCATTGAAGGCCGCGGTCGAGAGCATATGCACCTCGTCCACGATGTACACGCGGTAGCGGCCAATGTTGGCGGAGTAGTTTACGTTTTCGCGCAGGTCGCGAATGTTATCGACGCCCGTGTTGGAGGCCGCATCGATTTCGAGCACGTCCATGCTGGAGCCGTTGTTAACGGCCTCGCAGGCGGCGCATTTGTTGCACGGTTCAAAGTCTGCGCCCAAATCCAGACAGCGGAGTGCTTTGGCAAAAATACGGGCAGCCGAAGTTTTGCCCACTCCGCGGGGGCCGGTGAACAAATAGGCCTGCGCTTGGCGTTGGGTGCGAATTTGGTTTTGCAGGGTCACGCTGACGTGTTCTTGCCCGACCAAATCGGCAAAACGCTGCGGCCGATACTTTCGAGCAATCACTAAATACGACATTCGTGTCCCGTTATAAGAGAATTAAGTGGGGTCCGACTGATCCTGCCAAAAGCCACCTCCGTTACCGTTGCTCCCTTCCGGGCCTGGCGGGGTTGGCGGAAATAAACTCGCAGGGGTCAAACCCCAGGGAAGCTATAACTGAGAACCGTCAGGGTTTCAAAATAAGCCCACTCGGGCTAGGAAGGTATTTTTCCGTATTCGGAGAGGTGGCAGAGCGGTTGAACGCGCCGGTCTTGAAAACCGGATTAGTCGAAAGGCTAACGTGGGTTCGAATCCCACCCTCTCCGCCACTTTTACGCGAAGCGTTATGATTCTATTCGCCGTGGGAGGGGGTTTTTTCTGAAGAGGGGCAATCCTCACCGTTGCAGATATCTACGATATCTTGAGCCATCTTTTTTGTTCTCTGAGTCTGTCCAGCGACAGCATTCGCAATATCGCGAAGATCGTTGCGGAATTTGACGGCCGCGGGAGTAGCACAACGGTTAACGCTCGCATCCCACGAATAGGGGATTTGCAATGTCCCTTGGCTATTCATCTTTGTGTCGTAGCTTCCGCTTTGGCTATATTTAAAAGATATACGGTATAGTTTTCCGGCTTGGTCTAGTGTTTTCAAAGCCCGGCGTACTTCTGCATCGGTGCGTGCCAATTGAGCAATCATTTTGAGCTCAGATTTAAAACAAGCGGCCGCGTTCACTCCAACGGAACGATCAGACGAACCGATGACTTCTATATTGATGTGGTCTTTAGCTCCTTTTTCCCCGTTTAAAGATGGGATCTCTAGGCTTTGAGTAGGCTTTACTAGTAGGTCGACTTGCTCAGTTTCTCGATCTTCGGCCTGAGCCACAAGTGAAGTCGCCATAAGCGTTACTGAAAGAAGTAATTTAAAGCTGCTGTTCATGATTGAGCGCCTCCTGTAAAAAAAAGAACCACAGCGATGAGATTACCTTCGGCTATGCGCGTTTTGAATGGTTATTTGAATGAATTGCAGCAAACATTTGACGCCACACATTTGTGTCATGTGCGTATGTATGAGAATTCGTTTTTTTAGAACGAATTTTTGTTTTGTGATTATGTGTTCACGTAAATAAAACACCTGGGCGACGCTTTATACTAGAAGAATGCTCAAGGTCCTCTCCTCTGCCGCCTGTGCGCTCGTCTTTTGGGGTTACCTTTCCAAACAAAATCGGCGGCTTCACACCCGGATCATGCTCTCGGCCTTTGCGGTAGATATGAGTTTGCTGTTGTACGTGGAGCTCACTCGTAAGGCCATTAAAACGGGCCTCAGCGTGCCGCATCCTTTTGTCAGTTTTCATATTGGAATTTCGGTGGTCGTGGTGGCGATCTATTTTTGGCAAATGTATTCGGGAATTCGGGCGATGCGCAACAACTCCAGACCGCTTCGGCACCGGGCCCCGGGGCGCGCCTTCCTGTGGCTTAGAACCGCTAATTTAGTTACCAGCTTCTTCGTGGGTAACTTTGTCGACCACTCCGTAGTAGCTCCTCCGCTGGGCTTACGTAGCGCTCCATTTGCGGATGAGATTCATTAGGTCGTCCTCCTTGAAGGGCTTCGAGATGTAGTCTTGCATGCCCGCAGCTAGGAATCGTTCGCGATCCCCCTTCAGTGCATTGGCCGTCATGGCCACGATAGGCAGTTTTTCGGGAGGAGAATTGCCGGCGCGGATTTTTTGTGTCGTTTCGATACCGTCCATGCCCGGCATCTGGATGTCCATGAAAACTAGCGCAATAGGTTGCTCCTTGAGAATATCGATGGCTTGCTCGCCCGATTCCGCCAGCACAAAATCCACCTTTTGTTTTTTGAGAATGAACTCAATGATTCGTCGGTTGATCGGGTGATCGTCCACCACCAAAATGCGCTTGGAAGGCAAAGGGCAAACTTCATTCGCGGCCATTTCTTGGGCAAGTTGGGGGTGATGGTCGAGGCATTTCGTCGGAATCTCCACATGGAAAGTAGCGCCCTTGCCGAGCTGGGATTCGACCGAGATGCGACCGCCCATAAGTTGAGTCAGAGTTTTGGAGATCGAAAGGCCAAGCCCCGTACCGCCATGTTTGCGGTTATCTGCACCATCGATTTGAGAAAAATTTTGAAAGAGAAGGTGCTGTTTATCTTCGGGAATGCCGGGACCTGTATCGGTCACCGCAAAATGCAGGCGGGGGTCGCCATCCGTGAGGTAGGTGGCCCGAATTTCGATGTACCCCCGCTCAGTAAACTTGAGGCCATTCGAAACCAAGTTCGTTAGAATTTGCCGAATGCGGCCGGCGTCGCCGGTAAAAGTCTTGGCTTCGGGGGGCGATGCGATGCGCAGTTCGAGTCCCTTTTTCTGGGCCCCAGCCCAGTAAAGTTGTTTTACTTCGAGCAGCAGGTGGTCGATGTCGAAGGGAGCGATATCGATTTCGATTTTCCCGGCTTCGATTTTGGAAAGGTCCAGAATATCGTTGATGATGCTTAGCAAAGAAACCGACGACTCCTTCATGACGTCGAGGTAATTCTTAGACTCTGCATCGAGAACTTTTTGTCCCATGATGTCGATCATGCTGAGCATGCCGTGCATGGGGGTGCGAATCTCGTGACTCATGCGAGCCAAAAACTCACTTTTAGCTTGGGTGGCGGCTTGCGCTTCGTCGCGGGCCTTCGTGAGATCCGAGTTGTTGGTTTGCAGGACCGCGTTGGTCTCTTGAAGTAATTGTGTTTTTTCTTTCAGGCGATCCACGAGGCGAACAATGTCTTGCTGGGCAGCATTCTTGGCTTGGGCCAAACTCAGTAGATCGATAATGGGATCATGGAGCGCAAAATCCGAAAGTGTAAGATTGTACCGCGCCAAATCGTCGGAGCTGGTTACCCAAGGTGAGCCCAAGAAGAGGATCTGATTCGAATTCGCCCTAGCCAAAAACTGCCCCCGTAAAGTGAGGTCAGTTTTACGTTGCCGAACAATGAATAGGGTACGGCTATTCGCGCAGAAATCTTCGTAGGTTTTGATGCCGTCCGGGCGAATAATCTCAAAACAATCGTGAAGATTTTTGCCCGCCACACTTGTCTCGTCCGTTCGCGCCAGGACGTGTCCGATGGAAATGATTTGGAGCTGGTTGTCGAGCAGTAGGTGGTACGGAAACGCCGCCTCAAACTCCTCTTGCTCCATTCCCATTTTGGTTGCGTTGTTGGCCATACATCCTCCTTAGCTCCAGGACACCCGAAACTCGTCGTGGTCGGCACCTTCGGCTTTTTTGGCAATGTGTTCCACTTGAACTGGAGTCGCGAAGAGCTTGCCCAGGCCGGTGACCAGTCCAACTACAAAATCGGCGAGTCCGGGACGGTCCGAAATGTAATGAAGTATGAGACTTTTTTCGGTTGCATCGGAAACCTTAAACTTTGGCGGCTGCAATTTGGGATACATCAGAATAATGCGGGCATGGAAGTTGGGCAGATTCCGCAAAAACTCCCCCACGTTGTTGCCTCCCGCCTTGAGCAGATGGCCGTAACCCTTCTGGGCGGTTTCCAGAACCCAGTATTCGCCGAAAGCCGAGAGAATGGCCGGCACCGGCAACCCCGTTACCTCGTGCGCCGCTCCCACCAGCCGATAAGTGATGTCGTCCGGATAGGACTCATTCGAAATAAAATGTTCTTCTACGATGCCGGCTTTGGCCCTAATTTTTTCCCAGGTTTCTTGGCCAAATTTATCGCAAACAAGTCCTTCAACCGCTTTGTTTACTAAACCGTACATGACCTTCTCCTTCTCCACATTCCACGAACATTAAGAGCGTTTTGATTTATCCAGAGCATGCTTAATGAGGCGCCGCGCTTCGCCCTCGTGAAGAGGCTTCTCCAAGAAGGGCGGCGCAAAACTACGTTTGCGGGTTGCCCTGAGGAATCCCGTTTGGGACAGCGAGCTCATAAAGACAACCGGCGTTTGGTCCTGGGCGTTCTCTAAAGTTCCCAAGAGTCCTAGACCATCCACTCGGCCCGGTAGAAAGACGTCGAGTAAATAGAGGCGAGGCGCTTCCAGATTCTTGCTTAAAAAATTGAGAGCCTCTGCGCTTTCCTGCAGCCATACGCATTTAAGTTCGGGGTCGATCGCCAGTAAAATCTTGCGAATTTGTTTCTCCAGGGACGGATCATCGTCCACCACGAGCACATAGTTTTCCACCTGCGAGACGCTTTCGGTGTTGAATATGGTTTCGTTTCTCATGAATTAGCTCCTTTCAAATTTCTGTAGGCGTAGAATCTCGTTGCGCATATCCCGTATGCGTCGGGCAGCACGGCACACGAAACGCAATTTTTCTGGTTGTACTGGTTTAGGCAGAAAATCCATGACTCCTGCCCGGTAAAAATCCATCCAATCCTTGGGGCTGCTCTTGGCCGAGATAATTAGGAAAGGTACGAAACCTTGAGTGAGCTCGGTTTTGGCTACTTCCGCATAGAGCTGCGTGCCGTACATGCCGCCTAGTCGTTCGTCGCAAAGAATCAGATCTTGCTTTTGCTTTTCCAGCACCTTGAGCGCTTCTTCGGCGGAGTCTACGCACGTGAGTTCGATCAAAAAATCGAGGTCCTTCTTTAGGCTCTCGAAGCTCAGTTCGAATAGACGACGGTTCTCCTTAATATCGTCCACGACGAGAATCTTAAGCGGGGCGGTGTTTTCTAGGCCCTTCTGATTCAACATACATTCTCCTTGGTACCTACTTAGGATGCCCGGTCGGTGTCAGGTAAGCGTCCGGTAAATGTCAGAGTCTTCTTACACTTTGGATTGGGGGGAAGGGCTATGATTGGTTCATGAACGTCTCGGAGCTTGTTCGGAAAGAAATTGAGTCATTTCGTTCTTTGGCGGGTTACTGCTCCCACGATTTAAGGGGAGAAATTGCGCGGGCTCTGAGCTCGTTGGCGCTTAGTAAAGACTTTGCCGAGGGAGATTCTGCGGCCCGTTTGGAGCTCATTCAAATTGCCGAATTTTCCTTGCAGACGGCGTTGCAAGATTTGGATCGAAAATTGGATCAACATGCCACGGACGTTGAGCATGTGTGGATTTATGTCCGGGACGGACGAAGGAACGCGGACTTCTCTGGCTTGCAGGGGAACTTCTTATTGCAGACTTTTTCCGATCGCCAGTCTCTGCTTGATAAACGTGAACAGTACCGGCCTGACTATTTAGTTTGCGATGTGCAAGGTTTAGAAAATCCCCAGGAAATCGTAGATCTGGTGGATCGTATGGGTTCTGGGTTGGTGCAAATTGTTTTACTCGGCTCGGCAAGCGACCAAGAAAAGTACAGCCCGCTGCTATCGCCGGTGCGATGCCAATGGCTTTTGGCGGAAGAAGGCAGCGATCCGGCCGTTTTGATAAAAAACAATTTCGCAAATGCCAGGTAATTGGGACAATTAGATTCTTAATCCAAGCTTCATCGAGGCCCGGAGGGAGCCTTTGGTAACCTGGCTTGGATATGGCAAAGATCTTGATTCTAGAAGATCTAGAAATCGATCAAAAAATCTATCAGCGGATTTTGGGGCGGGATCACGATTTAGCCTTTTTGCCGAGCGTACAGGGTCTAGATAAGCTGCTCGAAAATTTTTCTCCGGATTTGGCTATCCTCGATTTGTTTTTGAAGAATGGAGATGGCTTTCAGGCTCTCGATGTGATCGTTGAAAATCATCTCGTAAAAGATATTCCCATATTTTTTGTGTCGGCCTGTGCCGAAAGTGACGTGCGAATTAAGGCCCTAACTTTGGGTGCATTGGATTTTGTTACCAAGCCGATTCAGCCGACGGAGTTTCGCCTCAAGGTTGAAAACACGTTGGGGCGGAGCCGCCGAGCTTCCGTGGCTGCGCCGTTTTGTGTGGGTGCGGTTTGTGTGGACATGGAACGTTTAGAAGCCGTGGTAAAAATGCGCCAGGGCATTCAGAGTGTCGCCCTTACCGTTTACGAAGCTCGGCTCATGAAGCATTTCTTAACGAATGCGGGCCGAATTCTAAGCCGATCTAGTATTCTCGAGGCTGTATGGGGTGAGGCCATTCACGTAAGTGATCGGGCCGTAGATAATCAGGTGAGTGTTTTGCGTAAGAAGTGCGGCGCTCTTGGCCTCGTTTTCGAATCCGTATACGGAGTAGGGTACCGGCTTTCTTTGGAATCAATTGCTGCTTAGGCGTGCCGAGTCAGCGTAACCATATCCTTCCGTGCCCGGAATAGCCGTGGCGA
Source organism: Bdellovibrionales bacterium (assembly GCA_018266335.1). The sequence continues at coordinate 13,337 of JAFEAR010000147.1, forward strand.
TTAGGCAGCGTTTCCAGCGCGTCTAGCGTCAATGGACGTTGGAAGGTGCGTTATATGTGGCGTTCTCTTAACTTGTCCTGAGTTGCGACCCTTGTTAATTTTGTTTTCATAACGGGAGCTCACGGAATCCTGTTCGTGGATTCTCGGCCTCTCCGCCTTGTTTGTTCTAAAAAAATAACTCGTAGCTATTCTCATGCGGCGCCGTAGTGCGCGCTCGTTCTAAGAAAGGAACTATATGAATTTTCATTTACCTAAACTTCCCTATGATCAGGCAGCTCTGGCCCCGGCGATTTCTAGTGAGACGGTGGAGTTTCACTATTGGCATCATCATAAAAAATACGTTGATGAGCTTAACCGCCTCTTGGAGGGGCATTCACTGGATGGTCGTTCGCTCGAGGAGATTGTAAAACTATCTAAGGGCGAGCTCTTCAATAATGCGGCCCAGGCATGGAATCATACCTTCTACTGGAATTGCATGACTTCGAAGGGACGTGCCTTGCAAAAGGGTGCTTTTCGGACGGCCATTGAGCGGCGCTTCGGCAGTGTTGATGATCTGCTGAGAGAACTGACGGACAAATCCAAGTCGCATTTTGCCTCGGGGTGGAGTTGGCTCGTCAAATCGTCAACCGGAGAGCTGCGCGTGCTCACAACGCACGATGCCGACAACCCGATAACCCAAAATCTAATGCCCCTCCTGGCCTGCGACCTGTGGGAGCATGCTCACTACATTGACTATCGCAACGAGCGACCGGAATACCTGAAGGCTTTTTGGAAGCTGGTGGATTGGAACTTTGTGGCCGTTAACTACGAGCGTGCGGAAGTTCCGAATATGACGGCCCTGATGATGGGGGAGATGTTGCGTGCTCAATCTCGCGATACGCAGTTGCGAAGCCACTAGATATGCGGGGCGTGAATGATACGAGATGTCGGGATATCTTCTTTCTTAAAATACCTCGGCGTAGAGTTGGCTATTTGTGAAATTGGAACGACACTCGTCTTGAAAATCCCTCGATCTTGTTAATCGGTGTTGGCGTTCGTCGGTTTTGTGAAAGAAGGTTCCTCAAGTAAAACTGACTTACGTCAATCATCGGCGTTAAGATCAGTCCATGGGCTCTTTAAACCTAAACCAAAACAAATCGACATCGATTCTTTCGATCTTGGCTTGTGTGGTCGTTGCGGGTGGTTGCGGCAAGGCGCAGGTTGCACTTCCTGAAGATCCTAAGTTTACTTCCCTTACGGTTTCCTGCGCGTATCCTTCGGCTCCGAAGAGCGTGAACTTTCCGTGCACCTCTACGGGGTTCATGAGTGATGGATCCACCGTTGATCTCAGCGATAAAGTGGATTGGTCCGTGGCGGACGGCAGGGTGTTGAACCTTTTGAGCGTGGAAGAGCGAAGCTTTTATCGTGGCTGGATGAAGGGATTGACTCCCGGAACCACCAAAGTGACCGCTACTTACGGCACGCTTCAAGGCTCGGCCTACGTTGATATTACGCCGGCCGTGCCCGCGAGTTTGTCCGTTTTACCTACCGGCCGTGTCCACGTAGTGGGCAACGAAGTTCAGTACTCGGTGATTTGCAACTTTTCGGACAATACAGCTTTCGATGTCACGGGTTCGGCGGTTTGGTCGACATCGTCCGCTGCCATTGCGGAAATTTCAAACGCAGCCGGCAAAATGGGGCTGTTGCACGCCAAGGCTGTCGGTAGCGGATCGGTGACGGCCAACTTTAGCGGCTTAACGGGCACGGCCTCGTTTGCCGTGCTGGCCGGATCCCCCTCCCTAATTTCGGTTTATCCGATCACTACAAATTTAGTGAAGGGCCTCGACCTGCAATTCTCTGTGCGGGGAGTTTATCCCGATCTCTCTACGGTTGATCTAACCAATTCCGTGAGCTGGTCAGTAAGCGACGGCACCGTGGCTTCGGTAGATAATTCTGCAGGCGCGCGCGGGTTAGTGCATGGCCTGGGTGTGGGGACTACGCAGGTCAGGGCTACGATTGACGGTCTTGCGGCCGTTTCGACGGTGACGGTTGTTGATCCGCACCTGGACTCCATTACTTTTGCGCCTTCGTCACTTTCTCTGGCGACGGGATTGACTCGTTCCATCATGGCAATGGCCTCCTACTCCGATGGTACGATTATCGATGTCAGCAGCGCGGCAGCTTGGTCGAGCGACGATACTGCGATTGCGAGCGTTGGTACGACCGCCGGCCACTATGGCGAGGTGACCGCGTTGAGTGCGGGGTCGACTAGCGTTCGTGCCGTGCTGAACGGAGTTACCGCCCTGGCGGCAGTTGGCGTGAGCATTCCGGCTCTGCAGAGCATTGTTTTGAATCCGTCGACCGGCTCGGTGGCCAAAGGTTTAGCGCGGCAATTCACGGCTACGGGCATTTATAGCGACGCTTCGCAGGTCGACGTTACCAATTTCGTGAGTTGGAATTCTTCGAACACGGGAATTGCAACTATTTCCAACGCGGGAGGAACGAACGGCAGATTGCAATCGGTGAACATGGGCAGTGCTACCGTAACCGCCGTTTTGAGTGGCGTAACGGCTGCCACGTCGATCACCGTCACCGCGGCTACGCTCTCGTCACTAGCGATCTCTCCTTCTAACCCTTCCGTGGCGAAGGGATTCTCGCAGCAATTCGTTGCGACCGGCACTTACACGGACGGTACTTCCTTGGATCTAACTTCGCTGGTTTCTTGGTCTTCGTTCGATAGTGCTTTGGCTACGATTCAAAATAGTGGCGCCCAAAAAGGTTTGGCGCAAACGGTGAACGTAGGCAGCGTGGCGATTTCCGCCAGCCTCGCTAGTACTTCTAGTTCTGCCACGTTAACCGTAACCAGCCCGGTCCTGCTTTCCGTGTCGCTGAGCCCTGCTTCTGTTTCCCTTGCTAAGGGGCTCTCGCAGGCCATTGTGGCGACGGGGACTTACTCGGATGGATCCACCGCCGATATCTCTAGCTCGGCTACTTGGAGCTCGGCGGATCCCACAATTATTTCCGTAAGCAACACGGCGGGCACTAAGGGTGTGCTGACGGCTCAGAGTCTGGGTTCGACGTCGGTGTCTATGATCTTGAGTGGAGTCACGAGCTCGTTGTCGGTCACGGGTACCCCCGCCGTGTTGGCATCGATCGCGGTAACGCCCGCCAATCCGACGGTTGCTAAGGGACTGACGCAGCAGTTTATCGCCACCGGTACTTATACCGATGGAACGACGGCCGACCTTACGTCGAGTGTCACTTGGGCATCTTCGGCGACGGCTTTGGCGACGATTCAAAATGGCGGATCGAAAGGTCTAGCAACGGCAGTGGCCGTGGGCACGAGCACGATTTCGGCTACCTTCTCGGGTGTGACGGGATCTACCCTCATGACGGTCAGTGCGGCGACGCTGCAATCGATCGCGTTGAGTCCTAGCTCGCTCTCCATTGCCAAGGGACTTTCGCAAAGTATCGTGGCCACCGGAAGCTACTCGGACGGTTCCACGGCCGACGTTACTTTAGCGGGGAACTGGACCAGTTCCGATGCCTTGGTGGCTACGGTTGGAAATGCGGGCGGAGCTAAGGGCAGCGTCACGGGCACGGGTATCGGCTCCGCAACGGTTACGGTGACCATCGGCAGCGTGTCCCAATCGCTGACGGTTGCCACTACGGCGGCGACGGTGCAGTCGATTGCCGTGACGCCCGGAAACGCCTCGGTCTTGCTCCTCGCGCACGTATGGTACACGGCGACGGCCACTTATTCGGACGGGTCTACTGCGAACATTACGACGAGTGTCACTTGGACTTCGAGCAATACCCTAACGGCAACGATTCGTAACGACGCGGGCCACGAAGGAGATGCCAAGGGGCTGGGCGTTGGCGGTACGACAATTCGCGCAACTTTAGGAGGAGTGTACGGTGAAGCGACCCTTAGTGGTACTCTGTAGTCTGATGTTGGAGGCCCTTTGGGCTTCACCTGCGCTAGCTTCCGTGGCCTTCGAAAAGTACTGGACCCCGGTCTCGTCTCGTTTCAGCCTCCTGGAAGATTGGCAGGGATCCGTGGACGATCCCTTCCGTCTCGAAGTCGATTATCGTTTTTATAATTCACCCCTGGATTACTCCAAAGGAACCGAAACTTCCGGGGTGCTCCTTCGTTCCGTGCATGGGCTGGGCGTAGGAGGAGAATACCAACTTAGTTCTCGACTCATTTTGGGCGCCAACTTGGTGGCTTACCGCTATCGGTATCTGGACGAGGGCAATCAGGTTGGATCGGGCGATGGTCGTCTCTACGCTAAGATTAATTTTATCGATCAGGCGGAGTGGACGCTCGCGCTTATGCCCGAGTTATTCTTGCCCTTGGGCGATCGCAATCACTTGCTATCGAACGGTTGGGGGGGCGGCGCAAAACTGCTGGCGAGCTGGACGCACGGTGATCTCGCGTTGGCCGCCAATGCTGGCTACCGAATCTCGCCCGATGCCGAGTACAACAACCTCGATGCGCGCAAAGAACTGAGCGTTGGCGGCGGCATTTTTTATCGCTTCAGCGAATCGTGGTCGTCAAATCTGGACTACCTGGTTTTTCACCAATTTGGACAATGGATGAGCAACTCCGCTTTGACCGCGCGCTACAATGTAAATGCCAATGCGCAATTGTCCCTGGGGGGAACGGTTCCGAGCACCACCCTTAGGGGGGAAACGAGTTCCTATACGGTTACGGCCGGATTCCTGTGGTCTCCCCCCTTCAAAGTTAAAACTCGCACGGTGCAGATTCGTGATTGTGGTGCGCGGCATATGGCTTACCAGTTGATTGCGCGTCGCTTGACCCCAGAGGAGCAGGGCGCAATGCAGTGGCCTTATCGCTCGACTCTTTCCGATCCCGATCCCCACAAGCGTAAAAAACTTCGCAAACTAAATTTGGGCGAAGCCACGGGACTAACCGCGAACGGCATTCCTTACGTGAAGGATTCTCAAACCGGCTTTGCTTTTGACCGCGATCTTCTGCCGCCCACCGCGGCCATTTTGGATGTAGAGAGCGCAAGTTTTATTTTGGAGCTATCCAAAGTTTCGCAGGATAAATTTACAACTACGGAAGTGATGTGTTTGCCGGGACTCAAGGTTTGTTCCGGAGATGTTTTCACGGCGCCCTTTTGGGTGCACGCGATTAATCCGGAACTTTTGCCCACGGGCAAGCCGCAGAATGAGTTCTTCGCGCGCCAATATTTGGAGAAGGAGTTGGACGAAGCCCCCGGTCAACTTAAGCTCTTCCACGGCAGTTTGAATTTAGACGCAAAAAAACTTTTGGCGGGTTCCAACGTTTCACTGCGGCAGGCCTTTGTAAGTCACGATCCGCTCACCGTGGTGATCGCGGATGATACTTACGTCTCGGCGCGCGCATCGCTGGAGCTCAATTTGCAGGTCGATTCGTGTCAGTTGCCGCAGGGAGCGTCTATACCGGTAGCAGCTGGCGATAAAGCGAAAGAATAAGGAAGTAGTGCAGGGCTGCTCCCGCTAGCACGAAGAGATGCCAGAGCTCGTGAAAGCCGAACACCCCCGCCCAGAGGCGCGGACGTTTGGTGGCGTAGACAATCGCGCCCACGGAGTAGGCCAGTCCACCACCCACGAAGAGCACAAGGTGTTCAATCGAAAGCCCGTGGTACAGCTCGCCAATGCGAATCATAATTGCCCAGCCCATGAGCACAAAAATTCCGGTGTAAATCATACGGTGTTGAAGCACTTTGGGCAGACGAGGTTTGAGCCAGGTGTAGGTGATACCGAGAACCGCAATGGCCCACACGCTGATGATAATGATGTTTCGCCAGGGCGGAGCAATGGCGCGCATAACAAAGGGCGTGTAGGTGCCCGCAATGAATAGATAGATGGCGAAGTGATCTAGGTTTTCAAAAAAATCGTGCAGACGCGAGGAAGAATCAAATCCGTCGACCATGAAGTGATAGCTAGAGCTGATGAGTAGTAAGAGAAATCCCGAAGCGCAGAAAGAAAAACAGGCCCAGAAGTGAAGGGGGCCGGCTTTGCTAGCCAGAGGCAGGAGAACTAGGGATCCGATGAAAATAAGAATGCAGCCGAGAGCGTGGAACTGAGCCGCAAGGGTCCGTTGAAAAAGAAGCTTAAGGCTATGATCAGGTTTGCGCCTTATCTTCATAGGCGCCCATCTAAACTTTAAATGGAGCCAGAAACAAGACCGGGCTGCGGCAAGGAATGCCGCAGCCCGGTATCTAATCTATTCTATAGATAAGCTAGAGCTTAGTAACCCGAGCTGCGACGACCACCGCCGCCACCGCCGAAGCCACCACGGCCGCCGCCGCCTTCGCGGGGAGCTTGGGGTTTAGCTTCGGAAACGGAGATTGCGCGACCATCAACGTCAACGCCGTTGAATTTTTGGATGCAAGCTGCTGCGTCTTCGCTGCTGGACATTTCCACGAAGCCGAAACCACGGCTGCGACCGGTGTCGCGATCCGTTACGATTTTAGCCGATTCAACGGTGCCGACTTGCGAGAACATGCTCTCGAGCGACGCGTTGGTTGCGGAAAAGGGAAGGTTACCGATAAAAAGTTTGTTACCCATTGAGACCTCCTTAAAAGGCTGGGAGCCGCTAAAGAGGACAAAGCACAATGCCTAAGACCCTGAATGCGACGAACTACGGCCAAACTTGGCCTGTGAGAACACTCTAGCCTATATTTTTTGAAGCGCCTAAATAAAAGTGCGTCACAAAAATACCATCAGGCTGAGGTGGGTGTGGAGGGAGTCCTCGTACAAACGGGTAACCCCTGGCATTCCATAACTTTTAAACTCTACATCACTGGTCTTGGCGTAGCCGAGCGACCACTTAAGTCGAATTGAGTTTCCGCCGTATTCATAGGACAAAGTGGGGTCAACGAACCAAGAGGTGTCCTGGGCGATCCCCCAATTGTTATTCCCGTAAATTGTGAAACGCGTCATAGTGCCGCCTAGCCCCACGCCCGCAAAAATTTGGTGGAAGGTCCCGCCGCCAACAATGGCGTATTCGGCGCTCAGGGAGCCGCCCTTGGACTCTAGGGCCACAAAGGCCGGGCCTTCGGTGTGTTCGATGGGGGTCCTTACCAGAGCATTCACCGCGACCCGAAAGCCTCCGGCCCATTCGTAGCCAAGGGTGCCTTGAGTGTAGCCAATGTAGGTGAAGTCCGATTTTTTAGCGAAGCCATTGGCCGCCAGAGTGTCGTTGACGTTGGCGGATCGAAAGGTACCTACGCCGATGAGCGGGAAATCCAGGAAGAAGCCGCCGGCATAGCTCGGCCGCGTTGGAAGGTAGGTAGCGACCAAAAGAAGGGTGCCCAGAAGGCGGAGAGCAGTCTTTTGCATGCGAATCATTTTAAGGGAAAGGCCCAAAATCACAACTTGGCTTTGGTAGGGGCGAGGTCGTGGTGCTTGTGATTCACGACGATGGTTTGTTCCCCTAGGCTTGCGTCTGGCGTTAGTTGCACTCGCTGGCCATTCACGGCTTGAACTTCTTGGAGACCGTCGACATGCATGCGCTTGCGCTGGAATTCGGGAAGTTGCTTGGCTTGAATGCGAGCCTCTTCGAAAGAGTTAGCGGCGACAAAAAAGTTGGTGTGCGACTCGTACAGTCCATCGCTGACCTCGGTGTCGTAGAATCCGCAATGAACAAGGTAAAGTTTGGCCATCCCTAATTTATTGCTGAGAGCGGAATCGTTGTCGAGGTCTTCCTAATCCCAGGCTTCGCGCTTAAACTTCTGCTCATGACTAAGTATTCGCTGAAAATTTTGTCGATTGTGGGTGCGGGATTGGTGTCGGGGATGGCGCAAGCTTCCTTCAGCGTGGAAGACCCATCGGGACTGGCTCAAGAGGTGGAAAACTTTGTTCGGGCGGGCAACTATTCGGATGCGCTCCGAAGGGGTGACCTGGCGGAGTACCAGGCCGTTACGAATTGTGACGATATGGGCTGTCACGCGGAATGGCAGCGGATTCGGGTGCGGTCGGTAACTCCCATCAAGGCGGTATTTGAAAGCTCCTCCAAGTCACAGCCCACGTGGCAAGAAGCGGGCGAAATCTCATCGACGGTTTTTAATCAGGCTCACGGTAGTTATTTGAATTACGAAATCATTCAGAACCAAAACGCCGCGGTCGGGATGAACCCGCTCGCGAGTGGATTTGCGGCCTTCGTGAGTTCGTTGCGCTCGCCCTTTGCCGCCGCTGGAAATGTAACGCTCACCTTGCTTCGCACGGAACAAGAAAAATATGTGCTAGCGAATAAAACGGAACTCGATGCGATTCGAATTGAAATGCGGGCTACTGAAACCGACGTGAACGGACGGACCTACGCTTCGGGCCTGGTGCAAGTCTTCGGGAAGAACATGCCCTTCGTGGCGCAAGCGCTGTGGTCGGGCGACTCGTACCAAGTACTGCAGTCGCTCGACGCTTATTCTCGTCCCTAAAAATTGATCGAGTGTCCTTCGGCCGAAGGCATGCTTAAGCCGAGTGCGTTGGCGATGGTAGGCGCTACGTCGATCAGGTGCATTTCTGGACCCGGTTGGAATTCGGTCTGTTGCTTGCCAGGTGTTTGTTGTTGTTTGCCTGAATTGGAGGGGCAAACTGCGATGAAACCCGTACGCAGCTGAGGGTTCAGTGGCAAATAACCGTGAGTGCCGCGCGTTGAGGGAAGAGTTTCCACGAAATCGCGACTTGCGCTGCTGCCGATGCTGAATCCGTCCTTAGCTGAAACCGCCGCGAAAGCATCGGGATAACTTTGCGTTACTTGGAGATCGGAGCGAGAGAGCGCAATGTAGCCGGCCGAAGCATTGTCGGTGAGCGCTTTCCACACGGCGGGTTCGAGTGATTTGTCCTTTACGTAGATGGCTGCTTGGCCGCCGCCCTGATGGCCAATAACTTTCCAATCCGTAATACGACCCTTCTTATCAACCGTCAGCCAGCCATTTTTCAGGAAGAGTGCGTTGATGTTGATGGTCTTGGTGTAATCCTGAAAGCCGTGGTCGCCCACGATGAACAAGCAGGTTGTTTTGAAGTCGACTTTTTCGGCGATGCGGGCAATTTGTGCGTCGGCGAGTTTAACGGCTTCAACCGTCTCGGCGGCGTCGCGCCCCACTTCGTGCTCCACATGGTCTACGTTGGAGAGGTGAGCGATCAGCAAATCGGGATTGTGCTTGTCCATGATCGTGCGCGCCGAAGCGGCAACCCAGTTGTCGAGTTCGACCATGTCCTTGAATCGTCCGGCGTCGCCACCCAGTTCGGTCATGAGTCCGGCCGAAGAAGTTTGATTGAGAAGTTTCCAGCTAGCCTCACCGAAATAATCATCGGTGCTGAAAACTTCCGGAACGTTCCAATCGATTGTTGCGCCCACGGTGACGGGCCAGCGGATGGCGGCCGTGGTTTTGCCCGCGGCTTTGGCGAGTTCCCAGAGGGTGGGGGCGTGAATATCGGAGCTGTTGAAGTACCAGTCTTTGAGGGGGCCGTCCGTGGCTGAGAAGCGGTTGTTCGAGAGCACGCCGTGACGCGACGACGAGACACCCGTCATGAGTGAAGTGTGGTTGGGATAGGTGAGGCTGGGAAAAACTGAAACGGCGCCTTCGGACGCGTAGCCCGTGCGCGCAAGATTTTTCAGGGTAGGGGCAGTGAATTTTTCGCTCAGATAAAAATCCGGGCGAAAGCCATCGATCGAGATGACCACGGCCTTGGTCGCCGCTTGCGCCGAGAGCGCAGCAACGGACAGGGCAAGTGCAACGGTGAACGGTTTAAAACGACGGATCATGAGAAACCTCCTCTTCCTAAGTCCCGGCTCAGAATTAGGATGCCTCCGCCGTTGCGGGCAAGGGGCTACCGGAGGTTGAAGAAAATATATTCGGTGCCGTCCTGAAGAGCCTGAACAGGAAGGTCGCTTTCTTGCGTCAGGGCGGCGGCGTCGCCTTCTTCTAATTCCACGTCGCCCAATTTGAGGGAGCCCTTGGCTACATGCAGCCAACCATGTCGTTCGGGGGTTAAGGATATCGAGCTCTTATCGCCCTTATTGAGCCATCCGTTGTAGAGTAAAAAGTTTTGCCGCACAGCGATGGATCCGTCGCGACCATCGTTGGAAGCAATCAAAACCACCTTCTCCTTTTTAAGCCGATCGCGGAAGGATTTTTGGTCATAACGAGGAGCGGCATCTTTCTCGTTGGGAAGGATCCATATTTGCAACAATCGCACCACCGCTTGATCGGAGGGATTGAACTCGCTATGGAGCACGCCGCTACCGGCACTCATGTACTGCCATTCTCCGGGCGTAATGGTGGAGCCATTGCCCATGCTGTCCTTGTGCGCCAATTCGCCATCGAGCACGTAAGTAAGAATTTCCATGTCGCGGTGACCATGCGTGGAGAAACCTTGTCCCGGGTCGACGCGGTCATCGTTGATCACGCGCAAATCGCTAAAGCCCATGTGCGCGGGATCGTGGTAATCCGCGAAGGAGAAGGTGTGGTAGCTATCCAGCCAGCCATGGTTGGCGTGGCCGCGTTCTTGGGCACGTCGAAGTTGGATCATGAGCCGAGTGTAGCACTCGGCGGGCGGAGAAAATAAAAAAAGCAGGTCAAGCTTTAGCTCGACCTGCTTGGCTTGCTTTACAAAAAGCTAGGGGAATTACTTGGTGTAGCAGTAGCCGTAAGCGTCCACGTAGTGGTAGGTCGTGGTCACGCCGCCGGCGCCCACCATGCCCGAATAACCACCGCCGCTGCTCGAGTAGCCAGCGTGCACGGGTTGACCGGTCGTTTGGTCGTAGCAGAGGGGATTGGAAAATCCGCCCATGGCAGGATCGCACGAGTAGTTCCAATATTGGGGAGCGTACGGGTTGTAGTTGTAGGTGTAGTAACCGTTGTACATCCAGTAGTTCCAGTTCGGGTTGTTACGGTACGGGTTGTTGCCGTAGTAAGCGCCGTAGCTGCCGTTGTAAGGGGTTGCACTGCTAGCCTGTTGAACGGTCGGCTCGCTCGGAACTTCGTACACGTAGCGGAAGGCAATGTACTTGCCGTGCTTGCGCATGCGCAGCTCGGTTTTGGTGGCGTTGTAGAGGGCACCCTTGTTGTAGGTCCCAATTTTTTCGATGAGCACGTCCGGGTGCACTTCGGTGCTGACCACGGTGACCATGTCGTTCAAGTCTGCCAGGGGGACAGAGTAGGGAGCGACGAGCAGAACGGCGCGCTCAAAGGTTTGACCCTTCGGAAAGAGGGGGCCGGCGGGCGGCAAGGTTTTCTGAATGCGCAGAATGTTAGATTGCATGACCACGTTCGGTGCCGCTTCGTAGGCGAAGAGGCACTGTTGGGTGAGGCGTTTGTCCGTGCTGTTGAGATCCTTGGAACCCTTGAAGGTGTCCGTAGATACAAAGTCGGTCAGCGCAGCGGCCGTTTGGGTGCCGTTGAAGAAGTCTTTCAAGGTTTCGTAGCGAGTGGTTTCGGCGGCGAAAGCGCTCGTGGCGAGCACTGCCGAGAGGGAAAGAAGTTTGAAGTGGTTCATGCGATCTCCTGTTCGTTGTAAAATGAGGACCGTGCTGGTCTAAGACTCGCCTTCCAGGCAGTCAATAATTGACGTTAAGATTCTCAGTGGTTACGACTAAGTTCTTGAGGAATTTCAAACAAAAACTGGTGGCGCAGATGATGGAGCGCCTTAAGGTCGACAGCGAATTGCTCACCCATGCGGCCATTGAAGCGCGCGATGCGGCTATTCACGAAGAGAGCAAGGCCGAGGACAAATACGATACCCGGGGCCTGGAGGCCTCCTACCTGGCGGGCGCGCAGGCCAAGCGGGCGGCCGAACTGCAACAGCTCATTCAATTCTATAAATTCCTGCAAATTCAGGACTTCAGTGACGATGCGCCCATCGCGGCCACAGCTTTGGTAGAAATGGAATTCAGTAAAAAGAAATCACTCTTCTTCATGGTGCCCAAGGGGGGCGGCGATGCCATCGAGGTGGATGGTAAGACGGTGCAGATCATCACGCCCGTGTCTCGGCTGGGTGCGGAGCTGCTGGGACGCACGGCCGGCGATGAATTCGAAGTCGAAACCGCGGGTCAAGTTCGCGAGTACAAAATTTTGAGTGTCAGTTAGCTCTTGGCTACTGATTTTCGCGGTAGCACTTCATAAAGCGATCGAACATCACGTCGTGGTTGCCCGTGTAACCCATGCTCATGCGCAGCAAGCCGGCGGAGAGGCCCATCTTAGCTTGCTCTTCGGCGGGGATTTCGCTCGAGGTGCTTAGCGCGGGACAAGTCATGAGGGTGCGCGAAAAACCCAGGGACACGGCGTAGAGTCCGAATTTTTCTTTTTGCAGCATGGACGCTAAGTGCACGGCCTTTTGGGGCGAATCAAAACGCAGGGTGAGCATGCCGCCAAAGCCGAATTCCGGATTCATTTGCCGCTTTAGGAGCGCATGGTGCGGGTGATCCTCGAGCCCCGGATAAATCACGGGCACTTTGGCGGACTGTGCTTTGCGCGCGAAGTACAGCGCAGCTTCGGAGTGCGCACGCATGCGAATGGCCAGGTGATCGAGGCGAAGGAAGAGCTCGTGCGCTACGTGGGGATCCATGACGGGCCCCGTGAGCATGACTTGGCCCGTGTTCACGTCGATGAGTTCGTCGATGAACTTACGGCTCGAGACAATGGCGCCGGCAATAAGATCGGAGCCGCCCGAAATGTATTTCGTGCAGGAGTGAATGACCACATCGGCGCCGAAACGGGCGGGGTTTAAAATCATGGGGGTAAAGGTGTTGTCCACGACCAGCTTGATGCCGCGTTGCCGAGCGAGTTTGCCGAGCGCTTCGAGGTCCGAAACTCCCAGGAGCGGATTGCTCATGCCTTCGACGTAAATAATTTTGGTATCGGGTCGCAACGCTTGTTCAACTTCGGAAATCTTTTCGGCGTTCACGAAGCTCACATCGATGCCACGCTGGGGGAGGGAATTGGCGAAGAGGGCGTAGGTGCCGCCGTACACAGTGCGTGCCGACACGATGTGACCCTTGCCCGGAATAATTTGTAGCACGGTGGCCGCGATGGCCGACATGCCACTCGCTACGCCGAGCGCGGCTTCCATCCCTTCCATGGCGGCCATTTTGGCGGAGAACATGTTAACGGTGGGGTTGGAGTGACGACTATAGAGGTAGCAGCCCTGAAGTTCACCGCGAAACACCTTCTCCATATCCTGCGGATTGAGGAAGGTCGACGTGGCCGCTACGTCGATGACCGGAACAACGCCGCCTTCTTCGCCAAAGAACTGAACGTCGCGCAGGGATTGTTCAATCGAGCTTTTGTTCGCCATGGAGCTAAGACTCCACCACTAGCGGCCGAAATTCAACGGGCGGTGGGGACTATTCCACCAGCCGATAGCCGATGCCGGGCTCGGTAATGATGCGGCGAGGTACGGAGGGATTGTCCTCGACCTTCTGGCGCAGGGCTTTCATGTAGATGCGCACGTAATGCACCTGCTCGGTTTGATTAGGGCCCCAGACTTCGCGCAGGATGACTTGGTGGGTGATGATTTTGCCCGCGTTGCGCATGAGGAGCGCGAGGAGTGAGTATTCGGTTTGCGTTAGGTGAAGGGCTTGGCCCCGCAGCTGGGCCACATGTTTTTCGATATCCAGACTGAGGTCGCCGCAGCTGAGCACGGGGTCGGTGGTTTTGTTGCGCCGGCGCGTAACGGCACGAATGCGGGCCACGAGTTCGCTAATCCCGAAGGGCTTGGTGAGGTAGTCGTCGGCGCCCAATTCTAATCCGCGTACTTTGTCGGATTCATCGGATTGGGCGGAGAGAATAATCACGGGCACGTCGCTCCACTCGCGCAATTGTTTGAGTACCTCAAAGCCGCTGGAGTCGGGGAGCCCGATGTCGAGCAGAACGACGGCCGGGGGCTGTTGGGTGGCGGCCCGTAGTCCCTCGCTCGCGGTACCGGTGCAGAGCGTGCGAAAGCCGAGGGGCTCCAAGCTGGCGGTGAGGAGGCGTTGAATTTGCGGCTCGTCGTCGATGACGAGAATTAAATCTTTAGGTGTCATGAACGCTCTCCTCGGCGGCTGGTAACGTGATTTCGAATTGCGCACCGGTACCGATGCCGCGATTGCGGGCACCGATGTGGCCACCCATCGCTTCAATTAATCCCTTCGCGATGGAGAGTCCAAGGCCCGTGCCGCCCGGGCGGGCATCCGCGGCCCGGAAAAATTTTTCGAAGAGGTGAGCCTGGGTTTCGGCGTCGAAACCCTTGCCGTTGTCCGTAAGGGTGAGTTCAACCTGGTCGTCCCGGGGGCGCGCCGCAATGTTCACTTGGACGTCGGGTGAATTGTGGCTCAGGGCATTGTGCAGAATATTAAAAATAGCCTGAGAGAGCAGCCCAAAATCTGCGTGCACCGGCGGTAAATCAGCGGGAATTTCGATGCTCACCTGCAGCTGTCGGCCATCTTCGCGCAAATTGCGGAGAGCGTGCGAGACGGCGTCGCCCACGTCGATAATTTCCTGTCGCGGTGCCAGGCTGCCCGATTCCAAGCGCGACATGTCGAGTAAGTTTTCAATCACGCGGCGCAAACGGCTCGCGGCCCGACCGATTTCCTGCACAACGTTGCTGCGCGCGCTTTCGCTCGCCACGATGCTCGGCTCGCGCAGAGCCGTCTGGGCCGTCATGATGGCGGTGAGAGGCGTTTTGAGTTCGTGCGAAATGGAATTCAACAGAGATTTTTGCAGACTCTGCGAGCGTTCGAGGGCTTCGGCGCGGGCGCGCTCCGAAAGCAGGGATTCGCGGTCCAGGGTGATGGCAAAAATTCCGGCTAGGGTTTCGACGAGCGACATTTGCTCGGGAGACATTCGCTCGGCCGTTTCTATTTTTAATCCGAGCACGCCCAGAACGTGATCGCGGGCCGAAAGCGGAAAGTGCACCCCCGACGATTGAGTGAGGGTTTCGGTGCCGCGTCCGGCGCGTTTGTTCTCGGCGTACACCCATTTAGCGACGGTGACTTCCTTGGCTTCGGGTGCCCAGGTGCTGGCGGGATGCGGTGTTTCGAGCAGATGTCCCTGCGTGCCCATGAAGAGCGCAATCTTGGCGTCGGTCATGCGCTCCATGGCGACGAGTCCGCGGGCGATGAGATCTTCGGGATTGTCCGTGGAGGCCAGTGTCTCGGCAAATTCGAGCAGGGCGCTGGCCCGTTCTTCGCGCCGACGATAGGCGCGCTCGCGCGAACGCAAACGTGTGGTGAGGGTGCCCGAAACCACGCCCACGGCAAGAAAAGCGCACAGCAAAATAAAATCTTCGCTCAGGGAAATACTCAACGTAAAGCGGGGCGGTACGAAGAGCACGTCCCACAGGAGCGAGCCACTCAGGGCGGCGAGCAGCATGGGGCCGCGTCCGACCGAAAGTGAAGCGGCGATAACGCCCAGGAGAATGAGCAATCCCACTGCCCGGTAACCGAGCATGTCGTTTACGGCCAGGCCGAGTCCGACGGTTAGAAAAACCACACCCATGGCCGTGAAATATTCCGATCGCGCCGAGTGAACTTGGGATTTAAGCAACTTGGGCAAATGGAGTCCCTTGCCCTTGCCGCCGCTGACGACGAGCACGTCGATGTCGCCGGACTCCCGCAGGAGTCGCTCGAGGGGAGTGCGCTCGCCAAAAATACTACGCAGGTAACCCGTGACGGGTTTGCCGATTACAATTTGCGTGGTGTTGCGTTGGCGCGCGACCCGCAAAATGGCGCGGGTGACGTCGACATCGGAGGTGGAAATAATTTCGGCGCCGAGTTCCTGGGCAAGGGCGATGTTCTTGTCGAGCAGCGCCTGATCGGCGGGATCGAGGGCTTTGCCCGAGTCAACGTACAGGGCGATCCACGGAGCCTCTAGATTGTGGGCCGTGCGGCGAGTCCAGCGAATGAGTTCGGCCGAGGTGGGACTTGCCGCAATGGCCACCAGGAGACGTTCTGAACTCTTCCACGGCGAAGTCACTCGTTTTTCTGTGCGGAAGGCTTGGAGGTCCGTATCTACACGTTCGGCCGTCACGCGCAGGGAAATTTCGCGCAGGGCCGTGAGGGTGGAACTCTGAAAAAAATGGGCGAGGGCCCGCTCGGCCCGATCGGGAGGATAGACTTTTCCTTCGCGAATCCGTTGGCGGAGGCGTTCGGGGTCAACGTCGATGAGTTCAATCTCCTGGGCGCGATCGAGGAGCGTGTCGGGTACGGTTTCGGAAATGTCGATGCCCGAAATAGATTTCACGACGCCCGCGCGACTCTCCAGGTGTTGCACGTTGAGGGCGGTGTAGACGTCGATGCCCGCTTCCAAAATTTCGAGGACGTCCTGGTAGCGCTTCGGGTGCCGCGCGCCCGGGGGGTTGGTGTGGGCGAGTTCGTCAATGAGCACGAGGGCTGGTTTACGTGCGAGCACGCGATCGATATCAAAGTCCAACAGGGTCTTGTGATCGTTCGCGAAGGACTTCGGCGGAATTTGTTCGAATCCCGCAGTGAGCGGATCGGTTTCGGCGCGGCCGTGCGTTTCGATCACGCCCAGCACAACATCGAGGCCGCCCTCACGCAGGCGTTTTGCCTGGCTCAGCATGGCGTAGGTTTTTCCAACGCCCGCCGCCATGCCCAGAAAAATTTTGAGCCGACCCCGGCGCGACTGCGCTTCCTGCTTTTTGATGCGGCCCAGAAGGTCCGAAGGATCGGGGCGCGAGTCGTCAACCGGAGGCATGCGTGTATCTTAGGACGAAGGAAAGAGGCGATCTAGATCCAGGTTCAAAAGAAGTACGTTCACGCGCGCCTTGCCGAAGAGGTTCCACTGTGGGGCTTCGGTGTGTTGTTCCACCAACTTACCGAGCTGCGTGAGTTGTTCCTCGCTGAGGTGCCTTGCCTGCGCAACGCGGAACAGTTGGTATTGTGCCGCAGCGGGGGAGATATGCGGGTCGAGGCCGCTGCCCGAAGCCATTAGTAGGTCCGCGGGAATAGGTGCATTGCCATGACTTTGGCTGAGTTCGGTGCGGCGTTTGTTGATTTGCTCCAGCAGGGCGTGCGAGGTGGGGCCCAAATTGGAGGCGCCCGAAGCCACGGTGGCGTAGTCGGCGGCCGAGGGGCGCGGCCAGAAATAGCGCGGAGTCTTGAAGGGCTGGGCCAGAAGTTCCGAACCGACGATGCGATCATTCTGCGCAATCAAACTGCCGCCGGCGCCCTTCGGAAACAAGAGCTGGCTCAGTCCCCAAACGGCTACGGGATAGATCACGCCGGTGAGCAGCGTACCGATAAGTAAAGCGCGGAGCGAAGTGAAAAGCGTTTTCATAGAGTCTCCTTTAGGCGAGGCCGCCCGCTACGAGCAGAAGGTCAATGGCTTTGATGCCGATGAAGGGCGCCACGAGACCACCCAAACCGTAGATCCACAAGTTGCGTGCCAGCACGCTGTTGGCGCTGCCGGGTTTGTACTCCACGCCCCGTAGGGCGAGCGGAATCAGCGCAATGATAATGAGCGCGTTGAAAATAACGGCGCTCAAAATTGCGCTCTGTGGGGTTGCGAGGTGCATGAGGTTCAGTGCGGCTAAGGGCCCGGAGGTGCTTCCGGTCGAAGCGTAGGCCGTTAAAAAAAGTGCCGGCAAAATAGCGAAGTACTTGGCCACGTCGTTGGCGATGCTGAAGGTCGTCAGAGCTCCCCGAGTCATGAGCAGCTGCTTGCCAATTTCCACTACGTCCATGAGTTTGGTGGGGTCGCTGTCTAAGTCCACCATGTTGCCGGCTTCGCGGGCCGCTTGCGTGCCCGTGTTCATGGCGATGCCAACGTCGGATTGGGCAAGGGCGGGAGCGTCGTTGGTTCCGTCGCCCACCATGGCTACCAAGTGACCGCGTTGTTGTTCCTCTTGAATGCGTCCTAGTTTAGCTTCGGGAGTGGCCTCGGCCATGAAGTCATCAACGCCGGCTTGCGCCGCGATGGAAGCTGCGGTGAGCGGATTGTCGCCCGTAATCATGACGGTGCGAATGCCCATGGCCCGGAGGCGTTCGAAGCGATCGCGAATGCCGGGTTTAATGACGTCGCTGAGTTCCACCACGCCCAGAATTTGCGCCTTGTCGGCGACGAGCAGGGGCGTTGCGCCCGCTTTGGCAACCCGCTCGATGATTTGTTTGAGGGCGGCGGGAAGTCCGGCGGCGCCATTGCTGGCGACCCATTTTTCGATGCTATCCGCCGCTCCCTTGCGGAGCTGACGACCACTCGCAAAGTCTACGCCGCTCATGCGGGTTTTAGCGGAGAACTCGATGCTCTTGTCGTTGGGGGTGAGTTGAGGACGGGGGATGCCATGCTTTTCGGCGAATTCCACAATGGAGCGGCCTTCGGCAGTGTCGTCGGCGGCAGAGGCTTCGGCGGCAGCTTGCGCGAGTTGTTTAGCGGGCACGCCGGGCGCGGTGTGGAAGGCCGTGGCTCTGCGGTTACCAAAGGTAATCGTTCCCGTTTTGTCGAGCAGGAGCACGTCGATGTCCCCGGCGGCCTCTACGGCCCGGCCACTCGTGGCTACGACGTTGCGGCGAAGGAGCCGATCCATTCCGCTAATGCCAATGGCACTCAGGAGGCCGCCAATCGTGGTGGGTATCAAGCACACGAGGAGGGCGACCAGCGAGGCAAAGGTGATGCTTTCGTCGGCCCCTACGAAGTGCGCCAGGGGTTTCATGGTGAACACAGCAACCAGGAACACGAGGGTGAGGAGGGTCAGGAGAATCGATAGCGCACGCTCGTTAGGCGTCTTCTGGCGCTGCGCTCCTTCCACCAGACGAATCATGCGGTCAATGAAGGTATCGCCAGGTTGTGAAGTAATGCGAATCAGAATTCGGTCGCTCAGCACGCGTGTACCGCCGGTCACGGCGCTGCGATCGCCGCCCGCGGCGCGCACGACGGGAGCCGACTCGCCGGTGATTGCGGACTCGTCGATGCTTGCGATGCCCTCGATGATTTCACCGTCGCCGGGCACTAAGTCGCCGCCTTCGCAAATAACAACCATACCGGGCCGCAATTCCGTGGCGCTGAGTTTGCTTTCTTGCCCTTCGTTCCACACGCGCGCCCAAATGTCGGAGCGGGCCTTGCGCAGGCTTTCGGCCTGAGCTTTGCCGCGTCCCTCGGCGATGCTCTCCGCAAAATTGGCAAAGAGCACTGTGAACCACAGCCAGAGCGAGATGTGGAGGTCGAATCCCCAGTGCTGTCCGTGCGTGGCCTTGTAGCCGGCCACCACCAGCGTGAGCGCCGCGCCAATGAGCACCACGAGCATTACGAAGTTTTCCTTTTGCACGCGGGGCGAAAGTTTTTTGAACGAGTCCTGCAGGGCGGCCCGTAGCAGAGTGCGATCGCCGAAGGGGGATGTGTTCGTTTTCATATTCACCTCACAGTGTCCTTCCGGAAATTTGGAGCAAGTGTTCGAGGACGGGGCCCAGCGTGAGGGCTGGGAAATAGGTAAGCGCACCCACAATGATGATGACCGAAGCTAGCAGCAGCACGAAGAGTGCTCCATCCGTGGGGAACGTGCCACTCGAGGCAGGCACGTATTTCTTATTCGCTACCGAGCCGGCAATCGCAAGGCACGGAAGGATCACCGCAAAGCGACCAATGAACATGGCCACGGCCAGGAGCAAATTATAGAAAGAGGTGTTGGCATTGAGGCCCGCAAAGGCGCTGCCGTTGTTGTTGGCGGCCGATCCCCAGGCGTAGAGCACCTCGCTGAGTCCATGGGGACCCGAATGCGACAGGCTGGAGCGACCCATTTCGATGGACACGGCCAGGGCCGAGCCAAAGAGCACCACGGCGCAGGGAAGAAGAATTCCAATCGATGCGAGCACGACTTCGCGGATTTCAATTTTTTTACCCAGGTATTCGGGAGTGCGGCCCACCATGAGTCCGGCCAAGAAAACTGTCAGAATGGCAAACAGGAGCAGTCCGTAGAGGCCGGCACCTACGCCGCCAAACACGACTTCGCCGAGGAGCATGTTCAGCATGGCCACGCCGCCGGCGAGGGCCGAAAGGCTAGAGTGCATGGCATTCACTGATCCGTTTGAAGCCGCGGTGGTGGCTGCCGCCCAGAGCGTGCTACCCGCAATGCCGATGCGGGTTTCGACTCCCTCCAGGAAGGGCAAACCGCCCAGGGCAGGGTTCGCTTGGAACTGGGCCCAGAGGGCTACGAGGAGCAGCGGAACAAAGAGCAGGAGAGTGGCTCCGAGGAGCGCGCGGCTCTGTTTGGCGTCGCCCACGGCGCGACCGAAGAAGAACAAAAAAACCGTGGGCAAAAACAAAATGCCCCAGGTCTGGAGAAAGTTCGTAAGGGGTGTGGGGTTCTCAAAGGGGTGGGCGCTGTTTACGCCGAAGAAGCCCCCGCCGTTGGTGCCGAGTTGCTTGATGGCGATTTGCGAGGCCGCCGGTCCCTGCGGAATGACTTGGGTTGCGCCCTCGAAAGTGGTGGCGGTGGAGTAATTCGAAAAGTTTTGCGGAATGCCCTGCTGCACCATCACCAGGGCGAAGATGAAACAAATGGGCATCAACACGTAAACGGTGCTGCGCACCAGGTCCTGCCAAAAGTTACCGATGTAACGGCTTTCGCGCCGCACGAATCCGCGAATAAGGGCCACGGCCACGGCCATGCCGGTGGCAGCGCTCAAAAAGTTTTGGGTAGCTAGCCCCACCATTTGGGTGAAGTACGAGAGCACGGCTTCGCCCGAATAGGCCTGCCAGTTGGTGTTGGTGACAAAGCTAATCGCGGTGTTCAGGGCTAGCGCCCACGGAATATTGGCGAATTTTTGCGGATTCAGGGGCAGATGGGCCTGGAAAATCTGGATGACAAACAGCAGTAAAATGCCAAGTAAATTAAAGCTTAGTAACGCGCCGGCGTATTCGCGCCATGTCATCTCTCGTTCCGGATTCACGCCTATACTGCGGTAGGCCAAACGTTCGATGGGATTTAGAAAGTCTAGCCACGTCGACTTCCCGGCGTAGATCCGTGCCACGATTTGGCTGAATGGGTAGGCTAAGCCCAGTAGAAGAATGAAGAAAAGCAGAATTTGTAGGCCGTCCTCGGAACTAAAAGTGTATCCCATAGCTTTAGGATCGGCTTTTGATCGCAGCCAGGCACTTAAAATGGCCGTAAAAAAACGGGGGCTGCGCGTAAAAAATCCGTAAAGACGCGCCCCAGACGCCGAGGGCATGGTTACAATAGCTCTATGAGTCAGGATCCAATTCTCGGCGAAAATATCACCATTCCCGAGGGGCACTTGCTGCTCAATGAAAATGAGCTTTCGCGGGCGATGTACTTTATTCGTTCGGGCAAGGTGCGAGTCTTCAAAACCTACCACGGGCGCAAAGTAACGTTGGCGATGCTGGGGCCCGGCGAAGTATTCGGAGAAATGAGTTTTTTCGACTCCAAACCTCGCTCCGCCTCGGTAGAGGCGCTCACGAGTCTCTCGTTGCTCGTCATCAAGGATGGCGTGGGCGCGCAGCAGCTCAGTAAACTGCCCGAGTGGGTGAGTCCGGTTTTTAAAGTTATGGCCGCGCGTTTGCGCGAGGCCAACGCCCATCTGGCGAGTCTAAAAAGTTTGGCCGAATTTCAGAAGGACACGCAGGGAATCAATCGGCTGGCTTCGTCGATGTACACCGAGACTCGTCGCTTTTTAAATATTCTCAAGCTCTTTCTCGCGGGCAATGCGGCAACCATGGAGCACGACGACGTTCGGGCGCGGCTAGATAATTTGGTTGGTCCACGCATGGTGCGCCTGGACGTTTTCTATAAGCTCCTATTCGTGCACCATTTGCTCACGCTCGAGGGTGACGTGCACACGGGCCACGTACGATTTAACGAGCAACTCAATCATGACTTCGAGGCGTATCTTGATTCCGAAATTGCCTCCGAGCGCTACTTGTTGCTGACCGAATCGGCTTATGCGGTGCTGGGGCGGATTGCCGAAATATTGGAGCTCGAGAAGAAGCAGGGCACATCGCTAAGC
>JAFEAR010000148.1 GCA_018266335.1 Bdellovibrionales bacterium
CCGCGAATTCCCATCCCGAAAACCTTTTTTCTGGCCGTTTATCAAAGATTGGCTCCCGCGCCGACTTGGAAAGACAGGTCGCCCTTCCCTTGAACTCCCCCCGCCTATGCGGCGTTCGGCAGGCTTGCACCCTTGGCATGATTGCAGGCCCTACAGAGGCATTGGACGTTCTCGCGAGTATGAGAGCCGCCGCGCGACATCGGCACAATATGGTCTAACTCTGGTGAACTCGGGTCATAGGTGCCGCGAAGCAAAGCGGGCGTCGGCCTGCCGCACATTTGGCACTCCCAACCATCACGCACGAATATCTCGATAGGATTGATCGGCTCATAAGCTACGCCAAATTTTCTGGCTCTGTCGCGATGCTTACGCACGCGGCCATGTTTTGCCCGGCTTAAGCGAATACCGCGCTTGCGACTGCATTTGTCGCAACGCTTGCGCGCCGCCGTTCCGTAAACGGAGACGCCACAATCTGCACATATTGTGCGGCACTTCCCCTTCTTTTTATAGATTCGCGCACCTTTACACGATTGGCACAGTCGATGTCCCTTCGGTATAGGCATCGAGGCGCATCCGATACAATGTCGGACAGGCTTGGACTTTCGCAGTCTGCGCTTTGATAGCGTTGCAAAGGAGCAGGCGCGCGAGCAATAACTGCGACGGTCAGTTCCACGCGGCTTAAACTTCTTTCCGCAACCTTTGCAGATTGCTTCAGGCCCGACACCTCTGTCCCGCTGCGAATGAGATTGGCAGGCGCGGCTACAGAACCTCGCTCGCGTAACGATGTGGCTATGGAACGTCTTTCCGCAGCGCTCACAGGATAGCGTTGCCTTTGGAACAGGCACATATCCTTTCGCTTGGGCGCGTAGGCGAGCCTTGGTCTTGATAACTTCGTAGGCACACCGCTTGCAACGCTTCCTGCGTCCGTGGCCTGTGATTTCTACTTTGCAGTCCAGACATTGACGGATAGTGGCGTTGCCGCCAGAACTGGCTTTAGCCATTGAGCGCTCCTTACAGCGTTCGTGGTTAGGCCCGTTGCGGTGTTACCAGCACTGCTTCGGGCCGCTTATTTTTGATTCCAAACATGCGATTTGTCCAGCGGCCTTCCGCTCGCATCGCAGCCTTGGACGAAACCTTTTTTCTCCTGCCTTTGCTTAGCCGAGTTATGGCAAGCGGGGTGAAGAAGCTGAAGATTCGTCTCATCCCAAATCAGATTTTCGTCGCCCTTATGGGCCTTGATGTGATCGACGTGGAATTTCCCTGAAATCAGGGTCTTGCACATCGCACATATGCCAACGTCACGAACGAAGATGCGCCAGCGTAAGTCCCGCCAACGCTTGCTCGTATAGACCCATTGATAGGCTTCAGCCTGTTGGCTGCGCTGGTCGGGACGGCGGGTCATTGAACGATTGTTTCAGGCGCGAGCGCGCAGCTCGGCAAACTGAGCAAGTCTCTGAGCTGCCGTTAGCTTTGGGCCATGCTTTCGATCAGTGCGTCCCAGCGGCCAAGGTAGACCATATTCGAGCGCATACTTTCCCGCCTCGAAGCGAGCCTTTGCGCCATCAAGATGATCTAGACCAACCTTGGACGCTGCGTCTCTCCATCCCTTTGCAGGGTCGTAGGCCTCATAAGCTCGTTTGCCACGAGCCAGAAGATCCTCATCACGCGCCGCCTTTGGACGATTGAAGTTTATGATGCGCGAGATACGGCGCTTAGTGCCGTGCAGCATGAGGTGATCGCCGCAGTCGATGAGAACAAGGTTTTCTGGCGCATCATTGTTGTGGTTTCCGTCCAAATGATGGACATCGAACCCGTCTTTTAGCCGATCCTCAAGCCATGCCGCCGAGCGTTCGGGGTGAACTGACAGCCATGCGTAGTGGTAGCTTTCCATCAGCCAAGCCTACCAGATTCTTTGTATGGCGCACTTACAGTTTGTTGCGCGGCTCACGCCCCGGCGCACCGCTCACCAGCGCCACCGGGATGCCCGCATGTCGGGCAATCGACGCCGGGAACACCGCCTGATCTGTAAGCACCGAATGGTGGACGCTTATGGCTGCGCTTTGCCTTAGCGCGCTCGAATATCTGGCGCACTTCTTCCTCAGAAATGCCTTTTCCGGGATGCAAAACCTCCGACAGCCACGCGATTGCTTTGGCGCCGTTATATGTTTTGCCGTCAGCATTTAACGCCGCTTCGCCTAGCGTCTTAGCCTTACGAGGATCGTCGCTCACGCCGCTCTCCGTTCCCTCATCTCGAACAGGTCGGGCCGTTCATGGAACAGGATGGTGGAGAGTGATCTGGCATGGAGAGTTGCGCGGACCATATCGCCAGCCCGCAGCGCCCACCTTCCGTCGTTCACAGCATCGCTGGCTCGCTGCCCATAACGCCGGGCATATTCGAATGTCGGAGGCGTGTTGAGTGCCGTCCGCAATGGCTTGTGCTTCTCAGCGTAGATGGAGGCTTCTATCTCGTTGCGGAAGGTGAGGATCATGGGGATTCGCTCAGGCGACATCGATCTTGACCGCTTTGGAAGCCAGCCAGCGCGAGGCGGACGATGCTATGTCGTTCCAGCGGACTTCGTTCATAAACGGAGAAACGCACCAAAGAACCGCGTAAACTGTTGCGAATGCGGGCCAGAACCAAAGCCGCTTTCTCACCGACAGCGTGAGGTGGATGTAGCCGTCTGTCCGCGCCACGGCTACTTGCCTTACGGGCGCTTGTCCAAGCCCTTCTCAGCAAGGATCGCCAGCACGTCATCGACATGCAGGCAGTCGCAGAGGCACGCAGCCTTGGGCGAAAGCTGGATAGGCGCGATACTGCCATTGCAGTGGTCGTTTCCAAGAACTGCGCTATGGAGAACGCCTACAGCATTGATGACCGGCGAGCCGTAGCCGTCCAGAGAAATAATGATGTCGCCGTTCTTGGCTTCACGTCCGTTGCGATAGTGCATGTTCATTCTCCTTCAAGTTGTTCGCGTAGTTCGGTGACGGTCATGTCCTCGGGCAGATCGCGGAGGACTGATAAGACGATTGCCGTGACGTTCGCGGCGCTGCGGCGGCGCTGTGGTTCTGCAGCATGGAAGAGGTGACGGCTAATACCAACGGTGCGCGCATTTTCGAGCGCGTCAGCAACATCATTCCGCATTGCTACCTCGCTAGACTCGGCCTCTCCGCACCCATCACTCCATCCCCACTATGCGAGGCAATAGCGTCATAGGCTGCGAAGGTGTAGCCGAGACGGATAGATTCAACGGCTTCTGCTTCGGCGGTGTCGATATCGTCCCATTCGCGCATGAA
>JAFEAR010000149.1 GCA_018266335.1 Bdellovibrionales bacterium
AGATTAGAGAGAACAGCAGGCTGCCTGGGCTCAAGTTGCAGTGACTCCATGTACGCATCGGCCGCATCCACGTATTGCCGGCGGGACATTAATGACTGTCCACGCAAGGCGTGAGCGCAGGCTAACAGGTGACGCTCGTCCGTTCCCGCCGGCTCGCCCAATAATTTAATGACCTGCTTGTGGCGGCGCAATAGTAGAAGACATGTAGCGAGCAACAATTGCGGGTCGCGCCGATCCGGTGCAAGGCGGAAGGCTCGGCGTGCCCACTTGAGCGCCTCGAAGATACGGCTGGACTGGAGCAGCATTCGCCCAAGCGCCAGTGGGAAGCGTTCGTCACGTGAATCCAGTGCCGCAGCGCGCTTTAGGTGCCGGATAGCGGTCTCTGGGGCGCCCGTATGCAATGCGGAGGCTGCGGCGACCCAATGCACCTCCGCATTAAAGGGGGTTTCACGGAGAATCACGGAACACAAGGTTCCGCACGCGGCGAACAGGCCCCGGTTCAATAAATCCGAAGCTTGCTCAAGCGAGAGAGTCGCCGGTTTCACTTCTTCTTGGCGGCGGACTTCCTGGCCTTCTTGTTGACAATTTCTTGCGGACCCAAGCTGATTTGGATACTCCTGGGCTTAGGTTGCGGGACACCTGAATCCCATACGGTCAGAAGATACCGCTGCTGATTATTCGAAGTCTTCCCGTAGGGTTGAATCAGGCCCGAAACCTGAGTCGCTTCTTGAAGATCCAGTGTTACGTCTGCTGTGACAAACTGCGTACACTCTGGATAGTCTGCGTTGAGATCATCGAAATCACCTTTAACTTTTTTCTTCACTTTGTACGTTTCCTCATTATGAATTGATATCCAGCTACAACTTCAATCGCTCTACCAAACTGCGAAATCGGGGAAATTCACGAAGGGATTGCCAGGTCGGATCTACTTTGAGTACAGTCACTCCAGCATCGCGCAGTGGAATGCCCCGCTCCAGCCACGCGCATGCTTGATCTGAATCACCCAGGCCATGATAGATTTCGGCGATCTCCGAGGGCCGCCCCTCGCCGCCCTCAAACCGGGCCTCCAACTCTCTAATGATGGCGCGCGCCTCGTCAACTCGTCCTGCGCTTGCTAGATGATGCCCAAGGTCGCCAAGGATATACGTAGCCCTACCCTCGACCGCGACGGCGGCTTGCAGTAACTCAATCGCTTTCTGATGCTGTCCCACATAGCTTTCCACGTCGGCCAAAAGTAGCTTCGCATTCAAAAACGCAGGTTCGCGTTTTACCACCCACTCTAATTGCCTTTGGGCTTCATCGACACGTCCCGCACGAAACAGAAGAGCACCATAAGACGACGCTACCGGTGCCGAGAGCGGATCGATGTCTCGCGCCTGCGTAATCTCGGCGATCGCCTCATCGTGCCTGCCACGCGCGGAAAGTAGTCCCGCTAGCCAATGATGCGCAGTACTTAAACCTGGAGCCAGCTCCAAGGAGCGTCGGAAACAGCGTTCGGCCTGATCCCAATCCCAGTTATCGATCTGCAGATTGGAGCCCTTTATTAATAGTGCCTCGGGCAAATCAGGAGCCAGCGCGAGCGCCTTTGTTAAAGCGCTATTTGATTGGCGGAAGGCGTCCTCGCGCGGCATGACACCGCGGCTGGCAATCAGGTTGTACGCCGCGCCCAATTGTGCAAACGCCAACGCATAATTGGGGTCCTCCCTCACGGCCTCCTTGAAATTCCGGATTGCCTCCTGCAGACCTTGCGTATTGCGACGGTTCATCCAATACTGGCCCAGCGAATAAGCCCTATACGCTGCGAAAACCTCGGAATGCCGATTGCGAATTTGGCTTACCTGTGGCGGAGCAACATTCAAATGCATCGCGCGCACGCTTGCTAGTACAATTGTCTCTTCTACGTGCGGCAGATTCTCGCCAACGCCTTCGTAGGTATGCGACCACATAAGATACCCGGTACGCGCGTCGACAAGTTGTACACCGATCCGCAATCGTCCCGCCGCCCCGTCTATCGACCCAGAGAGCACGGTACCTATGCGGAACTGCCTGCGCAGGTCTGCGGGCACGGTCCCGATATCCCGGAGCCTTTTAGCGGTGGAACTCGCGATCACATGCATTCCGGGAATGCCCGCGAATTCCGCGGCCAAGTCGTCCGTGAGCGCCTCTGCCTGCCAGGCCTCGGCGTTCCCGGTGCGTGCGAACGGGACCACGATGAGTGGGTCCTCCGTGGCGGAATCGGCACCACGACGCACACTCACACCCCAAGCGATAGCCCCCGTCAGCAGGGCTGCCACCAGCGCCGCCAAGCGGGTATTGCGCCTCAGCGGGGGATCCAGCGCGCGAATGAAATCCTGGCCACGCTGGAAGCGCTGGGTCGGCTCGCGTCGCAGACACCGCAGGATCGCCTTCTCCCACCGGCGGCCCAGTGTCGGTGCGAATTTGGTGGGCGGGATGGGATCCAGCAGAAGCCGGGCTTGCGCCTGCTCCATTGACGTGGCGCC
>JAFEAR010000014.1 GCA_018266335.1 Bdellovibrionales bacterium
CCTGCCTGCCAGCTTGATACCAAATAAGGTGTCAGTGCCGACGGCGGAAAAGACCCCTTGCTCGCAGGCGCCAGCAGGTGCCGAATTGACGAAGACGTGGAACATGCCGTCGGAGAGCGGTGCTTGCACCCCACCGTTGCAGTCGCGCACATAGATGTCGGCCTTGAGCTGGTGAGCAACAATGGCCCTGGTTGCCTGGGTGGCAATCAGACCTTTGCGCTTGCTGAAGCCGTCGAGAAATGCGCTGGGGCCGGTACGCTGAGCCGATTTGGCCAGGCGCACGGCTTCCGGCTCGAGAGCGAGTCCGCGCAAGATGTCCTGCAAGAAATCGCTGGGACGCATGTCGGCAACGGCCGCTTGCAGGATGCGAGCGAAAATTGCCAGACCTTCGTCGGTGCGCTTGCCGAGCAGGTCGGGGGTGGATGTAGAGCGAGTCTCGGAAGAGCTCGCCGACCACTGCACCGGAGGCCGCGTCGACAAGTTTTGTGCCGCGCGACGAAGCCGTAAGCATTTCCTCACGCCGGGGCAGAGTCAGTCCGAAGACTTTCTCCGGTCCGAGCACGGTATCACGGTCGTGATTGCCGGCCCGCATGCGGTCCCAGACGTAAATTTGAAAGGCTTGGTTTTGTGCGTAGTGGTCGTGGTGCTTCCGCTCACCTTTGCCCAGGTTGAAGATGACATAACGGCGCATGACCGGCGAGAGGATGGCGTGAGCCAGGGGCAGAGCCGCCTGTCGGAAGAAATGCTCGCGCCTTCTGTAGGGATAGTCGAAGACGGAAGAGCCGGGGTCGAAGTGGGCGTGATACTGGTCGCGGTATCCATCGTCGTCATACTCCAACGTCTCGTCGGCGTCTGCCGGAGCATGGAGGACGAGTTTGGTGATGGAGGACGAGCTGGTGGGTAGGGCTGCTGTTATCCTGGCGCTGAGGGCGGCGATGACGCCTTCCAGTTCACTTTTGGCAAACTGAATGCCTTCTTCGCCGTCGCAGACAGTCTCTTGAAAGTCCGTTCCGTAGGCGGTGAGAGTTTCCATGCGTTCTGCGGAAAGTCCGGCCACAAAGCAAGTAGCGGTGAGGGCTAGCCTTGCCTGGGTGCGCTGAGCGAGGGACCTGGTGCGAAAGAGGAGAAACTCAAAACCGATGTAGCTGCCGATGAAGAGCAGCACCGAAAGGACGTAGACATACCAGGGTATGCCGAGCAGAAAATCTATGGCATTGCTGATCATAGCTATATAGCTCCGTTTGAAAGAGTTCAAATAGAAGACAGTGAGAGCGGCCGTACTGCCAGGCATTTTGGATGCAACAGCAGGGCTCAGTACTCTCACTGTCTGAGTGCAGGCTGAAATCAGCCCGCACTCTCTAGCTCATGATCAGTTGCTGGTGTTGCCGGCGACCGGACGCAGCAGGAGGACGGTCTGACCGGAGGTCAGTTTGGTGTCCAGGTCGGCCTTCTGGCCGCCGACGCGGATCTCGTAGCCGCTGTGGTCGATTTCGCTGGCCTTGAGGGCATCGGCGACGGTGACGGCCACGTCGCCTTCCAGCTCGACAGTGCGCATCTTGCCGGGCACGCCGATGTTGATGGTGCTGCGCTTGGCCGGCTCGGGCAGGGGCTTGTCCTGGAAGTTGCCGGCGACGGGGCGCAGGAGGAGGACGGTCTGGCCGGAGACCAGCTTGGTGTCGAACGCAGCCTTCTGACCGCCGACGCGGATTTCGTAGCCGGTGGCATCCACTTCGGCGGCGCTCAGGGCGGCGGCGACAGTGTTGTCCGTGGCGGCGATGTTCACCGACTTCATGTTGCCGGGCACGCCGATGTTGATGGAGAGGACGTCGGAGTTGCCGGGTTTGCCAAGGTTGAGAGTCATGATGATTTCCTTTTTTGATCGCGAGGATCGTGTTTGATCGCGGGGATCTGATTGATTTGGAGGAAAGGAAATGTCCAAAGTAGTTCTTGCCTCAATCAAACCAGCCAGCCATGCCAGTTCCACTCCTTTCTCGCCATAGAAAAACCATACGCGCTTGCTACCCTGCCAGCGATGCTGACGTTTGTACCGGGTATGCCAGGGCGCGGTGGCTGCTCGAGGGAGTTAGAAGTTGAAGTAGAGAGGGTGGGATATCTGAGTTGGGGAGAAGAAAACAAAGGACCTGTTAGAACTAACCGGTCATGAGTCCTGGAAACAAGGAAATGCCTCTCAGCTTTATATTTAGAAACTTGGCAAGTGCCAATTAGCTTGATCTTGGCATTTAGAAATAGCTCAGGATGAGGTTCTTGACGCTAGCGAGGGTGCGATACGCCTTTAATCTTTCGTTTAGAATTGTCTGTTTATGCGGGTTTTGCCGGTCTGTAAGAAATACGCCTGTATATCTAACAGACACCTTGGTGCTGCGAAACCGCAAAAATGAGACGCCCTTAACTAGCGCGGTTAGGCTAGCGATTAAACGGATTAAATAAAGGCTCGTAGGGCTCCGCTAATCCAGGCTTTGGGATAGGCAATGGTGATTTATGGGGTATTGGCAAAGGGCTTGAAAGGATGAGTTGTCATGTGTTTTGCACTTATCGTCCAGCATACTAAAGAGTTTCTTGCTGACAACCTGGCTCTTATCTCCGATGCCTCTTTCTCTAGGAGGCTAAAGCTCCGCTTTGATAGAGATCAGATACCTTTTCACTTTTCAAAAAACAAAGAAACACCTGTAACTCACTGATTTAGAACACAACGCATGATTTTGCCTCCAACTTTGGTTGGTGGTAGCAGAGTGCGCGCGTGTAATAGATCCGTGAAAAGCAGGTGTTTTGGCGTTTCTTTGGATTTGTTTGAAGAGGCAACTGACTCTAACTTCAACCTGGAGCAAAGCAAATCATGCTATTCATCGACGGTAACTTCTGGCTCCTGACCTTCATGGTCGGGCTGGTCAGCCTCGGCATCAGTGCCGCTTTCACCTTCCTGTACAAGCAACCGGCAGAATCCTCGCGCGATTCGTATTCGTACTCTCGCCGCGAACGCCTGCCGCACAACCCCAAGAGCAAGCTCCTCAAGGTCGGCCTGCCCGTCGCCATCGCCACCATGCTGGTCGTGAAGTTCGTCTACTGGGCCTTCATGCCGGCATGCCAGGGCTCCTTCGGCGGCTACTACTGGCCGGTCGTCTGCGCCGTTGTCCCGGCGACGGTGGCCGCGCTTCTCTCGCATGAGTACAGCCGAGCGCGCGTCTATGTGTTCTCGGCCCTGGCTCTGGTGGCGGCGTTCATCCTCTACCCGTGGTTCAACTACATGGGCAACGCCTGGGGATTGGACAACGCCAAGCGTCTGGCTGCTCAGCCGAACGTCGTGCGCATCGCCGGGCCCAAGGAGGTCATCCCTCCCACCGAGCCCAATCAGGCCGTGCGTGTCACCCA
>JAFEAR010000150.1 GCA_018266335.1 Bdellovibrionales bacterium
CGGTCTTGGCCCAAAGACTGTAGGAGAAGCGACTTCCGAATTGGTAGCTTAGGCAGCTACCGTTTTTTGATATTCCAAAGCAAACATTTTCGGAGTTTTGTTTTTTAGCGACGAGTGCGGACGCTCTTCGTTGAATTCCTTTCGCCAAGCTTCGATGATTTCCTTGGCCTCGTGAAGATTTTCAAACCAGTTCGCGTTGAGGCACTCATCGCGAAGCCGGGCGTTGAACGATTCACAGTAAGCGTTTTGATTGGGCTTACCAGGCTGGATGAACTTGAGCTCGACTTTGTTTTTATGTGACCACTGATCCATAGCCTTCGAGGTGAACTCGGTGCCGTTGTCGCAAACGATCGCTTTCGGGAGTCCGTGCGCCTGCTTGAGCCGATCCAGTACTTCAGCCACGCGGTGGCCCGTGAGCGACACGTCGACTTCGAGCGCCGGGGTTTCGTGCGTAAACAGATCCGTGATCGTAAGCGTGCGAAACCTGCGGCCCGAGGCAAAAGCATCGCTCACAAAATCCATGGCCCAAAGTTCGCGCGGCCGGGTTGGCTTTTCGAGCACGAGCCTGAGCCCTGAACGCTTCTTGCGTCCGCCGCGGCGCTGGCCAATTTGCAGTCCCAGCTCGCGGTAAACACGCGCAATGCGTTTGTGGTTGTCGATCATGCCGCAAACCTCGCGCAGGTACCAAACCACGCGCGGGCGTCCGTAGCGCGTTTTACGCTGTGTGAATTCGATCATCCGGGCGCGTAGCTCGGATTCGTCCCTTCGCGGATGCGCGCGGTAGTAGTGAGTGGATTCCTGCAGCCCCAAGAGCCGACAAGTGCGGCGCACGCTCACGCGATATTTTTCGCGCAGGTGCACCGAGGCTCGTCGCTTGGCCTTGGGGCCTACCAGTTTTTTGAGTTCACATCCTTGAGCATCACGATGTCGAGCGCCTGGTTGGCGACGATTCGCTTGAGCTTGGCGTTTTCTTCTTCGAGCGCTTTCATGCGGCGAACTTCGGTAGCCTGCATGCCGCCGAACTTGGCGCGCCATCCGTAGAAAGATTTCAGGCTTACGCCGTACTTTCGGCAAACGTCGGCGGCGCTCATGCCGCTTTTGGCTTCAGCCAGCACGGCCGTGATTTGTTCGTTCGAGTACCGGGTTTTCTTCATACAACTTCCTTTCCTGTACCGCATTTTGTGCGGCGTGTTTAGGAAGTTGCTCCTCCGCTAGTTTTACGGGCCAAGACCGGGACAAAAGAGCGAATGACCCAAGCATACAAAGATGGAAAGCTTCATTTGCCGGACAACAAGGAACAGCAGATTCGGCAAAAGCAGTACTTAAACGAAATGAAAGGAAATCCGGTAACGAACATCTGGGACGATATCGGAATGGTTCAGAAGCAAAGTGCTGAAGCAACCGGATGGCCCACCCAAAAGCCCGTCGCTCTTTTGGAGCGGATCATCAAGACCTCTTCCTCCGAGGGCCAAGTCGTATTCGACTGCTTCGCGGGGTGCGGCACAGCAATGCATGCTGCCCACAGCTTAAAAAGGAAGTGGATCGGGGTCGACATCTCTCCAACTGCAATCAAGGTAAACAAAAAACGCCTAGAGGAGATTGGAGCGAAAGTATCTGTGGTCGACGAAAACGATCTTCCCGTGGAACTTTCGTCCGAGAAAGTTAGCAAACGAAAGGCGGCCTAAGGTGGCTTTGTCTTTCGGAGGAAGTTTTAAGTCGGAATTTGATAAATTTTCCTCGGTAAAAGACTCCAAGGAGTTTCTTGATAGCGTATTGCCATTTTTTCAGTTTGTCGCTCGTTGTGCGGAGGACAATTCGCATCCATTCAATAGAGAAATTCAAAGTTGGAAAGTGGTGCTCTTCAATGAAGAGCGTCACATGCTGTATCCGCATCAAGTGGAAGCTCTTAGAGGCTGCTTCAATCAAGTTCTTCTCTCGGACGAACAACATTCTGGATATTGCTTCATGCCCACATCCGCCGGCAAGGGGCACATCCTGATGACCCTTTCAGGGTTGGCAATTGGCGACTTCAAAATCCAACATATAATTTCAACAGCGATGCCCGACGTTTGGGAACGACGGCCGGAAATTTTTCCGATCAGTCTGAGTCTGGGGCTTCAATATTCCAAACTCCTGAGGGATCTGAATCATCCCAAAACTTGTATTTTGGTGCATGACACGGAAATTCTGAAACAGCTTGAGGGCGACTGCCACTCCTTGCTGGGGGAACATCTGGCGAGTGGGGTCCAATTCCTGACTGTTCAGGCAATGCGGAATCAAGCCAGAAGAGAAAATCTAAAGTACGTCATCGTAGACGAGTGCCACTGGGGCAACGCAACGGAAGAAGAAACCATCCAATCGTCCCTGATACGGGAAGTGAAAACCCAAGGGGGAAAAGCCGTAGGATTCACGGCCTCCCCTTATCAGCACCCCAACAGCAAGTTTCAGAATACATGGTCCAGCAATAGGATCGCGGGTGATCTCGACTTCAACTACTATTTGGATAAAAGCATCCTGTATCCGGTCACTCTTCGTGAAGTGAACCTGCAAAACGCTCGCGTTGGCTACAGCGATGGGGACGACGAGGTCGATCTGACTGAAAAAGATCAGGTCATTTCGTTTATGGCCGACCACATTTCTACAGTTCTCCCACAAGGAGAGCTGGACGGTCCCGCCATCTGCTTCTTCAGTGCGGTTATTATTCCAGACATGGTCGAAGCTCTAAAGTCGAGGCGACCTGAGTTGGCCAAGCACATTAAAGTTCTAGCAAGCGATTCCGCTTTCTTTGCGGAGAAGTGCAAAGAACTCTTTGGCGAGTCAATTCTTGCCACTGACAAAGACATTCAAGCATTGAAGCGCGGTGAGAAAGTTTTCCTCATCTCTCGTCAAAAACTCCTTGTTGGGTTGAATGCGCCTTATTTGAGATACTGCTTCATATCTCCCACCAATTCCAAAATCACGATCATGCAGGGAATTGGGCGTCTTATGCGCCCCATCGATTTCAAGAAGGTTCCCAAGAAACTAGCGACACTCTTTCTCACCAGCTTAAGCGGCAAGAAGCTCGATATAACAGGTAAAGGCTCAGAACCAGCGGATGAAGACGATGAACTCAGTGGAGACCCGACGCGCCTTGATGGCGTGGACCCGGTAAAGACTCGATACACTACAACCTCTATGACGCTGTCGGAAGCCTATGACTTGCCCGTTCCGGTGTTTTACAAAACCGAAGTTGGTTTCAAAGACTTCATTAATCAACGTCGTATCGACAATCCGAATTCCGTTGAACGTCTGAAGCGCCGGTTTATTGATCCGGAAGAATTTGGAAACTTTGATCCCATCGCCCTTAGGGAGATTATTAGCCGATTGCGTGATGAAGCTCGCACTCAATACAAACGAGACATTCAGGAACGCGATAGTCGTACTGAGGACGGCAAGCGCGTCTGGTTTTGCCAGGGCAAGAAAATACTTGGCCCGAAGGGCTGCAACAGGACGCAGCTTGAGGTGCCTCTCGAAATTCACCATCTGCATCCGTTCACCTTTGCCGGGCTTTTCAAAACGCTTGGTCCGGACGGCGTTTTAGCCTGGCACGCTGACCGGGCGAACCTGAAGCACCTTGTGACTCTGTGTCCCAACTGTCACGACCTCATCCATGAACAAGAACCCAGCGATGAGGAAGCTGCCTGAGGGAGACAAATGGATTCCTTGCTTCGATTTGTTAGAGATGCCCAAAAGGCGTGTATGTTCGAAGGTACTCGGGAGGAGTTCTTAAGAAGCGACGCCTTTCTGCGTTTTTGCAAATCGGAGGGGGTGATAGTTCGTGTCCGTCCTCAAGATTTGGATCCAGAAAAACGTCATAAATTCGCCGATCATCTTCGGGACTTGGCCAAACAATTTCTTACTGAGCATCCTGAAGTGAAGACATGGTCGGACTTCGCGTCTCTAAGAGAAACCCGAAAGGCTCAATTATTAATTCACGAATTCGGAGTTAGAGCCGAGCTTTTCAATGAGGTTCAGCCGGAAAGCAGGCAGGAGCGGCCGAGAACCAACCTGACACTTCCGGAGTTTTATGAGCTGTGTCAGATTCAATTTAATTTCGACGGCTCGTTCGGCTCTTTCAAAAAGCACGTAGCCAAGCAGTTTGGTAGCTTCGCCGAATACTGTTTGATGAAGGGTTACGACATCAACAATACGAAGTGGGAGTCAGATGAAACGGCAGTTCGGGTCGCCCGAAAACTTGGCAGCATCGAAGTAGTTAAAGCGAAGTCGCCGACCCTTTTTACCTATCTTTCCGAGAGAGACTTACTGGCCGATGCGTTTAATCGAAAAAAATTTCTGTTGAGCAAGTCCCGCATCATGGGAGGACTTCAATGTACAAAGAACCTGTACCTTGAGGTTCATAATCGCGAGCTGAAAGGCGAAGTCAGTGCGAGCCAGCAAGCCATATTTGACCAGGGGCACATAGTCGGTTTGGAGGCACAAAGACGCTACCCCGGAGGAGTTCTCATAGAAACTCCTCACTATAAAGCTGAGGAGGCTGCTAAGGAGACTCAATGCGCCATTGAAGCCGGGGCGCATACAATCTACGAGGCTACCTTCATTCATCACGACGTACAGGTGAAAGTGGACATTCTTCACCGGAGGCCTCAAGGGTCGGCCTGGCAACTCATCGAGGTCAAGTCCTCCACTAAGGTAAAGGATGAGCACCTTCAAGATGTCGCGATTCAAACTTGGGTTTTGGAAGGTGTGGGGATTGAACTCGCATCCCAGCATGTAATGCACCTAAACTCTGACTGCCGCCATCCAAATCTCGATGAACTGTTCATCTTGGTGGATGTCACCAAGCAGATTTCTTCTCTGAAGATGGGTTTAGATGCGCGTGTTGATAACCTCCTCGACATCGTTCAGCAAGGCTCCCCGCCGAACATAGATATCGGCTCTCATTGCAGCGATCCCTACGAATGTTCGTTCTTCGATCATTGCAAGAGCACCAAGAATCTTCCTCAACCGAACGTGTTCGACCTGCCTGGCCTTGGCTCACGGGCATGGAAATACTACTCCGATGGAATCGTGGGCATAAACGATCCTGGCCTTACTCCGAAAGCAGAAGTCACCCAACGAGCCATTGCCGTAATGAAATCGGGCAAGCGATTTGTAGATGGTGATGCTATTTCGGCCGAACTGGAAAAATGGCAATGGCCTCTGCAATATCTCGATTTTGAGACAATCGGCTTTGCGATTCCGAAATTCCGAGATACGGGCCCTTACCAACAAGTCCCTTTCCAATTTAGTTTTCACATTCAGGAAATACCGGGCGGTCAGCTCGGGCACTCCGAATACCTGCACACAGATGCAAACGATCCAAGAGAGAAATTGCTCGAAGCCCTTCTGGGTTCCATCAAGCCCAGCGGCAGCATCATTGCATATAACAAATCCTTCGAAGCAGGATGCCTTGGTGAGCTCGCTAAACTTTTTCCCAAAAAGGCCCCCCATATTCAAAGCATCGTCGAGCGGCTCGTAGACCCGCTACCGATCTTTCGCGCCAACGTCTATGATCCCGCGTTTGGGCCGAGCTTCAGTATCAAGTCAGTAGCACCAGCCTTAATTGGGGAGTCGCTTAGCTATAAGAACCTTGAAGTAGCCGATGGAGAAGCCGCTCAACGCGCGTATCTCGAACTTATTGACTCGGGTACACCCAGGGCGAGGAAGGATCAACTTCGTTCAGCCATGTTGAAATACTGTCATCAGGATACCCTGGCGATGGTCAAACTCGTCGAGTGGTTGTTTTCGCACTCCTCCAAACCGAGGGCCAAGTTGCGAAGTGCCGGCTAACTGCAATACTCCTAAGCCGAATTTCACAATACAGCATCTTTGCATCAGCACTCCTTCGTATTTTAGTTGATTCTGCTCCCGTGATTGCCCAGTGTGGTGACGGCAATCCGCCGTCAAGGGAGAACGACAAGTGATTCGATTGCAGAGTGGCAGAATTCTCAAGTTAAGAATTGAAACCATTTGAGTTGCTACTTCGATTGTGAGGCGGAATTTGACGATCATTCCTGACATGAACTATGGCATTCTTGCCAGAAAGTTTGTGCGGTAATTTGGTACGCTAAATAACCCATATGTTCAGACTAAGATATATGAAACTGTGACGCCTAATTTAATCGCACAAATATTGGCTCAGAAACTTATGGGTCGCTCTGGCTGTCGGACGAGACCACTAGGATTAAGGTAGTATGTGTAAAAATAATTCACGATATCCTACAGAACAGGAAATGGACGAGATTCTTTCGTTTCTGCCTCGACTCTACTCAGAAGGGGTTACGTTAATTTACAGTTGGCATGTAAGAGGTAATGAAGGCACAGAAATAGGAACCTTTTCTTGGCCGGAGTATAATCCACTAGTAGTGGAATTCTTCCAAGTCGCTGCAAAAGAATGTTGGCGTGATTGCGAATATGCGACAGGAAAAGATGACATCTCAGTTGAAAACGTGAATGCGCTTACTAGCGCTACGATGGATCAGGTAAAAAATATCCTAACCTTCTTTGTTCGAGGTGAGCGTTTTTGTGATGGACACTGGGCATCCGTAATAGAATCTGGATATGTCCGACGAGTACTTGAGCGCATTGGCAAATTTCGATGTGCGAGTGCACTATGAGAACTAAGCGGTTTTTTTTACTTCCTCGGCCTCACATGCAGCGAGGGATTTCCCGTCGGCGACCCTTAGCCAGTTCTCCCTGCCGTTTGTCGAGCGTCCGCGAACGATTGCTCCCGCCGCTGATGGAGATCTAAATTCAATTTCCTTGGTGGTACGAAGTAAAATTTCATTGTCCGTTTTTTCGACGCGATCCGATTTAGAAATTTGTTCCCAAAGAGAGAAATATGATTGGTGATTTTTAAAGCTATCGTGTGGAACGCGTCGAATATACGAACCTGGTAAAAGAACATACATCTCCTTGCGCACTATCATTTTTCCGCAGTGGGGCTGTCCCGCGACTAATCCAACATCCTTCGGGTGAGTCATATAAAATGTCACTCCTTCAAGTGAGGTGACATCAAGTGGGCGTCGTGCAGTGGCCATGATTTCTGAGTTCTCTTCAGAATCTTCGCCCGAGGGAAAGTAACTAAGACTAAGTGTTTCGAGAACAAAGCGCATGTTTTCCATAAATACGGCCATGGAGCTTAGGTCGGATTCAGGAAGTTTGGCTCCTCCTGGCGCATTTGAGTTCATGATTTTCAAAGTGCCAACTGAACTCTTTGCGAGATCGTGGAGTTCTTTTTCTAGATGTTTTACATGGGCTTTGGTGAGGTTATTGTCTTTGCTGACAAACACCACAAATTGATCCCACCAATCTTTTTCCTGCACGTGCTCCGCCAGGCGCTTTGAAAAGTTGTCCGTTTCTCCCACGTAGAACGCAGTTAGGCCGTCGCTGCCTTCTCCACTTTCGGATAACAAAATGTAGATCGCTGGTTCGCGCAATTCGGGTCGTTCTTTTACGTGTGAAAGGTGGCCACGGCTGCCGATGAACGCCAACCCTGTCCAATTGGAAAGCTCGACTGTTTTGAGCGCTCTTGGGTCCTCGCCCATTACAAATATTTTCAGAGTTTTTCCGAAGCTTTTCATCCAAGCTCATATCGGAATAACCATTTGATTTCTGAATAACGAAGCCAGTCGCGTCAAATTCAAGACATCGCTGTGAGCTAATTGTCACATATGGCAAGCCAGGTTCTTGATTCGTCCTACTTTGGTTAATACCATACAAACGTATGGGCGTTCAAGAGGTCTCGAAAATACTGCGGCTAATCGAGCGTAAGTTACGCGAGCTTTCCAAAACGCAATGGCGTGAGTGGGAGGATGGGCGGCTATGGGTTGTGCTCAAGCTTCACAAAGATCAAAAGGCCCCGTACATGGTTCTTCACGGTATTCGCGGTGAAAGCGTTAGGTCTCGTTTGGAGCATGTCTTTGCGACAATCGACAATGAAATGCTGAAGCAGCTTCACGACTCTCGTGGTGAGTTGCACATCACCCTGGATCAAGACCTGCGTTGTTCGCTGTGGATCGAGCCGAGCCAGAGGCATATTTCCTCTTATCCGACTTATGCGAGCGTTAATGCGCTCGTTTCTGCCAGCC
Organism: Bdellovibrionales bacterium; assembly: GCA_018266335.1. The sequence continues at coordinate 8,130 of JAFEAR010000150.1, forward strand.
CTCCTTCATCGGGCGATGAATGGCAGCCGATAATGGCGGTACAAGTCGGTGGTCCAAAAGTAATTTCTTTAAGTGATCAGGTTTCTGTCCCTCAGAAGCAAGCCACTCCTGAGTCCCGGCCGAAGTCAGAAAAAGTGGACTCCGATCATGTCCCGTCTTTTCCACAAAAGGCATCGGGTCATGAGTGAGAAGGGCGAAGGAGTGAACGATCTCTCCTGAGGTCTTTGAGGTCCATTCCTCCCATATGCCCGCCGCTGACAATATGGGCTCCGATTCGGATTCGAAGGCCACCATATTGCCTGCAAGCTTGCCGGTGTAGATGGGTTCCACGAACGCTGAAATGGGTACCACGCAATGACGCTTTGTAAAGGCATCTTTAAACGAAGCCTTTTCGTCAACACTGTCGAGCCGTGCATTGTAGGTGGCAAACTTTGGTTTGCGCTCTTTTGACCATCTGGGAAGAAGCGAGAACTGCATTGCCTCAGCTACGAGTTCGCCGTTCTTCATGTGAATTGCTGGGGCGAGTTTAAAGGGCGCGACCGTGTCGTCGGGAATATCCTTGAGCGAGGCGTCCAACTTTACGCCGTATATGTTCTTGATGGTCTTAGTCGAATAGCGAACGGTGAAGATGGCGCACATGAAGCAAATACTAGCATTGATATTAGGTATGCTGGATAGGAGTTGATAGGTATAAGAGCTCCCCTATAAACGAGGTGCTCTTGTGTGTAAGTGGGACGCTCTTTAGAAAGGGACAAAGCGCAAATGAACAGTTATCAATGTGAAGCTAGAAAAATTCTTCAGTTCGCCCTCAGATGGAAAATTGAAGGAGGGGAATCCCCCTCAATGCCATTCATTTGCATTCCTCATTCTTCATATGGGAATGTTAAAAAAGCATCACGATATGCCCGGGGAACTCTCCTTGAAAATGATGCAAGCTGCCTGCGGCACTATATGGAAAGTGCGGGATATGTGATGCTAGACGAGCACCATGATCGGGTAACCGCGCGAGGAATTGATTTCGCTGAGTCCACAGTCTTTAACAGGCATCAGTTTTGGTTCGGCATCATATTGGGTGCCTCATTGTCGTTCATGTCGGCTTTCATACTGTTTGTACTCAATTACTATCTTGGAAGACATTAGACTGTATATGCAATGGGGATGTCTATTGAAGTGACAGGGCTACTGTTTCTTTTTGAGTTCTTTAAGTCGAGATATGAGAACGTCTAGTCCTCCAATCGTTGAATTGAACCCTCGGCGGACTAGTTCTTTTCGGCATGGGTCTTTTGGATTGAATACAAAAACCGTAGTCTTGCTGGCATTTTTTCCAAACAATTCAGTCGCAACAAATTGATCAACGTCGGCAGCAAATACGGGGTTCATGCCGCAGATAAATATCTCATCAAATTTGATAGTCTCTTTTGAAAAGACTCTTCGAATCTCTTTCAAAGTTCCTTGCCCCATAGGCCCTGTTTTTTGGTCGCAGTAGTCAGCCATCACCGGGAGCTCCCCGGAATAAAGTGAAACTAGTGCGGTTGTTCTATCTTGACTACAAATCGTGCCCTCAAGGCTTGTTCCACGAAGAGTCTCTTCATCTTCAAGTCGTATGGGACTGCCGTGAGCAGGATTGATGAGGCGCCAATTGCAGGATCCATGGGGTTTGAAAAAAAGCACATCTGGGCTACCGAAACTTGCTGAGCTTTGTCCCCACAATCCGACGTAGCCATATTTAATGCCAATCTGATCGAGCGCTTCTTCTAAGAGAATGTCGTAATTCAAGGAGAGAATTGATACTTTCATTCCGCCAGTTATTAGCGCGTGAATCTGCTCTGCTAATTCGGAATATAAATCTTTGTCCTTTCGGAATGGTGTGTTTGGAGCGAGAAAGTAGATTGCAGAAAGAATTCGCAAGCTATCGGCTACTTCGGCCCACTCACCAGCTTCTGAGTTGTTTTGATAGAGATGAGCTATCAATCGTTCATAGTTTCGATATTGAGCCAATTCATGAATTGATAGGGCGGTATTAAGTGCACACATAGACCTCAAGGTATTTTGCGACATGGGAACATCCAATACGGTCGGCGGAGAACCGATCGATTCGGAAAGATACAACTTTAGTTTATCTAAGAGATCTGGTCCGGTCGGTGGCTTTGCAGCAAATCTTGATCTCGCTCCTAAACTTGCCCCGGCTCCAATTGCTATGCAGATATGCTTTTTCATTTTATTTTTACCTCTATAGATCATTTGTTTCCTGTAAGTTTGGATATGTTGAGAGCCGCTGGTGCAAGTGCTTGTCCAGGTGGCGCTTTCATTTGTTGGCGAAGAGTATGGTCACATGTCATATATAGATTTGTTAGTTCAACTGTCAGTTTGCCCGGATGTCGCGCAGGAAATTGCGTCGTTTTGAGTAACTTTTTCGTTACGGGTCGCCCTCCTTTTCCCGAACCAAGATCTCGTACTTCTTCCACCCGGGTTCCAGGCGAGTGATCATCCTGGGGGACTTCGGATCGGGAATCCCAAAGGCCAATTCGTAGAACGAAACATCGAGGGCCAAAGCCACTCGTTGAAGTTTATCCAGACATGGTCGCTTACCGCTGATCCACCCTTGAATAGTGTTTCGAGAAACTCCCGATATCTTAGCGAGGTCCTTAATTCGAAGTCGGCGGCGTTCACAAAGTTTGACCAGCCGTACTCTAAGTGGAGCCGCGTTCATAGCGGTGACCCCCTTTCTGAGTAACTTCTGCGATAGACGTGGCCCCAATTTCCACAGCGCTGGGTCTCCAAGTTGTAATCCGGGGTTAGCTCGGTGCAAAAGCCCGGTCGGCCCCAATTGATTCGCAGTAGCTCTTCCTGTTTTTTCAGGAGCCAAGAAATCGATTCTGGGGACGACTCGGATGAGTCGTCTCGCGAAGCACTTTCACTCGCAAAGTTCCAAATCGCTCGTGCACCTGCGACCAAAACTGAGCCAGCAAGCAACTTGGCTTTGAAATTCGAAATACCAAGAATCATGACTTTGTCTCCTTTGTCGTATGCTCGTAAGGCAGCTCACCCAGCTCATCGGCGACCATAGTGATGATGTCGGCAGATTCATCAATGATGATTCCGAGTCCCACGCGGATCGCATCGAACTGCTCGTCAATTTCGGGTTCGTCGTGGTGAGCGGCCTGAAGCATTCCGCTCAGGGCACGCAACTTTTGGCCGACTTTTTTGAGTTGCTTCGAGTAGTCCTCCAGGTCGTTCGGGTGAATCGGCTTCATGACCGGAACTCCTTCTTCGATACCAACTTGGTTAAGATCGGATGGATCGCCTCGACCACGTCGTCAGACATTGAATTGAATAGATCTAGGCACTCGGCTCGAATGGGCGAGTTCACAAAGGCTGCCCCCGTTAGGTAGCTTTGAAACGACTTTGGGGTTTGTCCGTAGATCGGCAGTAGCGCCTGGAAGTGGTCGTCTGTGATATCGACCCTTCCGTTTTCTAAGTGACTAATCCACGCTATCGACTTCGATGCGAGGGTCGCCGCTTGTGCCATTGAAAGGCCTCGGCTTTCGCGAAGGCGCTTGAGCATCACAGCCTCGGCTGTAACTCTTTTGGTTTTTGTTCTGTGCATAAGTTTCCCTTCATGCACCGCATGTTTAACGTTGCTCTCAAGCTCGGATGGAAAACTGTGGGAAGTTCGAGCGTTATACACTTAACGCTCGCGTTACATTTATAACGGCCTCGACAATTCCGGCTCTCCCAATCCTTCCCAAAAATGGGCCCAAATCAGGTGATGTCGGCTGATGTCGTGATTTCGAATTTCAGATCTGAATACTTCAGGCGCCTGCGGTGAAATGATGAGACGTTGCAAAACGCCACATCTCAACTGATTGAAATAACTACTGGATGCGAAGTGTACCCGAATCTGAGTGAAACCGAGAACCCCTGATGTCACCTCGGGGGATCCCTACTGCTGCGTCCTTAACTGATGCTATCCAAAGTTGGCGGAGCGGACGGGACTCGAACCCGCGGCCTCCGGCGTGACAGGCCGGCGTTATAACCAACTTAACTACCGCTCCGAGCAGTGTTTAAGGCCCAACCGGATGTAGCCGCTCCCACTCGGGTGGTCAAGACTTTGCCTTAAAATCGCCCGCAAAAGTGCCCATCTCGACCCCGGGCCGTTCGGGATCTATAGCTATTTCCATGGTCACTCCCCGGGCAAAAAGCAGTACGGCGGTCGTTCAGGAGGACCTCTTCGCGATTCCCGCTGCCGCCAAGGCGGAGCCCGCCGAAAAGCCCGCTCCCAAGCCCAAAGTGCCCGAGGGGCCCCGGGTTTATTCGGTCACCGAAATCACCCAGAACCTGCGCGATTCCCTGCGCGAGCGCTTCCCCGAAATCCTCGTTCAGGGCGAAATCTGCGACTACAAGGGCGCCCACCGCAGCGGCCACCTGTACTTTGGCCTAAAAGACGAAAAAGCCCAGCTCCGGGCCGTCATGTGGAAGCCCGACGCCAGCCGCATCCCCTTCGAGGTCAAGAACGGCCAGGAGGTCATCCTCACGGGCCGCTTGGACTTCTATCCGGCCGGCGGCAGCCTGCAGCTGGTGGCCACGCGCATGGAGCCCGTGGGCATTGGCGCGCTCCAGCTTAAGTTCGAGCAGCTCAAGGAAAAGCTCAAGGCCGAGGGCCTCTTCGATGCCGCCCGCAAGCGCCGGGTGGCCCCCCTTAACTGGCGCATCGGCGTGGTCACGGGGCGCAGCACGGCCGCGCTGCAGGACATGCTCAAAATCTTCGCCATGCGCTTTCCGCTGGCCGAAATTTTCTTTTTCCACGCCGCCGTTCAGGGCGAAAAAGCAGCGCCCGAAATCGTAGCGGCCATTCAACGCGCCAACCGTTACAGCGCCGGCGCCGCCAAACCCCTCGACGTGCTGATTGTGGGGCGGGGCGGGGGCTCGTACGAGGACCTCTTCGTGTTTAACGACGAGTCCGTGGCGCGCGCCCTGGCGGCGTCCAAAATTCCCACCGTTTCGGCCGTGGGCCACGAAATCGACTTCACCATTGCCGACATGGTCGCGGACCGTCGCTCGGCCACGCCCTCGCACGCCGCGCAAGAAACCGTGCCCGAGCTCGCCCTGTGGCTCGTGCGCCTGGAAGAAATCGAAACCATGTTCCAGCGCCGCGCGGGCGATGCCATTCAGGATTTGCGCCAGCGTGTGGACTTGTTGCACGCGCGCATCTTGGGGGCCGCGCCGCAAAAGCGTTTGGAACTGCAAAAACAAACACTCAAGGAACGCCGCGTGCGTTTGGAGCGTCTCATGTCGCTGGCACTCGAGCGGCGTCAGCAAACTGTCGCTCGTTACGCCGGTTTGCTCGATGCGCTCTCGCCCCTGCGCGTAATCGAGCGGGGTTATTCGCTCACCGAAGGCCCCCGCGGCCTGGTTCGCTCCTCGCGCGATGCAGCACCGGGCGACACGCTCAAGCTCCGGTTCTCTGACGGCTTTCTCAAGGCCCAAGTGTTGGAACGCACCGAACTCGGTTAAATTAAATACATGGCCGATGCCCCGTCTGAAGAACTCGTTGGATTGCAGGATTCCTACGATCAAATTCATAAAATGGCGATTGGGGGCATGGCCGAAGTTTTTTTGGGTCGGCAAAAAAATCTGGACCGCCCCGTGGCCATCAAACGCATTCGCCCCGAGCTGCGCGCTAACAAAGATATTCAGGAGCGCTTTCGCCGCGAAGCCCGCGTGTCGGCCAACTTGCTGCACCAAAACCTAGCGCACGTGTACGATTACCGCCGCGTAGATTCCGACGCGTACTTAATTATGGAGTACATCGACGGCTTCGATTTGGCCGAGGTCCTCGAGCGCACGGGCGCCCTGCCGCTCGACATCGCACTCATGGTGGGGGTGCGCATTCTGCACGGCCTGGCGTACGTGCACTCGCACGGCATGATCCACCGCGACCTCAAACCCGACAACGTGCGCATCAACACGCGTGGCGAAGTAAAAATCATGGACTTCGGCATTGCGCTCGATCCCTCGGAATCCACGCTCACTATGCCCGGAGTTTTGATTGGTTCCCCGCACTACCTCTCGCCCGAGCAAGTGACGGGCGAAAAGCTCGATCCCCGTGCCGACTTGTTTGCCTTCGGCATTACGCTCTACGAAATCGTCACCGGCAAGCGCCCCTTCTTTGAAACCAACACCGAGTCCGTGTACTCGCGCATCAAGAAGGCCGACTACATTCCGCCGCAAAACATTCGGCAGGATTTGCCGCCCTTCTTTACCACCGTGATTGCCAGCTGCCTGCAGCGTACGCCCAGTCGGCGCCCCGCTTCGGCCGATGCGCTGGCCGCCACTCTGACCGAGTACTTGGTGAACAACTACACGCTCGCACTCGAGCTCCGCACGCGGCAGTTCTTGTTGCAAGCGGGCCTACTGCAGGGCGATGCCTCGCGCATCGAGATTGTCGAGCGCACCTCCGTGCCCGAAGGCGGCTTCTTCGCGCGCATGGGCACCATGCTCGACAACGGCGTGCGCGCACTCCGGCGCCCAGCCGTGTTGGTGCCCTTCCTACTCGCCGTGGCCGGCGTAGCGGCACTCGCCGCCTATTTCCGCATGCGCTAAGTGCGTTTGAGTTTGTCTTCGTCGGGCCGTTCGGTTTCGCCGTGCACGTAGAACACGGCGCGGTTACGCCCTTGGCGTTTGGCCGCGTACAGGGCGCAGTCGGCGTCCTTAATTAAATCTTTGTAAGTCTGGTGGCGTTGAGCATCGAAGGTGGCCAGACCCATGCTCGCCGTCACGGAGAACTTTGTGCCCTCGTTGCCTTCGTGCACGGCCTGCTCGATGTTCGCGCGCAGTCGCTCCGCCGCAAGTCGCGCACCCTTTTCGTCGGTCTCGGGCATGGCAATAATGTACTCGTCGCCGCCATAACGCGCTTTTA
>JAFEAR010000151.1 GCA_018266335.1 Bdellovibrionales bacterium
AACATGGACGACCAGTCGGCCACGGGTGTGTGCTTCACGCGCAACCCGTCGACCGGCGCCAATGCCCTCTACGGCGAGTACCTCATCCGCGCCCAGGGCGAGGACGTAGTGGCCGGCATCCGCACGCCCAACAAGATCGCCACTCTGGCAGAAACCATGCCGGACGTGGACGCGCAGCTCAAGGAGACGGCTGCTCGTCTGGAAGCCCACTACCGCGACACGCAGGATATCGAGTTTACGGTGGAGTCCGGCACGCTCTACATCCTGCAGACGCGCTCGGGCAAGCGCACGGCGGAAGCAGCTGTGCGCATCGCTGTCGAGATGCACGAAGAAGGCATCCTCAGCGTGGAAGAAGCGCTCATGCGCGTCGACCCCATCACCCTCAACCAGATCCTCCTGCCCAGCTTTGACCCCGAGGCCAAGGACCAGGCGGTCAAGGACGGTCGCGTGCTGGCGGTCGGTCTCAACGCCTCTCCCGGTGCTGCCATCGGTGCAGTGGTCTTTGACCCGGACGAGGCGGAAAAGCTCGGCAAAGCGGGCGAGAAGGTCATCCTGGTGCGCATCGAAACGTGCCCGGACGACATCCACGGCATCGTGCCCGCGCAAGGCGTCGTCACCAGCCGCGGTGGCATGACCAGTCACGCTGCCGTCGTGGCGCGCGGCATGGGCAAATCCTGCGTGGCCGGCTGCGAGTCTCTGCGCATTGACCTTGCCGCGGAAACCTTTACGGTGGCGCACGGCGGCAAGACCTCGGCGCAGGCATCCTCGGCTGCCAGTGCAGTGACTGTGCGCAAGGGCGACGTCATTTCCATCGATGGGTCGACAGGCGAAATCGTGCTGGGCGCTCTGCCCACCCGCGAGGCTCGCCTCACCGAGCATCTGGTCAAGATCCTGTCCATGGCTGATACCGTGCGCAAGCTCGGTATCCGTGCCAACGCCGACACTCCGCACGACGCCCGCGTCGCGCGCGAGTTTGGCGCGGAAGGCATCGGTCTCTGCCGCACCGAACACATGTTTATGCAGCAAGAGCGGCTGCCGGTCGTGCAGGAGATGATCCTGGCCGAGGACCTGGGCGCGCGGCAACGGGCACTGGACAAGCTCCTGCCCATGCAGCGCGAGGACTTCGCCGGTCTCTTCACTGCCATGGACGGTCTGCCTGTCACCATCCGTCTGCTCGACCCGCCCCTCCATGAGTTTTTGCCCAAGGCAGAAGAGCTCAAGGACGAAGTGCGGGAACTGCAGGCGCGCCTGGCCAGCACCAAGCGCGGTGGCAAGTCTCTGCGTGCGAGCGGCGGACTGAAGCGCCTGCGCGAGCGGCTGACGGCGCAGATCACGCAAAAGAACGTGCTCATCGCCAAGGTCGGTCAACTGCACGAAGCCAACCCCATGATGGGTCTGCGTGGCTGCCGACTGGGTCTCGTCTACCCCGAGATCAACGTCATGCAGGTGCGCGCTATCTTTGAGGCGGCTATCCTCGTCAAACAGCAAGGCGTCGACGTCGAGCCGGAGATCATGATCCCGCTCATCGGCGATGTGGAGGAGCTCAAGGCAGCGCGCGCTGTCCTGGAGGCCTGCGCCAAAAGCGTCATGGCCGATGCCGGGGTCAGTGTCGACTACAAGTTTGGCACCATGATCGAAGTGCCGCGTGCCGCCCTGACTGCCGACGAAATCGCTGAGTACGCGGAGTTCTTTAGCTTCGGTACCAACGACCTGACGCAGATGACCTATGGCTACAGCCGCGACGATGCCGAAGGGAAGTTTCTCCAGAACTACCTGGAAGGCGTCGACGTGCTGGGCGAAAAGCGCAAGATCCTCAAGGACAACCCCTTTGTCTCCCTCGACCAAAAGGGCGTCGGCAAGCTCATGAAGCTGGCCTCGCGCTCCGGTCGGGAAGTGCGTCCGGGTCTCAAGCTCGGCATCTGCGGCGAACATGGCGGCGATCCTGCCAGCATCGCCTTTGCTCACCAGATCAATCTGACCTATGTGAGCTCCTCGCCCTTCCGCGTGCCCATCGCACGTCTGGCAGCGGCGCAGGCGCAGATTGTCGCCACCCAGGGCGCCGTCACGCGGGACAAATAAGTCGCGAGACAACTCATAGTAAAACCCGCTGGACCACCAAGTCTTGCGCAACAACAAAACTAGCTATCTATCCGATAGCAACTAGAACAAAGAGTCGCCAAAAGTGGCTCCTTGTCACCTTTTGAGAGAGGGAAGTGTCTTTTACAAAAAGGCATTTCTCTCTCTTTTTTTGCTTTAAATTCTTGACAACCGGTAACAGTGAGTGCCTGTCCTACTTTGTCTCTTTGCCTAATAGAGCGTCTGAGTTGACATCATTTTGTATCTGATTCATTTTTTTTTCTTCCTGATTGGCCTGATCAAACTTTTTTTCCTGTCGGAGAATTTTGATCAAGAGCTTTTGCCCTGGGACTATGTCCGGCATCTGTTTTATTGCCAGTCTGGCCATACTTTCTGCTTCTGCCAGCTTGCCGCGCGCCAAAAGAATCTCAGCCAGGCGCTGAGTGCCCCGAAAGGGCGGATTGAGCTTCGCGCGTACTACATCTCGCGCCACGGCCTCAGCCTCTTCCAGTTGACCACTCTTCAAAAGACTAAGGGAAAGATTGTGGCGGTAGAGCGTATCGTAGCGGTCTAGTTTGCTCAGTCGCTTGTAGATTTCTGCGGCCTGGCGATAGTTTTGCATAGTAAGATAGCCATTTGCTTGTATTTCCAGCGGAGCGCAGCTGGCTGGATTAATCGATTCCGCTTGCTTGGCTATTTTCATTGCTTCGCTGGTTTTGTTCTCTGCCATTTTGCTTCTGGCTTTGATGACGAGCGCATCAAAATACTTGGGATCGAGAGTCAGTGCCTTTTCTGCGTACTCAAGCGCCTTATCTGTCTCAAACTGTTGTTCTTCGAACAAAGCAAATTCCACCCAGATGTACTTGTTGTCCGGGTTCGCTTTTGTGTAGGTCGAGAGATATTGCCTCACCTCTTCAAACTTGTTTTGACTGAGTAGAGCCTGAGAGCGTTTCCGGACAGGGGCAGCTTTGGCTTTCATCGCCTGGTCGCTCTTTGCAGTAAGTTTTTTACTGTTCGCTGCTGGTTGCGCCACCGCCTGAGGGACGCTGTCGAAGAT
>JAFEAR010000152.1 GCA_018266335.1 Bdellovibrionales bacterium
GCAGAAGACCGAGGTGCTGGCACAGTTAGAAGATAAATCAGCTCGCGAGGGGCAAAGAATTTTACTTTCCATCAGTCCCGCTCACGCACTGCCTCGGGAGCGCGAGCGGATAGTGAGCACTGAGCATTCGGAAGTTAATTTTTTAATGAGCCAAGAACTTAAGGCTAGTTTGAACGAAGTTCGGGCCCTCTTGGGTGAGCGGGGTGCACGGCTGAGTCTTGCCGAACTGGTCACCGAAATGGCACGGCTTAGTAGAGAGCGCCTGCTGGAGCAGCGCTTTGGCAAGCATCGCGTGCGGCAGACCAAGGCAAAATTTGAAAAGTCTTGCGCTCATCAGGTTGCGACTGCAGGTGATGATGAAATTCAAATTCCTGCACTGCCAAACTCCGGTACTTCCACTACCGACGTCGGCGAAGCGCTGCGTCAGCGTACTCGCTACATTCCGCGCGCAGTGAAGCACGCAGTTTGGCGCAAGGCAGAGGGCAAGTGCGTGCGGTGTGGATCCATGCACCGGCTGAATTTCGATCACATCCAACCCTTCGCTCTAGGCGGCGACTCGAGCCCGGAGAACATTCAGCTGCTCTGCAACTCCTGCAACCTACGGCGGGCTATTTCCAGCTTTGGTACCCAAACGACAATCCGAAGTTGAGCCCCACCTCGAATCTTGGCTCTTGACCCCCACGGGCCCCCTTCCTAAACCGGGGGCTCGTGAACACCACTGAACTTGGCCCTATGGGCTACATCGTTGTTGCCATTGGCACCCTCGGCCTGCTGGCCGCGCTCCTCTTTTTGATTCGTCGGCGTCCGCGCGCATCCGTGGGCCTGCCGCCCCCGAGCGCAGCGTCTGCAACCACCGACACGCCGTCCACCGGCGGCAATCGTTGGTGGTCCGCGCTCCAAAAATCGCGCGAGCGCTTCGTGCTCAAATTCAACGGTGACATGCAACAACTCAAAGACTCCCTCGAAGAGGCTTGCCTTGGGAGCGACCTAGGCGTGGGCAACACGCAGGAAGCTTTGCAGGCCCTCTCGTGGACAGAAATTTCGGCTCTCCCTGCCCCCCAACGGCTGGACGCTGCGAAGGAAAGTCTTTCCACGTCCTTCCGGGGCTGGCTCGGCGAGTCCGACTCCACCTCGGCCTGGCCCACTCGCCACTCCACCACCGAGCCCACCGTCATCTGGTTCGTGGGCGTTAACGGCACCGGAAAAACCACAAGCATTGCCAAACTCGCCGCCGAACTTACGGGGCGAGGACACTCGGTGCTCTTGGGCGCGGGCGACACCTTCCGGGCCGCGGCCGGCGAGCAGCTCGAAACCTGGGCCCAGCGACTGAATATTCCCTGCGTGCGGGGCCAAGAAGGCTCGGACGCGTCGGCCGTGCTCTTCGATGCCATTCAGGCCGGCATCGCCCGCAAAGTGGACTTTGTGCTGTGCGATTCGGCCGGCCGCCTCCATAACCAGAGCCAGCTCATGGATGCCCTAGCCAAAAACAAACGGGTCATGAACAAGGCCCTCCCGGGTGCTCCCCATGAAGTGGTGCTGGTGCTCGACGCCAACACCGGCCAAAACATGCTGGCTCAGGCCGAACACTTCCAAAGTGCGGTGGGAGTTACGGGCCTGGTGCTCACCAAACTGGACGGAACCGCCCGCGGGGGTGCCGTGGTGGCCGTGGCCCGCAAAACCAAGCTGCCCATCCGACGCTTGGGCCTGGGCGAGACCACCGAAGACTTTGTGCCCTTCGAAGCAAAAGCCTTTGCTGCAGCGCTTCTGGGTTCTTCACCAGACGCCTAGAGTGCCATCCGCAAGGATAGCCTCCAAGCCCTAGAATTCTTTAGCTTCCGCATGCAAAAGCCTCCTTTTTATGCAATGATCAATCTTGCTTATGCAAACTGAGAGTTCCACTACACTCCCCAAGGGTAGCTCGAAAGTCGTCGAGCTCGCTTTGGGAGGCGTCAAAGTCAAGGTCAAGACGGACGCGACTCCTTCGTCGCTTAAACAAATCCGGGATCTGGTCGATTCCAAATGCGAAGAGTTTGCTGGCAAAATTGAACGGGGAATGACCCCGGTACAGCTCCTATCACTTGTCACACTTAGCCTTGCCGAAGATCTCTTAAGCGAAAAAGAACGCCTGAAGAATCTCAAGCGACAAGTTCTGGAGCATTCGGAGCGCCTATTGGATCGGGTCGAGGCGCATCTGGGTAGAGATTCTTAAGAACAGTTCTGACGAATCGCTGCTCTCCACAGACCCGTTGAACGGTTATGGTATTTGAAAACGGGTCCCGGTCTGCCTCGGGCGGACCTTTGAAGAATCAACCTACGGATTCGCTCTGGGCGCAAAGCCTAAGCAATCAGGATCTCGCGTCGGCACGCCGACAAACGCGCGCGCGCCAAGCTAGCGCAGGTCCCCAGCGTGCATGGACACCCGCGCCCATTCCCACTCCCTGGCTCCAAGGCTCCCAACTCATCGGCATCTTCGAAGGTCGTGCCGATTGGGACGAGCCCGCGTCCTTTCCGCTTCCGGCCCATCTGCCCACCGCCGTCCCCTGCGTGGACGGAACCAACATGCATTTTGAACGGGTCTCCGATCGCCAGCGCGTGGAACCCGACACCCTCCTCGTTCCCGCTCTCTTCGCCGATGGCGAAGGTCGCCGCGTGGGGCGGGGACGTGGATATTACGATCGTTATTTAGCGGCCCACCCGCAAGTGCGGACCGTGGCCGTTGTTCATTCAGATTACGTCTTTCAACGCCTTCCGGACGCCTGGCTTCACGCTGGCGATCAACCCGTGCAAGGCCTGCTGACCGAATCTTATTTTTACGACTTTCAAACCAGGAGACCCAAACCATGATGATTGCAGTCTATATTTTGATCGGCATCCTTGCCGGGGGCGGCTTTGCCGTTGCCCTCGTTCGCATGCAACAAAAACAACTCGCCGACGCCGCCCGCGAAAAAGCCAACAACATCACGCGCGACGCGAAACGCAAAGCCGAAGACATCGTGAAAGATTCCGAAAAGAAATCGCGCGATGCCGTCGAGCAAGCGCGACGCAAAATGGAACAAAGCTACCAAACCAAAGTCGACGAAGTCCGCCGCTCCGAACAGCGCGCAAAGGACATCGAACGTAACCTGGCCGAGGAAAAACGCGCTGCTCAAGAAGCCAAAGAACGTGCCGACGCTGCCGCCCTCAAGGCCGAGCGCATTGCCTCCGAGCATGAACGCCAAACCAAAGCCGCCATCGCCGCCGAAGAACATTTCAAACAGCAGCTCAACGAAGTTCGCTCGCAACTCGAGCGCGTCGCCGGCATGACCCAGAAGGAAGCGCGCGAAGGCCTCATGCTGAGCATCGAGGACGACGCCAAGCTCCACGCCGCTAAACTCGTAAAGCAAATTGAAGAGCAATCCAAAGAAGACGCCGAAAAACTCTCCAAGCGCATCATCTCCATTGCCATCTCGCGCTACGCTTCGGAGTACATCCCCGAACGCACAACCTCCATGGTTTCGCTCCCCTCGGACGAACTCAAAGGTCGCCTGATTGGTCGCGAAGGTCGTAACATCCGTGCACTGGAACAGGCCACGGGTTGTGACCTCATCATCGACGATACGCCCGAAACCGTCATCGTAAGCTGCTTCGACCCTGTCCGCCGCCACATCGGAAAAACGGTGTTGGAAGCCTTAATTCAAGACGGCCGCATTCACCCGGGCCGCATCGAAGAGCTCGTCGAAAAAGTAACGAACTCCACGAACAACAAAATCAAGGAAGCGGGCGAAAAAGCGCTGCTCGAACTCCAAATCGTCAGCATGCACCCCGAGCTCATCAAGCTCATCGGTCAGCTCCAATTCCGCTACAGCTACTCGCAGAACCAGTACTACCACGTCATCGAAGTGGGCCACCTTTGCGGCCTCATGGCCGCCGAGCTTGGCCTCGACATCAAGAAGGCTCGCCGCGCTGGCCTGCTGCATGACATCGGCAAAGCCCTTACGCACGAAATGGACGGCTCACACGCCGTTCTAGGTGCTGACATGTGCGAAAAATACGGCGAAGCCCCCGACATCGTGCACGCCGTGCGCGCCCACCACGAAGACGTCAAGCCCGAAAGCTGGCTCGACTTCCTCGTCATCGGTAGCGACGCTATGTCCGGTGCCCGCCCCGGTGCCCGCCGCGAACAACTCGACAACTACGTGCGCCGCCTCGAAGACCTCGAGCGCATCGCGAACACCTTCCCCGGCGTGGAGCGCAGCTTTGCGATTGCCGCGGGCCGCGAACTCCGCGTGATGGTGGAGAACAGCCGTATCAACGACGAACACGCCGTGATCCTCTCGCGCGATATCGCGAAGAAGATCGAGCAGGACATGACCTACCCCGGTCAGATCAAAGTTACGGTGATTCGCGAGACAAGGGCGACCTCGCTTGCTAAGTAACTCGCCATGAAGTTTTTGTTCATTGGCGATATCGTGGGTGAAGCTGGCCGCAAGGTCATCACGCGCTTTCTTCCGGCCCTGCGCGCCAAGCACAACATCGACATCGTCATTGCGAACAACGAAAACATGGCCGGTGGCTTTGGCATCACGGCCGACACTTTCCAGGAAATGTCCCAGGCCGGCGTGGACATCATGACCGGCGGCAACCACACCTTCGACAAGAAGGAAGGCGTGCAGGTGCTCGAGGAAGAATCCTACGTGCTACGGCCCGCAAACTACCCCGAAGGCACTCCGGGCAAGGGCTCCTGCCTGTACACGAACTCCCGCGGTCAGAAGATCGGGGTCATCAACGTGATGGGCCGCGTGTTTATGGACCCGCTGGAATGCCCCTTCCGCGAAGTCGACAAGCTCATCGCTCCCCTCCGCGAAAAAACCAAAGTTATTCTGGTCGACGTTCACGCCGAAGCAAGCTCCGAAAAAGTTGCCATGGGCTGGCATTGCGATGGAAGAGCCACCCTGGTCGTGGGCACCCACACTCACGTCCAAACGGCCGACGAGCGGATTTTGCCGGGCGGCACCGCCTACCTAACGGATGCCGGCATGACGGGTCCCTACGACTCCGTCATTGGTATTAAGAAGGAAATCATCATTGATCGCTTCATCACCCGGCGGGGGAAGAAGTTTGAGGTCGCGAATGGCGATCCCTGGCTTTGCGGCATCCTGGTGGAAGCCGACGAAGCAACGGGGCACGCGATTTCGGTGCAGCGCATCCGCATCGAAGCGAACCGTCCCGAGACCCACCCCTAGACCTTCGTAGACACCTACAATAGAGTAACGCTTCCATGTCTGAAACGGACTCGAAGCCCACTCCCATCGTTATTGACGCCGCCATCAAGGAACAGGCTCGTCAGCAATTCGAGCAGATTCGCCGTGGGGTGGCCGAAGTCACCCCCGAAGCCGAGCTCATCGACAAGCTCGAGAAGAGCCTGGCCCAGAAGAAACCCCTACGCATCAAGCTCGGCGTCGATCCCTCCACGAGCGACTTGCACCTGGGGCACACCGTGGTGCTACAAAAACTCAAAGTGTTCCAAGACCTGGGCCACCAGGTTATCTTTCTGATTGGCGACTTCACGGCGCAAATCGGCGACCCCACGGGCAAGAGCGAAACCCGCAAGCCCCTGTCCAAAGAGGACGTGCAGCGTAACGCCAAGACCTACTACGACCAGGTCCTCAAAATTCTGAACCCGTCCAAAACACAAATCGTATTTAACTCGCAGTGGAACGACGCCCTCAAAATTCAGGACGTCATTCGGCTGGCGAGTCAGATGACCGTAGCGCGCATGCTCGAGCGCGATGACTTTTCCAAGCGCTACTCGAGCGGGCAGTCCATCTGCTTGCACGAGTTTTTGTACCCCATCATGCAGGCTTTCGACTCCGTGCAACTGCGCGCCGATGTCGAGCTCGGCGGAACGGACCAAAAATTCAACGTGCTCCTGGGCCGCGACTACCAGAAGGCCGCGGGCCAAGACACCCAAGTGGCTGTGCTCCTCCCAATTTTGGAGGGCACCGACGGCGTGGCGAAAATGTCCAAATCCCTCGGCAACGCCATTAGCATCACCGAACCCCCCAAGGACATGTTCGGCCACATCATGAGCATCAGCGATCCGCTCATGCTACGTTTCTACGAATTGCTGACAGACTTTAATCTGGAAGAAATCAAAGCCATGCATCCGCGCCAAGCAAAGGGGCAACTCGCTGCCCATCTGGTGGAACGCTTTCACGGTCAAGAAGCCGCTCTCGAAGCAGCCGCTGAGTTCGATGAAGTTTTTGCGAAGGGTAAAATTCCAACCGACATGCCCGTTATCGTAGTGACCGGCAATCAACTGGCCCTCACCAAATTGCTCGCCGAGCATGGCTTGGTGACCTCGCTCTCCGAAGCGCGACGCCTGATTGCCCAGGGCGGAGTGACGGTAGACGGCACCAAGATTACCGACACGGCCTACGTGATCGAAGGCGTGCCAGAAGCCCTCGTCAAAGCGGGCAAACGCAAGTTCGTTAAAGTTCAGTTCAAAGCGAAGTAATTTTACGAAATAATTTTTAGGACACGGCCTTCGAAAATCAGCGGAATACCCGCGAGCGGATGATTGCCGTCGACCGTAAAGCTCAGTTCATTGGCGCGAATCACGCGAAAAATATGCACCTTGCGGTCGGGGCCCGGGCCCTCAAAGGAGTCGCCCACCTGCAGATTTTTCACCCGTTCTGGCAGTCCCGCACGATCGAGTGTCATGCGCAATTCCGAGTTCCGTTCACCGAAGGTAATGCTCGGATCGAGCACGCGATAGAATTCTTCGCCTTCGCGCAGTCCCAGCAAGCAACTTTCTACGACTGCATTCAACCGGCCAGTGCCCAAACGAATTTGGAGGGGTTCAAGTCCTTCGGTGGTATCAAAAATTTCGTCTTCGGTTGAAAGTGTGTAGTGCAAGCTAAGTTCGGCACCGGGGGTGACGACACGGGGTGATTCAGTAGCGACTTCCATATTCACAGCTTCTTACCTAGCAAAGGCTACGACTTAGACGAAACGCTTTTTGAGCCGATCCAGCAAAGCTCGTCCCTCGGTCGACAGCAGGACCACCCATAGCAAATAAGCCCCACCCGCTAGCCCCAAACTCGCCAGCGTTGCCGCCGCAAAGGCCCCCTGCCCCCGCTGCGCCCTTAAATCCATCAGCCAGGCGGGCACGCCCAGGAGCGAAAAGGCCGACAAGCTAAAGGCGCCTAACACCGAGGCCAAGCCCGTGCGTAAAAAGCGCGGGGAGTAAACGGGAACGTCCTGCCACCTTAGGCCCAGTAACAGCACCAACATAACCACTAGGGAGCTTAGCGAGCTGCTGAGCGGAATGCCCGCATGGCCCCAGCTACGCGCCAGCACATGGTTCAGATAAGCACTCAGCCCAATGGACGCCACCGAACTCGCCGACGACACCCACACCCGATTCAAAGCATAGTAGGCCTGCACCAACACTTTAGTCTGAATAAAAGCGACTAAGCCCAGGGCGTACGCCAACAAAGCCTGGCTCGTTTTGAGTGTGTCCTGGGCCCCGAAGCGTCCGTGTTGGTACACCAAAGCCACGATAGGTTCACGAAACACGATGAGCCCCACCGTAGCGCCCAAGGCCAAAATCCAGCTGTAGCTCAGAGCTTCGTCGAGTGTACGTACGAATTCTTTGCGCTCTCCCGCCTGAACCTGCGCAGCTAAACGTGGTAGCGCCGCGGTAGACAACGCCACGCCGAAAAGGCCCATCGGAAAATGCAGCAAGCGGAAGGAGTAATAAATCCAACTCACGCTACCGGGCTCTAAGCCCGCCGCGAAATTCATGCCGATGTAATTGGAAATTTGCACGGAAGCGACCGACACCACCGACGGCGCCATTAACCATAGAATGGCCCGAAATTCGGCGCTCCCCAGTGCCTCTCGCAGCTTGCTCGGCACTCCAATTCCGCCCAATCCGGCCCACGGAGCAATGCCTCGCCGAAGGAGCGCAGGCCACTGAATCAGCCATTGCAAAAGACCTCCAAACAGCGTCCCCCCCGCAAAGGCCCACAGCGCAGTCACGGCACCGTAAAAGTGCCCCAACCCGAGCGCCAAACCGCCCCCGAGCACAATGCTACCAACGTTGAAGGCCGCCGAGCCCAGGGAAGGAATAAAAAAAGAACCCAGCGTGTTGAGCGTGCCCATGGCCAGAGCCGCCACCGATGCAAAATAAAGAAAGGGGGCAAAGAGCCGCAAAAGCTGAGTGGTGAGTTCTAACTTTCCGGGTTGGAGCGCAAACGCGGGCACCGTGTGCGAGGTAATCCAGGGAGCGCTCACGGCTAGCGCCAAGCACACCAAACCCACCACAAACGAAAGCGCCGTTAGCACGCGACTCACCAGCACCCGCCGCTCACCTAAATCTGGAGTGCGACTCAGCACCGTTACGAAGGCCATACTCAGCGCCCCTTCCGCAAAGAGAGCGCGGAAGAGCGAGGGAATACGAAAGGCCACTTGGTAGGCGTCCGCTAGCCACGAGGCGCCGAAGAGCGCCGCAAACACTTGCTCGCGCACCAAACCCAGCAGGCGACTCAGCAGCACGGCCGCGCTCATGCGGCCGGCATCTTGCGCTAGACTCGACGCTTTGGGGGACATCAGAATTCGGAGTCGAGCTCTTCGAGCACCGATTCGATTTCCTCAATGGGCACTTCGTGATTGAGCCGCTTGGCCGCGGGCATACCTAAATCGCACGCATCGCGCGCGCGTTCACGCTCCCCGGCATTCAGCAAGCAACGAGCCAGAAAGGCCCAAGCAATGGCGTAGTCAGGATTTTGTGCCACCAATATTTCGAACTGCTCGGCAGCTGGCAGCCAAGACTTTTCGTCCATGAGTGCCTTGGCAAAAGAAAAACGGACGAGCTCGTTATCGGGCTCGTCCGCTAGCAAGAGTTTCCATTCGTCGGATCGCATGCGACCCTAGACTAGCGCAGAGAAAAGGTTGCGGTGATCGGGAAATGGTCCGAAGCCCCGTCCGTGCAACGGGTGCGTTTGGGTTTGCCCATGTCCGCGTTCGGGATGTCGCAACCTTTGGGAATGCCACCGTTCTGCACGAAACGATCGTGCACAACCGTGACACTCATGTCGTCATAGTGGAAGCCGGGGACTGCACCGGATTTCAAATCAGCGCCTTCAGCGGTGAAGATATGATCCAGAGTGCTCCACGAGTGATCGGGGAAGAAGTAGTGCGTTCCGCTCTGGGATGCCGGCAAAGCGGACATTTGAGAATCCGTAGCCAACAACATGTGCGCCGGAGCCTCGTTGAATTTGCCCAAGCTCGGTGCCATCGGCAAACCCTTCTTAAAGGGATTGCTGCTGAGCACGTCGTTAAAGTCGCCCAGCGAAATCACAAGCCGGTCCGGGTTGTTCTTAACGATGTCCGCAACTAAGTCCGCCATGGCTTTAGCTTCGTCCAAACGCCACTTGTCGCGCTCCGGTCCACCAGCTTTAGAGAGCCAGTGGTTCACAATCACGCTGATGTAGCGACCAGCCGTTGCGTTGCCCGTGTCGAGAGTCACTTCGAGCAAATCACGGCCGCATTTTTTTACGCCCTTGTTATCGATCCAATGACTGCAATCGACCTTGTGCGAAACCGAGTTCACAATTTGAAACTTGCTCAGCAGCGCCGTACGAATGCCGCGACCATCTTGAGTTTCGGCCACCACGTAGTGGTAACCCATGTCACCCAAAGGACCTTCCACGAAGGTCTTCAGAATTTCTGGATTTTCGATTTCTTCCAAAGCAAGGACTTCGGCGTTTTCACCGTGAATCACTTCACTCAGGTTCTGCATTTTGTCGTTGAGGATTTGTTCGGTCCATCCCTGCGCACCGCCCGCATTGAATTCGGCGTCGTCGGTATCGGGACTGTCCACGGTATCGAAGAGGTTTTCGATGTTGTAGTTCATCGCCTTGAAGGTTTTCACCTCCTCGGCCCGCGCCACTTGTGCCATCATCGCCAGCACTAAGCCAGCTCCCGCACTTGCCTTGAGAAACGACATTCCAGTCTTCATCTTGGGCTCCTATCCGTGGAGAACAGTTAAGTGCAGCTTAAGTATCAAATAAGATTTTCTTTAGCAAACACTTTCCCGAGACTACGGACGCTCTGCGCCACCGGGGAGAAGCAAGACAGGATCTAAAGGATCGGATCCTTTACGAATTTCGAAGTGCAAATGGGGTCCCTGGACCCGCCCCGTCCGGCCCGAACGCCCTAGCTGCTGCCCTACATCTACCCGCTGCCCCAGCTTCGCCATGACCTTGGAGAGGTGCGCATAAATGGTGCTCCACCCCAGACCGTGATCCACCACCACCATCAGCCCGTAACCCTTCATGCGTCCCGCGTGAATGACATTCCCGGCTGCAGAGGCGAAGACGGGCGTCCCCACGGAGGCGCGTAAATCGAGTCCCTCATGAAGACGTTTTTTTCTCCATCCGTAAAACTGAATCACGACGGGACTCTGCAACGGCCAGCGAAAGGCCGGGTGCGTGCCCTCCATGGTGACGGCCGGTGGAGTGGTGACCCCAATTTGTACCTTGGGCTCCGATTCCGAAACTGCCGTGGGTGCAGAATCTGCCTTGCGCGGTTGCGAACTACAGGCCCCGAGCAAAAGGGGCCCCACGCAGAACCAGAGTCGATGTCGCAGGTAAAGCGGCATCCGTTACTCGGCGGCGACGCCGTCTTTCTTCGCTTTCTTTTTGGACCGGTTCCTGGCGGGGGCCTTGGCTTTAGTTTTACCTTTGCCTTTGGACTTGAGGTGCGCGGGCAAAATATCCCACTGACTCATGCTCGCCATGATTTCGTACTGAGTGATGTCCAACCGGCATGGGGTGATAGAAATATAATCTTGATCGAGCACTTCGCAGTCCGACCCTTCGATAGGGCGGAAGCCGGCGTAAGTGCCCCCCAGCCAGTAGTAAGGCTTATTGCGGTTATCGAATTTCTCGGTGATTTTGTCGGTATAAATCCGAAAACCCTGCCGAGCGACTTTCGTGCCTTTGATCTTGTTAAAGGGAACGTTGGGAAAGTTTACGTTGAGCATGGCGTTCGTAGGCAAACCGTTCTTAAGGACTTGTTTCACTAGACCCACGATGTACTCGGCGCAGTCTTCAAAGTTCGCCTTAGGTTGGGCACCCACTTCAAAGTGATAATCGAGCGAGGTAGCGATGGCCGGAATATTCATAACCGCGCCTTCGCGCGCGGCCGCTACGGTGCCCGAGTAATAAATGTCATTGCCCACGTTCACGCCATTGTTAATGCCCGTAACAATGATGTCCGGATTGCACTTCAAAACCTGACGGATTCCTAGGTACACACAATCGGCGGGAGTGCCCCTCGTCGCCCATTGATCGCGACCAGGCTCACTCGCCACCTTAAAGAGCCGCACGGGTTTGTGCAGCGTGAGGGCATGACCCATGGTGGACTGCTCGCGCTCGGGAGCCACGACAGTTACGTGCCCCACTTTCATGAGCGCTTTGCTCAGCGCCTGAATGCCAGGACTCGACACACCATCATCGTTCGAAACGAGAATTTGAATTTTCTTTTTTTGCATACTCATTTCCACTCCGTTCCCGTAGAATTTTCAGGCGCAGCGGTCGGAGCTGCAGTCGGTTGGGTTACTTCTGCAGGAGGAGGAGGCGGTGTAACGGCGGCCTTCACTTCGGGTGCAGCGGGCACAATCACTCCCGGCATGTGCGATGTATCGGGATGACCCGAGAGGCGAGCCCACCAACCTACCATGGCAACAAAAACCACGAACACCAGACTATGAAAGAGCGAATTAGAGTTGGACTCTGACTTCATGGTTATACGTTAGAGCTTCCTCGGCATTTACGCCACAACGCCGGGCAGCATCTTTGACTTAATCTCGCGCTAAGGGCACGATCCTAGAATGAGAAGTCGCAACCGCAGCCGTTCCGCGCGATCCGAAACTAAGAAATCCTCCGGCGGACAGCAGCAGGGCCCCCGAGGCCAAACGCGCTCCGGCCGATCGGCAGCCAAGGGTCACCAACAAGCCAAAGGCTCTAAAGCGGGCCCCAGTATGCCCGCCAGTGGCAATCGTCCGGCCCTCGAGCGTGGCGGGCGAAAAAATTCAGAACAACGTCACGATCGGCGCGAGACGCGCGCCCAACTCCGCGGCGAGAAAAAACAATTCGAAGGCCGCGCGCTTGCGCCGGCGCCCTCCGCCCGCCCGCCCCAATCCACACCTTCACCGAGTTCTTCAGCACCACTCAAGCCGTTCGTGCCCAACTTGGAACTCGCCTCGCTGCCCGGAAAAATCATTCAGGGCCGCGTAGATATTCATCCGGATGGTTTTGGATTTCTGATCGCGAAGGATCCGAAAATTCCCAACCTGTACATCGGCGAAGAAAACCTTAAGAACGTCATGCACCGGGACGAAGTGATGGCCCGCGTGGAAAAAAGTTTTGAGGGCGGAACTAAATTACGCGGAACCGTGATTTCCATCGCTCGCCGCGCGCAAAAAGAATTTCTGGGCGTTTACCGTCCCTTTAAGGGCGGAGCACTCATCGTTCCCCTCGAGGCCCGCGACCGCAAACACTCCTTCCGCCTAGCCGGCACGCCCCCGGCCGATGCGAACATCAAAGCGGGCACCGCCGTGCTCTGCAAAGTGCTCAGTTACCCGGACAAGGGCCAGGGCAGCGCCGAAATCGTGAGCGTGCTGGAAGATCCCGCCGCTCCCTCCAATGACACGCTTCGCGTGCTCCTCGAGGCCGGTTGGCCACGGGAATTTTCGCGCGTCGCCCTGGGCGAAGCCGAAGGCGCCGCCCAAGGTTGGCAGCAACGTTTGCTTCCGCGCCGCAAAGATATCCGCCACCTTCCGCTCGTCACTATCGACGGACGCGACGCCAAGGACTTCGACGACGCTGTGTGCGCCAAAGCCGAAGGCAGCAACATTCGTCTATGGGTTGCTATTGCGGATGTTTCGCTCTTCGTAAAGCCAGGCACCGCACTGGACGACGAGGCCTTCGGACGCTCCACGAGCGTGTACTTTCCCGATCACGTCGTGCCCATGCTTCCCGAAGTGCTCAGCAACGGCGTGTGCTCGCTGAACCCGCACGAAGACCGCGCCTGCCTGGTGGCCGAAATGGTCATCAATGCGCAGGGACAGTGCATGAACTATGAATTCTACGAAGGGCTCATGCAAAGCCAACGCCGCATGACCTACGAGGACATGCAGGCCTTCATTGAGGATGCCAGCTGGGCGCGCGAGGAACTTACACCCATTCAGAAGGACAACCTCACCACCCTCGTGGACGTTTACCGCCGCCTACGCAAAGCCAAGGAACGTCGCGGTGCCATTGACCTCGAAATTCCCGAAGCCAAAGTGAGCATGAATCGCGATGGCACCATTTTGGACATTCAGCCCCGCGAACGCCTCGAAGCCCACCGACTCATTGAGGAGTGCATGCTCATTGCCAACGGCGCCGCCGCCCAGTTTTTGGAGGCCCACGGCGAAGGCGTGTACCGCATTCACGAACAACCCGACCCCAAACGCGTAGAAGATTTGCGCAAGTTCGTTGCCCTTGCCGGCTTCGACGTTAAAGATCTTGAACAACCCGGCGACTTCGCCGCGCTCATGGGCCGCGTAAGCCGCGAGCTCGGTAAGGACGACCCCACGGGCCGCGCTATTTCCACGCTCGTGCTGCGTTCGCTCAAACAAGCTCGCTACTCCACCGTGCGCGTGGGCCACTTTGCTCTCGCTACGGACGACTACACGCACTTCACCTCGCCCATTCGTCGCTACCCCGACCTCATGGTGCATCGCTTGATCAAGCAGGGCCTCAAGTACGAAGCCGCCATCGTGCCGCGCGGACTAGAGCTTGAATCGGCCTGCCAGCATTGCAGCGACCAAGAGCGCGCCGCCATGGACTGCGAACGCAAACTCATCGACACCAAGAAGTGCCGTTACATGGAGCACCACCTGGGCGAAGAGTTCGACGCGTGGATCAGCGGCGTCACCGAAAAAGGAATGTTCTGCCAAATCGACGGCCACTTCGTGGACGGACTCATCAACGCCGAAGGCATCTACCGCGCCGTGAAGCACCGCTTCGATCCCGAGCTGCTCTCGTACGTGGGGCCCGGCAAGTCACGCATTGGCCTGGGCACACGCGTGCGCGTGATGCTCGCCGCCGTAGACGTGGCTTCGCGCAAGATTGACTTTGGCTTGGTCGAGATTCTCTCCAAGCCGAATTAAGAAAGGTCGCAAAGTGAGCCGTCCCTTCATGGCCGGCGCATATCGCGAGCCCCAGCGGACTCTCGAGCATTCACTATCGGCGCCGATAGTGAAGCGTCACAAATTAGAGACAAATGCACATGGGGGGAAACAACTTCTCCAAAGCACCGTCGCCACCCACGACGCACTAGCCCTTCCCGCCGCATCCTCCCGATGTTAAAAATAAACATTGGGAGGATGGCACGAATGAAAAAAATCTTTTTATCTCTACTGGGTCTGGCAGGAGCGGCGCACGCCGCGAACATCGAAGGCGCCTGGAGCACGGGCTGCACCACCTACCAGAGTCGCTCGGACTCGGCGATTTTTCGCGAAGTTTTTCAGAACGGCCAATGGACCGACATCATGGACTACTACGAAGATTCGTTCTGCCAAAAATTCCAAACCCGCTACCAAACCACGAGTGATTACACGACCAAGGACTTCACCAACGAGGTGCGCGCGCTGGATTATGTGGATGGCGGCGGCAACCTGCACTACTCAGCCTACCGCATAGAATCTGTGAATGGCACCGACCAGCTCTACCTCTCGAGCACCAGCTCGAGCCAAGAATCCGATCGCCCCACCGAAGCCAACGCCGGCCCGCTCGTCCGCGTGGCGAATTAACTAGTTTTAACATCTACGAAATGTGAGTAGCGCGCGCCAGCAGGGCGGAGCAGCTGGCCTAAGCGATTTTTAGATTAGCGCTGATCGGGCGGAAGATCTGCGGCGGGAGCTTGGTCCACGTCCACAACTTCCCAGCCATCGGGAAGACGGCAACGACGCTCGGCGATTTCACGCAGCGAGATAACGGCGGGTTTGTTGTTGGGGGCGTCAACCTGCGCTTTAGAACCCTTCATCAACTGCTTGGTGCGACGAGCAGCCAAGTGAACAAGAGCAAAGCGATTAGGAACCTGGGTGAGACAGTCTTCTACGGTTACGCGCGCCATGGGGAGTACCTAACCGGTATCTACCGCTTTTTCAAGGGTTCATCGTCGGGGTCGGTCCAGTCCCCCGTGGGCACCACGCCCGTCAGCTTAGCTATATTCAGGGGGTAAATGCGGAACTGATCGTCCGAAAGAAAGCGAAAGCGACTCACCCGGAGCGACTCGTCTTCTAAAGTAGGCAATTCCAGCTCCAAAAAGCCGTGGGGGGTATAGGGCTCCCGGTGGGCGCCATGCACCCGAATGGCCTTGATGGACGAAAAGGCCGCCAAATCCTCCTTCACGGGGGTCCAGCGATAGCCACCACTGCGCTTCACGGACACCTGCGAATGGCCCCGGTCAAAAGTTAGGGTCAGCATGCGGGGGCGCAGCGACAAGGCCGCCATGTAAATCACCAGGCCCAGGCCCACCACGCCCCACACCACTATCCCCTGGATTCGGTGCGCAGCAAAGGGATCGCTCGCCCACCCCCAGCGCATAAGAGTCCGCGCCGGAACTTGGAAATAGAGGAGGTACGAGGCCGCGAGCAAAAAGCTCAGGGCCACCAAGCGTCCTTTGAGGGGCCCCAGCGCCAGGATGCGGCCGGCAAACTCGCTCGACGGCTGCTCGCATTGCAATTCAAAGACGCCCTTTTCAAAGTGGGTACCGCTCAGTTCAAACATGACACCCTGTCTAGCAAAGGATATGACCCCGCTCCAATGCTCGTCGCTGAGGAAAAAATGACCGAAGGAGATGGCTACCTGATTGCCTCCGCCACGCGCGGACTCGGCTATCAGCTGGCCGGCGCCTTCCGCCGTCTCGGGCGCCGCACCGCCACTCTGATTACCCCCCAGGAATCCACCAGCGAGCTGGACCAGCTCCCCATGAAAACCCAATCGGTGGACTGGCAAAATCCGCAGGCACCGCTGACATTCACCATGGCCAGCGAATTCAGCGCCGTGTTCTTTACGCCCCACCCTGAACTCAGCCTGAACCGGCCCGTGAGCGATTTGCAGGTAGACGCCATGATTCGCCTGCTCACGAGTCTGCGCGAGCGGCAACCCCGCATCCATGCGCTCTTCGTGCTTCCACTGGCCACCCCCGCCGAAAAAATCGCCCGGCTCCGGCAGTCGTATTCGCGCTGCACGATTTTTCTGAGCCCCGCGCTCTTCGGATTCAAAGACGCCGGCCTCATGGACACCGCCACGCAGCTTCTCAGTGAGCAGTCCTCGGAACTGCTGCGCGACGTGAGTCACCTAGGCACACCCCCCGGAGGCTTAGCCTTCGTGGGCGACGTTGCCGCGCTACTCGTGTCTGCCACCGAAAACGAGCGTTGCCTCGGTATGGTCTACCAAATTCCCACCCTCGCCGTTTCCCTAGAACAATGGCGCCTTAGTTTTGTGGAACACTTTGCACCGAGCATGCCCTGGCTGCAGCGCTGGACAGCCCGCCTGACGGGGGCCGTCCCCACCTGGGCGCGCACCGCAAGCCAAATGGCCATCGCTCCCGCGAGCAATCACACCGAGCTGCATAACTTTGTCCCCGCCCAGCAAATCACCGAACACTTTCCTACGGCGTGGACGCCCCTCGCCCGCGCGCTCCGGACCGCCGCCGATCAGTTCCGGCGCAATCCCGGCATGGATTTAGTTTTTCCGCCCGCGCGTTCGCTCTGAGTTGCACCATGACCAAGAGCTACGAACGCCCCGTCAAAGCCAATCAGCACCGCATCCAGCTTTTGGACGGCCGCGAGTTGCAGTACCACCCGCCCTTCAAGCAAGCGGCGCCGCTGTCGCTCGTGAGTTTGCTGCCCGAAAAACGCAGCGACTGGCTCGAAATCGAAATCGGCCCTGGCAAAGGAGAGTTTCTAGCTCGCCGGGCCGCGCAGTATCCCGATCGCTACTTCGTGGGCATCGATCGGCGGGCAGACCGCACGGACCTCACGCGCCGCAAGTTAGAGCGCATGCCCGACGCCGGCGCCAACTGGATGGTGCTGCGCGAGGATGCGCGGGGATTTTTAGAAGCCGGCCTACCGAGCATTCAGGTGTTTCACATTTACCACCCAGATCCGTGGCCCAAAACGCGGCACCACAAACACCGCTTTTTTCGCTCGCCCGACGCTAAGCGCTGGGCCGAAGCCATTGTGAGCGGCGGCGAATACCGCCTGTCCACGGATCACCGCGAGTACTTCGAAGAGATGATCGACATCGTCAATTCTTGGGGACTGCTGCGCCTAGAATTTTTGTACCGCAAAACGCACGAGCTCGGCGAAGCCCAGAGCCACTTTGAAGGCATCTTTCTGAACAAGCGCGAGCCCGTCTACAAGGCTTACTTCCGTAAGCTCTAAACTCACTTCTTCGGCGTTTTGTTTTTAGGCGCGATCCAGCTAAAGGGGGCCGGAGCTTCGGCCAGAATGGGGCCGGGGCCAACTACTTTGGCCTGGCAAGCCAGACGCGTGTTTTCGTCGAAGCACAGATGGTAGTTCAGCGAAACCGTTTCTTTCGTAGTCTTGGGCGAGAGCGCCGCGGCGCCGTCGGCCACTTTTACCCGGCAAGTCGAGCAAATGGCGTTGCCGAAACACAGGTGGGCCAGGCCCACTCCGGCTTCGCTGGCAGCCTTGAGGAGAGTTTGGCCTTCTTCGGCTTCAAAGGAGACACCATTCAGAACGACGGGAACTTTCGACATGTGGTTGATTATCCAAAGCGTTTTTTGCTTTGTCATTCCCTTTTTTGAATTTTTCATGAAGGCGAGCGACAAACTTCAGACCTGCGTCGGCATCGCCGATAAGACTTTGGGAGAACCAATCGCCTATGTCCAAAAAAACGCTCGCTCTGAAGCCCAAAACCGCCATCTGCAAAGAGCCCAACTGCTTCGATGCCGTACAGGTGAAAGGCTACTGTCGCCTGCACTTCCTTAAGGTTCTGGCCGGCAAAAGCGAGGGCGACGCCCAACCCCGTGGCGAGCTCAAGGTGGCCCGCGAACGCCGCAGCTCTAACCGCCTGCAGGGTCTCGACACCCCCCAGGTGGACGATGCCGAACTTTCTCAGACCGCCAGTAGCGCTGGGGAACTTGATGGGGACGTAGACGTAGTAGACCTCGACTCCCTCCTTAAGAAAACCGCCTAATTCACCAAAAAGCTTTGAGATTTTCGCCTAAGCGCTGCTAGGACAAGAGCCCTCATGAAAGGGCTCTTCGTTCAGACCTACGGCTGCCAAATGAATGCGTCGGACTCCGACCGCATGAAGGCCGTGCTCGCCCCGCTGGGTTACGAGGCCGTGCGCCAACCCGAAGACGCCGACCTGGTGCTCATCAACACCTGCAGTGTGCGCGAAAAGGCCGAGAACAAAATGGAGAGCTTTGCGCACGAGTTAAAACGCCTGAAGGTCTCTAACCCGGGCCTTAAAATTGGCGTCACGGGCTGCGTTGCCCAGCAAGAAAAAGAGCAAATCCAAAAGGACCTGCCCTTCGTGGACATTGTCCTGGGCCCCGACAACATCGACGAATTACCCTGGGCGCTCGAAGAGCTCAGTGCGAATAGCGGCAAGCGCATCCTACGGGCGGAGTTCGATTCGGAATCGCGCGTGTGGGACACGCAAACCGCGCTACTCAATCCTGGCCCCACGGCCTTTATTTCCGTCATGAAGGGCTGCGATCATTTTTGCAGCTACTGCGTGGTGCCCATGACCCGCGGCCGCGAAAAATCGCGCCCCATCGCCGACATTCTCACCGACGTGCGCGCCCTCGTTGCACGCGGCACCCGCGAAATTACTTTCTTAGGACAAAACATCAACACCTTCGGCAAGCGCGCCGGCGAAAGCCTGGACGAGCTTTTCCGCCGCGCTCACGACATCGAGGGCCTGCACCGCATTCGTTTTACGACTTCGCACCCAGGCGATTTGCGCGACGAACTCATTCGCTGCTTCGAGGAACTCCCCAAGCTCTGCAGTCAGTTTCATCTGCCCTTCCAGTCGGGCTCGGACCGCATCTTGCGTGCCATGCGTCGCTTCTACACGCGCGAACAGTACCTCGAGCGCGCGCGGGCCCTGCGCCAAGCGCGTCCCGACATTGCTTTCTCCACGGATATTATCGTGGGCTTCCCCGGCGAAACCGAAGAGGACTTTGAAGCCACTTACTCACTGCTCAGCGAAGTCGAGTTCGACAACGCTTATTCTTTCTTATTCTCGCCCCGCCCCGGCACGGCCGCCGCCCTTCGCAAGGACGACACCAGCGAGGCCACCAAAATGATTCGACTGAACAAGCTCCAAGAACGCGTGCGTTCAATTTCTCTCAAACTGCACCGGGCAGACGTGGGTCAAACGAAGGAAATTTTACTGGAGGGTCCGTCCAAAAAGGATCCTACACGCTGGACGGGGCGCACTTCGCAGAACGTACCTACGCACGTGATCGCCCAGCCGGAATTCCGACCGGGCGATCTGCTGCGGGTGAAGATTACCGAGGGCACCATCACCCACCTGAAGGGTGAGCTATTGGCCCCCGCTCAGTTCTCGACCGATTCCGTCACGACGCCTTCCATACTCGGAACCAACAGTCCTTCGTAAGCAGGCACGGGACTCAAAGCCCTTTTTCCGCCAAACAGCACAGTCACTTGAGGCGCCATCGGAGCCAGGGCTCCCATCGTTTCTTTCACCAAAGTCATGTAGGCGGGGAGAGAACGAAGACGTGAGCTGCGGAAGTCCACCACTTCAATTGTATCTCGCACGCCAACACTGCCTGTATTCAAATGGCCCACCAAGTGACGAGCGCCGCTCGCTGCGTAGAATTCATTATCAATAATGAATTCTTTGCTTAGGTAGCGAGGCCCCACAAAGCACATACTTCCTACAGGACAGTTTGCGATGGTCAGATTCAGAATGATAGTTCCCTGGGTATCGTTAACCATGACCGAGCCATTCACGCTCCTACCGTAGGCGGCAGCACCGCCCTGAGCGCCATTGAGCATCTGCACCTCGGACGTTTCCGTCAGGCCTGGAATGGGCCCCGGCATAGACTCCAATTGAGCCATGGCCGTCGACGAAAAAACGGAAGCGATAAGGGTTAACGAAAGGGTTGCGAGTTGTTTTTTGTAGTTGTTCATAGGGTCTCCTTGCGGAGCTCCAGTGCAGAGACCATGCCACAGCTAAGTTCACGAAACCTTATTCGAGCCTGCGTCCACGCTTTAAACAACGGTGCCAGATTGGCCTCAAGAATCGGATCCAATCCGGGTTCGGGCCAAAGTCAGGAGCAACAGCCCCTGCCATTCGCTACGAGTTTCTAACTCCACTAAATGCCCAAGTTTAGGACGCCATTCCATTACCAACGGAGAACGCCGAACCATATCTCGCCAGTCCGGATCCAAACCCGACTGCCCGTGCCGACTGAGGGCCTTGTAGGCCGCTTCCCGCACGCTCCACTCCTCAATGATTTCCGCATCGGTGACAGACTCCGGTAATTGCAGTTTGCGCAAAATCTCCGTGCGGGGCCCCCGAAACATCGGGCGTTCACTCCGAAGCTCTAAGTCCACGCCCAAACCAAAATCAGGCACCGGGTCGAGAGTAAGGGTAACGAGCCCCGTTGCTAGGCGCTTGTGCGTCCGCGCAAAGGGCTTTTGCCCATCCAGCGCAGCGACGGCTCCCTCGTCCCACTTGTAGCTCCGCATCCAAGCGTCCCTACACGCGCGGTCCAAAAAAGGCGCGAAGGAACTTTGAATTTGCTCATATCGCATGTAGCGATATTTTAACGTGCATTTCCCTTGTGTCTCCAGCCCTTCCCGAGGATATTCTTAAGAACTATGCGATGGATCTTGGTGGACAAGATTTTGGAATGCGAGCCCGGCAAATCCGTGGTCGCCACAAAAAGCTTTGCTCCCTCGGACGATTTTTTTGCCGACCACTTCCCGAACTTCCCCGTGGTTCCGGGAGTCATGCAAATCGAAATGATCGCGCACGCGGGCGGCCGCTGCATCACGCTCGCCGAACCCGAGACCCACGCCATGTTGGGCTCCGTAAAATCGGCTAAATTTATTCACACCATTGGGCCCGGCAGCCTCTGCACCATCCGCGCCGAGATCACCCTTAAGCGCGAACGCTACGCCATGGCCACCGGCAGCGTGGAGGTCGACGGCCGGCGCGTGAGCGTGGCCGAAATTATGTTCGCATTGGTGCCGCGCCAACACGGACGCGCGGTAGAACAAGACGCCGTCATGGCGGACTGGCTGCAACGACAAAAGGCGGGTATCGAGTGAGCGATATACGCTGGTCGCAAATATTTGTGCCACCCGCCGGCAGCGAGGCCCAAAACCTCTCCTTGGATTTTTACGGCCCCCTCGGCATGTGGCTGGAGCGCGCCATCGCGGTGCCCGTGGATTCCAATGCCATTGATATTCCCGACCGCCGCGCCTATCGCTCAATGAGCCGCGCGGCGCTCCTGATGAGCCAAGTGTGCCTCCAAGTCCAATCCGAGCTTGCCTCCACCCTCGCCCGGGACCCCTTTCGTGTGGGCCTTTACTGCGCCGTAGACGGAGGCCCTCTGGACTATCCATCGGCCGATGAGCTTGCCCGCAGTGCCCCCGAGGAGTTCCACGAAAAATATAAAAAGCTGCGCACGCCCAAAATGTACCTCAAGCAGCTGCCCAATTTAGCTCCGGCACAAGTGGGTATTTTTCTCAAAATTCAGGGTCCACTGCACGTTTACAACCACTCTACTGCGGGCTCCCTGCAGGCACTAGAACAGGCCGAGGCTGACCTGCAGGATAACATTGTGGATTTGGCGCTCGTCACGAGCGGCTTTAGTTTTGAGGATCCCATGCAGGCCTTCCGCGCGCGGCGCCAGGCCCCGCGCGACACCCTGCTCTGCGAAGGAGCGGGCGCCCTGCTGCTGGCCAAAGGAACGCACCGTACAAATTGGGCACAACACGTAGAGCAAATTGTTCCGAACCAACGTTATTATGGAATCAGTCACGCCGTGATTGAACTCGCGGCGCAGGCGTTATCAGGAGGAAATTAAACATGGGCAACAACAACGAAGTATTCAGCAATCTGCAGACCGCCATTCGCGACGTGCTCAACACGCCCGGACTGGAAGTCAAACCCGAGAGCACGCTCTTCGACGACCTCGGCCTCGAAAGCATCGACCTGCTCGACCTCAGCTGCGATCTGGAAAAAAGTCTCGGCCGTGAGCTCGATTTTAAAAAAATCATTCAGCACGTCACCAAAACGCGCGGCGTGACGCCCAAGCAAGTTCAAGTGCAGGACGTCGTAGCCTTCATTAACAGCGAAGCCTAATCCATGCGTCGTCGCGTCGTCGTTACGGGTCTCGGCCTGACCTCGCCCCTGGGCAACGATCTCGAAACTTTCGGGACCCGTATGTTCGCGGGCGAATCGGGCGTGCGCGACATCCGGGGTACGATTGCGGCCAAAAATTTTCCGGTGCCCTACGCCGCCCCCGTAGATACGGATGCCCTCAGCGTGCCCGAAGTGATGCGCGGATTGCCACCCGCTAGTCTTTCGCGTTACTGGACGATGGCCGTGGTGGCCACCGAGCAGGCGCTCCACAACACTCCTGCGACGCTGCCAATCGACGCCCTCATTTACGGCACCGCCGAAGCACTCGCCATTGAGCTGGTTACCGAAACGGCCGAGATGTTACGCCGCACGAAGAGCCTCAATGGCTTCGACTGGAAAAACGCGCAGACCGAAGCCTCGCTTTTGTTCATCAACGAAATGCTCGTGCAGCGCGGGTTTAAATCGCTCGAACCTCGCCACCTCATTGCCATCAACAGCGCCTGCGCCAGCGGCAACCAGGCCATCGGCGTGGCCGTGCAGCGCATTCGCTCCGGCGAGTGGGAGCGCTGTTTAGCCGGCGGCGTCGATGCCCGCAGCAACGTGGTGAGCCTCATGAACTTCCACATGCTGGGCGCGGTGACCACCGCGGATCTACCTGCGGCCGAAGCCAGCCGCCCCTTTGCTGCCGATCGCAGTGGCTTCGTGCGGGGCGAAGGCTCGGCCACGCTGCTGCTCGAGTCACTCGACGCCGCCCTCGCCCGCGGCGCCCCGATCTACGGCGAAATTGCCGGCTTCGCTAATACTTGCGATGCTTACCGACTCACCGACGGCCGCGAGGACGGCGTGTCCGTCGTTCGCGCCATGCGCGGCGCCATTGAAGACGCGCAGCTCACGCCCACCGACATCGACTACATCAACGCTCACGGAACCAGCACGCCGCTCAACGACCGCCTCGAAACTTTTGCCATTAAACAGCTCTTCGGCGAACGCGCTTACCAAATTCCCGTGAGCTCACTGAAATCACAAATCGGTCACTCCACCGTGGCCGCCGGCGCCGTCGAGGCCGTCGCTTGTCTGCTCATGCTGCGCGAACAAAAATTAGCGCCCACCATCAACTACCATGCGAAAGACCCCGAATGTGATTTGGACTACGTACCGAACGTGACCCGGCCCGCACGCGTGCGCACGATCCTCAGTAATAATTTTGGTTTTGGCGGACAGAATTCTTGTCTCGTGCTCAAGGAGTATCGCGCGTGAGTGCGGCCCGGCGACTCGCCCTCATTACCGGTGGTACCTCCGGCATTGGCCTAGGCGCGGCACGCGCGCTGCTTGCGGACTACGATTTGGCGCTGGGGTACGCGAGCAACACCGACAAGGCGCAAAGCGCCCTCGGCGAACTGCGGGCCGCTGCGCCGGCGGGATCCCGAGTAGAAATATATGCGCAGCCGCTCACTAACCACGCCGAAGCGCAAAGGCTCTACGCCCAAGTCACTGCCGACTTCGGCCGGGCTCCCCTCGTGCTCGTCAATTCCGCCGGCCGCATTCTGGATGGCCTGTACATGGATCTTGATTTCACGGCGCACGCCCAAATTGTGAACGAGCATTTGCTCGTCAGCATGGCCCTCGCCCACCTCGCGCTGAAGGCCATGTACCGCGAGCGTTTTGGTCGCATCGTGAATCTCAGTTCCATCAGCGCCACCTACGCCAAGCGGGGACAAGCTAACTACGCCGCCGCGAAGGCGGGCATCGAAGGATTCACGCGCACGCTCGCGCTCGAAGTCGCTCACCGGGGCGTCACGGTGAACGCCATTGCGCCCGGACTCATTGCCACGCCGATGACCGCGCAGATTCTCGAAAATTTTAAACAGGATCCCAAAGAAATTCGCCGCCGTATTCCCGCCGCCCGCGAAGGTTCGCCGCAAGAAGTGGGCGATCTGATTGCTTTTCTGTGCTCGGCTAAGGCCGGCTACATCACGGGGCAAACGGTCACCATCGACGGCGGCCGCT
This sequence comes from Bdellovibrionales bacterium, assembly GCA_018266335.1. Next base: position 24,429 of record JAFEAR010000152.1, read on the forward strand.
CGCTAGGAGACACCAGCTCATGACACCCCAGCCCGATTTGTCCGGTAAATTTGCCGTCGTCACCGGCGGCACCCGCGGCATCGGCCGCGCTATCAGCCTAAGCCTCGCAGCGCGCGGCGCACGCGTCGTGGCCCTCTATGCTCGAGACCGCGAGCATGCAGAAAAATTGGAACTCGAAGCGCGTGAGCAGAAGCTAACGCTGACCACACTCAAGGGCGACCTCACCGACGACGAAAGTTTTAAAAAGGTGGTCGCCAGCCTTAAGGAAAGTTCCGCGCACGTAGACATTCTGGTGCATTCCGCGGCGAGCGGCGTGCACCGCGCCGCCATGGAGCTTTCTCCGCGCCACCTCAAATGGACCTTCGAAATCAACGTCTTCGCGTTTCACAGTCTCATGCGCGAGCTCGTGCCCCTCATGCCCAGTGGCGCACGCGTCATTGGAATTACTTCCTCGGGTGGAACCCGCGTGATTCCCTTTTACGCCGCCGTCGGCGCCAGCAAGGGCGCGCTGGAGTCGTTGCTGCGCCATTACGCGAGCGAGCTAGCTCCGCGGGGAATTGCAGTGAACTGCGTGTGCCCCGGCATGGTGCTCACCGACGCCGTCGACGCCTTTCCCGACCGTGATGCCCGCATCGCTAAGGCTACGGGCGCCACACCCAGCGGCCGCCTCACGAATCCCGAAGAAGTTGCCGAACTCGTCAGCTTCCTGAGCAGTCCGGCCGCCGCGCAGATCATCGGGCAAACCTTCACCATCGACGGCGGAAAAACTCTTTCGAGTTAATTCATCATGACCATCAAGGCAGACATTCTGGGCAACCCCCAACTCCCTCCCCTCGTGTGCCTGCACGGCATGCTGGGCGGCCCCGAAAACTTTAAGAACATGATGGGTGCTTGGGATAAGGAATTCTGCACGGTGCTCATCGACTTGCACCCGCAGAACCGCGAATCCGGCCTGGCCGATAGCGACAAGAGTTTATCGCGCGTGCACTACGACGATTCCGCCCGCGAGTTGCACGAATGCCTGACGCAGCTTTTCCCCGCGCGCCCCTTTTACTTTCTGGGGGTAAGCCTGGGCGGCAAAGTGGTGCTCGACTTCGCCATGAAGTATCCCGAACTCTACGCGGGCGGCGTGGTGACCGACGTAGGCCCCGGTTCGCTGCAGGGCTCGGGTTTGTACCAGTTCGTGGCCGAGGTTGTGCCTTCGCTCAATTTGAATCAGGACTGGAATAAAATTAAGCAGGAGTTCCGCAGCAAAATTTCCGAGAACGCCATTCGCGTGTTCATTCAAACTCAGGTGATGTACTCGCACGAAACTCAGAGTGGAGTGTGGAAGCCAGCCGTCCGCGGACTTAATCGCCTGCTCACCAGCCAGAACATCGACAAGCAGTGGGACCAAGCCCATCGCCTGCGCGCGCTCACCATCGTGCTAAAGGCCACGCAATTTAGCGGCATCGAAGATAACGATTATGCGCGCATGCTCACCATGCCCGTGTTCAAACTAGAGGAAGTAACGGGGGCGTCGCACTTTATTCCGGTCACGCATCCGCAGGAGATTCAGCGCGCGGTCCTAGAATTGAAGTCGCTAACGAAGTACCCGGCGGTTGGGTAAAAAAGCGCATCCGGAATCGATCTGCGGGCACCGCGCCCCAGGTGCGCAGAGACTCGCGCTGCTCCCACAAATTTCGAAGCTCCGATAACTTCACTTTTCCATTCGCCGTGCGCGGAAAGCTCTCCAGCAAGAAGACGTCCTTGGGCAGCGAGTGGTGATCGCGCAGCTTTTTGCGCAAACCATTCTCTAAACGCGAGCAGAATTCATCCACGCTCGGTGCCGGCACACGCTCAAAGAACAAGGCCAAACGATTCTCACCCTGCGCATTCGCGAAGGCCAAACACTTGGCCGAGACAAACACGGGAAACAAAGTGCTCACGGCATCTTCGATTTCCTTAAGGGCGACTCGCTTTCCGCGAATCTTTACGACCCCGTCCGAACGGCCCACGATCACCAGTTGCCCGGAGCGATCCAGAAAGCCCATGTCCTTCGTGTCCAAAAAACCACGCTCATCGATGACCGGACTTGCGCTCGCCTGGTCGTAACCCAACATCACATTAGGCCCGGCCACAAAAAGGTGCCCCATTTCATTGGGGGGAAGCGGCTGCCCGCGGTCATCGCGCACCTCCAGGTGTTGCCCCGGCAGTAGATCGCCCGCGCCATCCGCAAAGAAACGCGGATCTTCGCTGCTAATCATCGAAACGCGAATACCCTCGGTTAAACCGTAGCCCTTGTAGATAATGGCATTCGGAAACAACTCGCGCGCCATCTGCAAATGCTGCGAACGAATGAGTCCCCCTGCTAGCGTGACCTGCCGCACGCTCTCGGCCGCCGGCAAGCCCCGCTTTGCACGCTCGTCAAACCCAATGCGTACGAGCTCGGCCACCAAGGCAATGCACGTGGCATGACTCTCGCTAATACTGCGGAACAATCGGCCCAACCCGAAGGAAGGCTCAAAGAAAATCGACTTACCGCCGGCAAAGAAAACCGGCAGAAACTGCGTGTTGAGCGCCATCGTGTGCGAAATGGGCAACAAGACCCCCGCGACGGTTTCGGAGCTTAGCTGTTGCTGCGCAATGAGCACATCGGCCGTGTACAACAACGACTCACCCGACAGACACACACCCTTGGGCTCGCCCGAAGACCCGGAGGTGTACAGAATGACGGCCGTGCGGGCAGGCGGCAAAGGCGGCAACCGGCGGTGCAAAATGCGTCCCGAGGCAAAATCGCCCACCTCGGCGAAAGAATTCAAGCGCAGCGTAGGAAGTCCGCACTCCAAACGCGGATAACTTTCGTCGGAAACCACGAGCCCGTCGAGCTGATAGAACTCCCACATTCTAAAACTGGATTCATCGGCGGAATCGTTCGTCAGCAGCACCGGAACCCGGCCCGACATCCAAATCGCAAAGAGCGCCAGCGCCTTGGCCGCGGAGTTAGGAAAAAGCACGCCCACCCGTGCGCCCGGACGCGACATTTCGCGAATGAGCGCCGCCAAGCGCGCGGATTTTTCAAGGATGTCGCCGCCCGTAAATTCCACGCAGTCATCCGCCAATAATGCGTGCGCGTGCCGGCGCTCGAGCACCTCGTGAATGCGCTGACTGAGGCTCGTTACGAAAGCGGCCATAAAATTAAAACCTAAACGAAATACCTGCTTGCCGAGTCAGAAACAAACTCGTGCGGTGCACGACGGCGAGATCCAGGAAAAACCCTAACTCGTCGTAGGGGAAGAATCGCAGCGAAGCTCCCCAGGTAAAGGCGAAATTACCCTTACTCGTGTCGACCGAGTCCTGAATCAGGGTTCCCCCTACGCGGGGCCCCGCCATGAGCGAGCCCCGGGGCGGCATACGGAACATCCACTGTACGAGCATGGGCATTTCGGCAAAAGCACCGGAGGATCCTGACGAGGACTCGATCCTAGAGGAATACAGAAATCCAGTGCCGATCTCAAGCTGATCTATTTTCCGTGCCATGAGTCCCTGCGAGAAAGGCACCCACCAAACCAGGAGTCCTCCTCCGAGGGCATTAGGCGAAGACTCAAAGGAAGGCCCCAAGTCCACAATCCATGAACTGATCACACGTCGTTTACGCTGAAAAACCTCTTCCATTTCATCGAGTTCGAAGA